>JBDSBG010000113.1:0-30821 GCA_039921685.1 Ferruginibacter sp.
AAGCATGTTCAGCATCGGCGAGGCCATATCCCTTGCACCTATCTGTAATGGTATTAAAAAATTAGCGAAGGTTCCGCTTAAGCCAGCTGTTAATACAAAGAATACCAGCACCGTTCCGTGCATGGTAACCAGTGCATAATAAAATTCTGGTTGTATTTTTCCACCTTTTGCCCAGTGGCCCAGGATATCTTCCAGCCATGGAAAGGTAGATTCAGGATAACCAAGTTGCAAACGGAAAAGCACAGAAAATAACCCACCTATGATCGCCCAGATAATTCCCGTTATTAAAAATTGCCTGGCGATCATTTTATGATCCTGGCTAAAAACATATTTAGAAATAAATGTTTCATGATGGTGGTGCTCATGATGTGCATCATCATGTCCATGTCCCGTATGTACGTCTTCGTGGTGTAAAGGAACTGCGCTACTCATAATCTTAATATTATTATAGATCCAATAATTATTTTATTTCGGTAAAACCTGCGCAACAACTTTTGTTGCTGCGGCACTGTCAGAAGCGGGTTTTGCCGGCTCTTCTTTTTTGGTCAACGTTACATATTCAGGAACCTGTGTTGCCAGCCATTTTTTATAGTCGGCTTCACTTTCAACAACAACAATTCCCCTCATTGAAAAGTGCCCTGATCCGCACATCTGGTCGCAGCTGATCTCATAAACAAAATCAGGATTGCTGGTTCTTCTTTTCATTTCTTCCGTTGTATATTTTGGCGTAAACCAGAGTGTGGTTGGAATACCAGGAACAGCATCCATTTTCATCCTGAAATGAGACAAACCAACATCATGTATCACGTCCTGTGAATTGATAACAAGCTTAACGGGTTTATTTACCGGGATATGCATTTCCGTTGATACGTGAAGATCATCCCAGCTTTCCGGGTCATCAAAATCAACTCCTAAAGTATTTCCAACAGGGGTATTATATTTCTTAAAGTTCTTTTTACCTAAAACAGCATCTTTACCCGGGTAACGCATTTCCCAACCAAACTGGTGGCCTGTAATTTCCACAAGAACTGCATCTTTAGGTGCATCATTTGTCATCTTGAACCAATATTTCAAACCGAATACAACAAGAACGGTAAGGAAGATCGCTGGCACTGTAGTCCACAATAATTCCAGTTTTGTATTATGGGGGAAGTAGAATGGTTTCTTTCCGTCCTTTTCCTGGTATTTAAAGCAAAACCAAAACAGCAACACCTGTGTGATTACAAATACAACTCCTGTAACAGCGATGGTGATGTAAAGCATCAGGTCGATCTTTTCCCCTTGCTCAGAAGCTGATCCCTGTGGAAATAATGTTTGGCCATAATACAGGTCATTGCAATACCACGCACCAAATAATCCAAATACTAAAAAAGCGATTAACAGGAATCCGTTGATCTTGTTATTTTGCCTGCGGGATTTTTCTTCGCCTTTTAATACATTTACATATTCACTGGCTTTTGCAATCTGGAAAATGACTACAAAGATCATGACGACTATCGCAACCAAAAAAAACTCCTTCATTTTATAAAATTTTTTATCTTATTAAAGCCTTCTTCTGAACCGGTTTATTTAACTGACCTCAACACTGCAAAATTAATTTAAAGAAAAGCAATGCATGTATTTGTTTAAATTCTATGTATGATGTATGATACTTTCTTTGAGGAAAGGATGATTTTTTGCAGTGAGGGGATTCTTTGTAAAGTAATTACCAACACCCCACATGATCAGGCCAATAAACAAAGCTGCAATACCGAACGAAAAAGGCATTGTCATTTCTGTGTGTTCACCCAATGCACCCGGCATTACCATTTGGTAAAAATCTATCCAATGACCAAATATGATCAACACTGCCATAAATGTCACCATCGTCCAACTGCGTTTAGTATTCTTCTTCATTAATATTAACAGGGGACAAAGAAAATTTATGATCAGGTTGAAGAGAAATATTCCCCGGTATGGGCCTGCCTTATCTGCTGTGCCAACTCTTTCAATAAAGTATTTTGTTTCTTCTGGCTGATTACTATACCATATTAGCATGTATTGTGAAAACCATAAGTAAGTCCAGAATACTGAAAAAGCGAACATGAACTTGCCAACATCATGTAAATGCTCTTCCGTTACATATTCCAACTGCCCCCGATTCTTCAGGTAGATAACGAATATTGCGATCAGCGACATACCTGCAACAAATGTGCTTGCAAATGTGTACCAGCTATACATGGTACTGTACCAATGCGAGTCGATGCTCATGAGCCACAACCATGGAACGGTTGAAGCAACAGACAGCCCGAAGAAAACGGTGAATAACGACGCCCATACAGTATTTTTCCAGATCCATTTTTTTCCTGTTTCATAATCCATTGGTCCACGCTTATCAGTTTCAAGACTGAGGCTTCTCATTTTTCTGCCGAGCAACCACCAAAGCCCAATAGACACGGCTGACCAGATCGTAAAGAACATGGGGCTTAGAAAACCTTTCTTTCCGTCCAGGATCTTGTCGTACAAAGGAGAGTTGTGATCATAAACTTTTGGATCAAGCCAATGATAAATATCTGTACGGCCACCCCAAACAATTGCCATTAATATTACAAAGGTGATTGTACCAAGAATTGGAACGACGCTTGAAATAGCTTCAGGTACCCTGCGCAGAGCAACCTGCCATCCGCCCATTGCCATTGTTGTAACACAGATGAAGAACATTGCAGCATTCACTAACAATAACCAATACACGCTATTCTGCAACAACACGGCCCAGAAACGTGTACTATTTATATTGGCACCATGTTCACCATGCTCAAAAGGGTGAAACATAATGAAACCATACAAAACTGTTATTACACCGGCGATGATCAAGCCCAACGTCCACTTCTTGTAACTGCCCGGTAATTCAAAATTTTGGCTCATCTAAACTTTATTTTGTGTGAATGCTTTTAATTTAATTACATTTTT
This sequence comes from Ferruginibacter sp., assembly GCA_039921685.1. Lineage (GTDB taxonomy): Bacteria > Bacteroidota > Bacteroidia > Chitinophagales > Chitinophagaceae > Ferruginibacter. The sequence continues at coordinate 2,950 of JBDSBG010000113.1, forward strand.
TGCTTTACTGTACTATCTGATTTCAGTTTTGCTGTTGCACCCGTGCTGTCAGATGTTGCTGCTGCTCCCGTTGCAGGTTTTGCCTGCAGCGTCCTTATATATTTTATGATCATCCAGCGCTGCTTTGCGTCAAGTTGTGATGCATAACTTCCCATATAATTTTTACCGTATTGCATTACATGGAACATCGTACCATCGCTCAGCAAAGCTTTTTCCCCGGATGCAAGGTTTGCTACTGCACCAATTTTTTCGGCAACCGGGCCATTGCCTCCTGCTTTTTCACCATGGCAAATGCCACAATTGATGTTATACAACCTTCCTGCTTCAGCAAGTTCGGCGGCAGAAACACTATCGTAAGGATTTTTTATCGCTGCACTCATTTTATACCCGTTGCTGTCATTAGGCAAAGCATAGGGCGGCAATTCTCCTCTTTTCATCGTGCCGTTTACAGGCCTGTTATTATAAAAGATCAACCCACCTTTATTGTTCGGGTCTGCCGTGAATCTTAATGAATCCCTTTCTGCATAAGTTTCATACGCCCTGCTCACCCCCATATCAGGCATATATACACGGCCCGGTTCCCTTTTGTTACCGCATCCAATGAACAGGGTTGCTGATACTAAGATGATTGCTGATATAATTGCAATTTTTTTCATTATTCTTAAACTCTTTTGTTAGGTCAATTTTTAATCGCTGTCTATTGAACCTCCTTTGTGATTTTCCCTTTTTGGGGTGAGGCGGCTTTAATATCCTTTTTCGTCCCTGTATAATTTTTGTTCTTTGTCATACCTGCCAAGCCACCAGCCTGTTTCCGCCACCTGCACATTTATTTCTTTGGCACCTGCTTTTTGTAAAAAATTTTGTACTTCCATATCATTTGTTTTATCAGTACACTCTATTGCCATAACAAAAAGATCATCGGTAGCACGTTCGTGAAAATGATGTTTTTTTACAAATGGCGATAACTGGCAGAGATAGCAAAATGTAAGTACCATTCCTACTGCGGAAAACAATACCGTTAGCTCGAACGTAATAGGAATCCAGGCAGGCAAAGCGAAATGAGGTTTACCTCCAATGTTCAGCGGCCAGTCTTTACAAAACACCCAGCTCATGCAACCCAGCGCTGTGGCAGTGCCTGTAATTGCATAGATGAATCCAGCAGTGTGTAAACTCGTTTCCCTTATTCCCATTGCATGGTCAAGACCGTGAATAGGAAAAGGTGTGTACACATCATGGATCTTATAACCTGCTTTGCGTACATTCTTTACAGCAGGAAACAATACCTTTTCATCATCAAATGATCCCACCACAAATTTTTTTATTCCTCCAGCCATAGTATCTAGCTTTTAGCTGCAAGCTTCAAGCTGCAAGCTTTAGTTAACAATTTCGTATCTAAAAAACCTTAACCTTTTAAACGTCTTAAACCTTTAAACCTATTAATGTGCGTGCCCAACCTCTTCGATATAAAATTTCTCTGCATCTGCTTTCTCTATATCTGTCATTTTAACTTTATAACTTTCACCGCTGGTCTTCAATATTGCCTTAATCTCTGCCACAGCTATAACCGGGAAGTATTTAGCAAACAGGAAGAAGCAGGTGAAGAACAGTCCAAACGTACCGAGATAAAAACCAATTTCATAAATGCTCGGGCTGTAATAAGTGCTCCAGCTGGATGGTAAATAGTCACGATAAGTGGATGTAACGATGATAACAAAACGCTCGTACCACATACCAATGTTTACAATTACGCTCATGAAAAAAGTAACGGTAATATTTCTTCTTAATTTACGGCTCCAGAATAACTGTGGTGACACCACGTTGCAGAACATCATGAGCCAATAGCTCCAACCGTAAGGGGAGAAAAGGTTTGCACGGTTCTGGCTGAATGCGTACCACTCGTATGGATTTTGTCCATACCATGCAATAAACAATTCTGTCAGGTAGGCGCAACCCACGATGCTACCCGTTAGTACAATTACTTTATTCATTGCCTCAATATGGCCAATGGTGATATAGTCTTCAAGCGCCATTACTTTTCTTACAACGATCAACAGTGATTGTACCATGGCAAATCCACTAAAGATCGCACCGGCAACGAAGTAAGGAGGGAAGATGGTTGTGTGCCATCCGGGAACAATAGATGTTGCGAAGTCAAACGATACAATGGTGTGCACCGAAAGTACAAGTGGTGTTGCAAGGCCGGCGAGCACCAGGGATAGTGATTCATGCCTTTGCCAGTGTTTGGTACTTCCTGTCCAGCCAAAAGCAGCAATACCATACATTAATTTTCTAAATTTTGTTTTTGCCCTATCCCTTACCGTTGCCATGTCAGGGATCAAGCCAGAATACCAGAATAATAATGATACTGTGAAATAAGTTGATATCGCAAATACATCCCAAAGAAGTGGTGAATTAAAGTTTACCCAAACCGGTCCACGTGAATTTGGATATGGCATAATGAAGAATGCAAGCCATACCCGGCCCATATGCCAGATGGGGAACTGTCCCGCACACATTACCGCAAATATTGTCATCGCTTCCGCTGCACGGTTCACACCTGTTCTCCATCCCTGGCGGAAAAGCAAAAGGATCGCAGAGATCAGCGTTCCCGCATGACCGATACCAACCAACCAAACGAAATTAGTAATATCCCAACCCCAGCCAATCGTCTTGTTCAGGTTCCACTGCCCGATACCGTAAGTAACCTCCCGATAAACACTGTAAACCCCAAATAACAGCAGGGCCACACTTATATAAAAACCAATATACCAAAGCCGGCTGGGCTTCATTTCAATGGGACTAATAATATCTTCCGTTACCTGGTGATAATCTTTATTACCATCTACCAGCGGTTCCCTTTGTTGTGATTCGTATTTCAGTAATGACATATCTTGTTTAGCTTTTAGCTATTAGCCCTGCCTGCCGGTAGGCAAGTGTTAGCTGTTAGCCTGTTTTTTTTATACTTAGCTTTCTATATCTGTTCAACTTTATTAACCAGTCAACCTATCAACATTTACGCATGTTCTTTCACAGCCTTCTTCTCTTCTTTCTTTTCATTGCCGTGCCCATGCCCTTCCTCTTCTACACCAACATGCCTGTCGGTATTCCTTATTTTAGCCAGGTAGCTAACGTTTGGCAATACGTGCAGTTGTTCAAGTACATAGAAGTTACGATTATGATCGTTCCTGTCTTTTGACACTTCACTTTCTCTATCATTCACGTTACCAAAATTGATGGCGTTGGTAGGACATGCCTGCATACAAGCCGTCTTTACATTGCGCACAATGGTTGGGTCACCGTGTTTCTTTGCATCCAGCTTGCTGTCCTGCAATCGTTGAACACAAAAAGAACATTTTTCAATAACACCTCTTGAACGAACCGTAACATCCGGATTCAATACCATTCTTGTAAGGTCATCGTTCATTTGTAGCGTTACCTCATTAAGATCAAGGCCGATCAATGGATTCTGGTTGTCTTCGAAGCTATCAGCTCCGGTAAAATCCAGCCAGTTGAAACGCCGTACTTTATATGGACAGTTGTTGGCGCAATATCTTGTTCCGATACAACGGTTATAGGTCATTTGATTCAAGCCTTCAGTGCTGTGGTTGGTAGCAGCAACCGGGCAAACGTTTTCGCATGGTGCGTTATCACAGTGCTGGCAAAGCATTGGCTGGAAAACAACATCAGGATTTTTTACATCCCCGGTAAAATAGCGATCGATACGTAACCAGTGCATTTCATGTGCACGTTGAACCTGCATTTTACCCACTACAGCCACATTATTTTCAGCAGTACATGCAACAACGCAGGCACTGCAACCTGTGCAGGTATTCAGGTCAATGCTCATTCCCCATTTGATACCAGGCTTGTCAAAATCCGGGTACATTGTTCCGTCCCTTCTAAAATCAGTTTTACCATCAGCCATAATGATACCTCTTTCGTGCCTTGGTTCTTCCAGTAGTGCTTCGGGGTTTGCAAGGAAACTTGAAAGATTTGTCTCAAACAAGATGGGCCTGCTCTCTGAAGAACCATGAACCTGCGTTTGAGCCAATGGATAGTTATCCCCGGTTTTAGCCACAGTGGCTACCCCGGTATATTGTATTGTTGTTCCATCAAATACTGCAAGTGGGAATGCATTTTGACCGGCATCAGTTGCTGCAAGGCCAATACGTTCTTTTGTTTTTTCTTTATTGGCGCTTTGTCTTCCGTAACCTAGTGCAATTGCTATCGTAGATGCATTTAAGCCTGGTAGAATAAGAACAGGTAGTGATAATGATTGATTATTAACCGTTATTTTGATAACTGGTTTTTCGGGGTGAACTTCATAATTGTCTGCCTCACGATTGCTATCAGGGTTTGCCACATCAATGCCGATGAGGGCTTTTGCCAACTCGGGGCCAACCATTGCATAGTTGTCCCAGGTAACTTTAGATATTGGATCAGGAAGTTCCTGCAACCATGGGTTATTTGCATGTGAGCCATCACCCATTGATATCTTCTGGTAAAGGATCACCTCTCTGTCACCGCCTTTTGTTTGAGCAATTTTTGATGCTGCAGCAGCAAGCCCGCCGTTGTTGAAAGTGCCCGCAGCGGCTGCCACAGTTGTTTCAATAACGCCATCCTGTAACGCTTTTTCCCAAAGTTCTATAGTTCCAAGTTTTGTGGTCCAGTAATTTTTTACGTATGCTGCGTAGTCGTTTGAAGGAGCTACCGTAACTGGCTGCATTCCAACGATGGTCGTATCTCTTTGTACTGGTTGGGCTACAGGAGTTCCGGTCCACTTCATTAACGAAGTCTGAAATTCTCTTGTTTTAAATAAGGGGTTGATGATCGGCTGGATCAAACTGATAAAACCTGTTTTAGGTTCCGCATCGCCCCAGCTTTCCAACCAATGATGAGAAGGAATAATAAATTTACATTGCTCAGTTGTTTCGTCCATGGTTGCATTAAATGAAACCGTCACCGGAACTTTGGCAATGGCTTCGCCGAATTTTTTACCATCAACATATGTGTAAACCGGGTTGCAATCATACAGCAATAAAGCACCAACATTACCGGAACCCATATCCGCTGCAAGTTTAACCATATCAGCATCAATACCTTTCCTGTAATTGGATGTAAGAGCCCAGTTAATTGTGGACCCATTTGCACCTATCAATTCATTGATTGCATTAACAACCATTTGCACATTTACGTCATTACTGCCGCAAACTACAAGAGCGGCATTTTTATTTGCAGATAACAAGGCTGCTGTTTGATCGATGCCTTTAATAAGTTTTGCATCTGAAAATGATGGACCTGTTACACCGCCTCCAAGTTTTGCCAGTAAAGCCAATGCCACGGCACCGGTTTCAGAAGGCTTATGCGTAAACCTGTCGTCGGCATTGCTGCCGGTGAGGCTTAACATACTTTCAAATTGGATATGACGGCTTAACTCAGGTTTTTCGCCTTTTATTTTTCTTTGAGATGAATATTGCTTGCTGAATTCGACCGGGCTTAGCCATGTACCAAGAAAATCGGCACTGAGGCTGACAATTACTTTTGCCTTATCAAATTGATAAGACGGCAAAGCCCTTTTGCCATAGCAGGCCTCATTTGCCAGTAACATACCGCTGCTGCTTACTGCATCATACTGTACATGGCGGCTGCCGGGGTATTTAGCAAGAAACTGACTGATGATCTGTAATGTAGTAGGGGAGTGAATAGTAGAAGTCAGCAGGACCACTGGTTTTCCACCCAAGCCCGCCATTGCATCTCCCACCATTTTATCAAAAGCATCGAAACTGCTTACTTCCTTAAAATCGTTACCGGCTTTTTGCAATGGGTGGCGAAGCCGGGTTACGTCATAAATATCAAGAACGGAGGCTTGAGCCTGTGCACTGGTGCCACCTTTTGTGATTGTTGAAAGTTCATTTCCTTCTATTTTGATCGGCCTGCCGTCACGTTGTTTTACAACAACACTGATCGCATCACCGCCATTCACATAAGTAGAAGCAAAATAGTTTGGAATGCCCGGAATTACATCTTCGGGCTTTTGTAAATAAGGTATGGCCTTGCGAACAGGCATTTCACAACTGGCTGCGATAGCGGCAGCTGCAGTGCTAAATCCGAGATACTTTAAGAAGTCCCTGCGTGGGGTTTTGCCATCCAGTAATCCTTCCTGCTGCAATTCTTCTATCGGAAGTAGTTCTTCTTTAAACTCCTTTTCTGATGATTGCTGAAAAGCATCAGACTGATTTAGTTCACCAAAATTCTGCCAGTACTTTTTTTCCATATTACAATTTGAAAATTCTGAAATTTGATCCCGTTATTACCGGGAGAGAATGAGCCGGGACAAATTATCCCACCGCTTTCATATCATATTAGTAGTGACATTTCTGACACTCCGTTCCACCAATTTTTTCAACAGTTACACTGTCCATTTTTCCCGACTTTATATCGTTATGGAACTTTTCGTAAATGCTGTAAAATTTATTTCCTTCGCCTGTCTGTTTATTGTAGAAGTCCACTTTGGTTTCGCGGTGACAGTTTACACACCAGCCCATGCTTAGTTCGGCAAATTGATAAACTTCAGGCATTGACTGTATGTTACCATGACAGGTCTGGCACTGTTGCTTACCCACTTTTACGTGTTGGCTATGATTAAAGTAAACATGGTCGGGCAGGTTGTGGATCTTCACCCAATTGATCGGCCTTGCGCCATCGGGCATCCCATCATTATTATTATCCGGGTTGTATGCACCCTTTCCATCGGGTCCGCCAGCTGGATTCCAACCTGCATAAGCGTAAAGTTTTTGTATTTCTTCAGTACCATTCACATTTTTCCCATCTTCCCTTACCAGTTTTTCTTCTCCTTTATATTCTTTAATACCCATATGACAATTCATACAAACATTAACCGACGGAATGTTGGCATGTTTGCTATCCTGTGCTCCACCATGGCAATACAGGCAACTGATCTGGTTTACGCCGGCATGTACTTTATGAGAATAGTATATAGGTTGCTCTGGCTGATAGCCTTTCATACGTCCAAGACCAATAGCTGCACTGATCGTCATATAACCACCAACCCCAAATAACAGCAGAACGGCAGCCATCAAATAGGTCTTATTGCGGTAAAAAGGCACCGGTTCGCCGCGGTAAACGCCTTCTTTTTCATCTGTAAGTTTGCGAAGATTGCTGTTTACCTGTAATAATATGAATGCAACCAGTGCTAATACTAAAGTGAGTATTCCAAAAAGCAGTGAATTATCTGATTCGGGCTGGCCTGAATCCCCGGCCGGGCCTTTTACAACAGGCACAAATTTATCTGCATAGTCAAGAATAGCGTCAATTTCCTCATTTTTGAGAGTGGGAAATGAATTCATCGGGGTTTTGTTCCATTTTTCAAACAAGGCTTTACCATATGCATCCTTCTCCCTGACTATTGCGGAATTTTTCACCCAGGCATATACCCAGTCTTTGGAAGGTTCCCTGTCTCTTGCACCTTTTAAAGCTGGCCCGGTAAAATCCTCCAGTGGCTTATGGCAATTGGCACAATTGGCTTTAAAAAGGGCTTCCCCATTCTGGCCAAATACAACGTTTGAAATAGAAACAAGTAGAATTAAAAGAAGACTTGCAAAAGCTTTGTTAATGATTTCTCTATAGCGACTCATACAGTTATCGGGGCTAATGTGGAAAAAAATCCTGGTTTGGTTGCAAAAATAAGGGAGGATATTGACATAATATCAACATTTCGAAACTTTTTTTTCCCTTATCTGGCGTGGGTTTCAACGGATTGTGATGTGTTGCATATGAGCATTGTCATGTATTTGTAAGCCAAAACTTTTCTGTTTTTTGACTGAAAAAAAGCGATCAGATCAGGATGTTTTCTGCAATTTTGCAGCATGCTCAAAAAACTGCAGGCAAAATGGAATGTTAATTTATGGAACCTGCTCCTGATAATTTCGACGTTTGCAATTGGAGGCAGTTTGTGCGGCATTGCCGGCCGCAAAATTCTTTTAATTACCAATCTTGAAAAAAATATCATTTGGTTTTTAGTCTATCTAATCCTCATTACAATCCTATGGCCCTTTTGTGTTTTGGTTGTAAGCATTCCACTCGGCCAATATTCCTTTTTTAAAAACTATATTTTAAAAATAAGAAATAAGATGATGAATAGACGCCATGCCCTACCGGCCACTAATCAAACAAGGCTGGCTATTTTTGCAAGTGGCGCAGGGACAAATGCAAAAAGGATCATTGAACATTTCAGGAATGACCCTGATGTAAAAATTGAATTGATTGTTACCAACAGGGCTGGTGCCGGCGTTATCCAGGTGGCAGAAGGCAGCGATATAGAACACCTGCTGATCAGCAAAGATCAATTGGCGAATAAACCATTCCTTGACGAGTTAAAAAACAGGAAGATCGACCTGATCATACTGGCCGGCTTCTTATTAAAGATTCCACCTGCACTGATACAGGCTTTCCCAAAAAAAATCATAAACATTCATCCTGCTTTGTTGCCAGCTTATTCCGGCAAAGGGATGTACGGTATGCATGTGCACGATGCTGTTATTTCAAATAAAGAAAAACAAAGCGGCATCAGTATTCATTATGTCGATGAAATTTATGACCATGGTGAAATGATATTCCAGGCCAGATGTGAAATTGATCCCGCTGATACTGCCGCCGGCCTGGCGCAAAAGATCCACCAGCTTGAGCACACCCATTATCCTCATGTAATTGAAAGCCTTCTAAAAAAGCAAAAAACAAGTTAAATAACGATTGTCACTGCAAGGGATCTCTGATTCTTGCTTAATATTACCAACCTTAAACCCAATCTGCGTTTGCGATCTGTTTTACTTTTTTTATTTTTTTTATTTGAAGTCTCCACCCTACAGGCACAGTTGACCGTTAGTGGAACCGTGTACGATAGCAGTAAAATTAATTATGTTGAAAATGCCAGGGTTGTAAGTACGGGTGGATGGTTTACGGTTACCGACAGTATGGGCCGTTACAGTATTAACAGCACTGAAAAAGATTCGCTTACTTTCTATTATAATGGTAAGCCCACGCAAAAATTTCCTGTAGGAACTATCCCGGATCCCTCCCATTTCGATATATCGCTTCGAATAAAAATAAAAGGCAAGTACAGCATGCTAAAAGAGGTCACTGTATTTTCTAAATCGTACAGGCAGGATTCGCTTGAGCATAGGCAGGAGTATGCCGATATATATGATTATACAAAGCCTGGGATTAAAACATCCATATCACCAACGGGTGGTGCCGGCGCCGATGTAAATGAACTGATCAATGTCTTTCGTTTTAAAAGAAATAAACGGCTTAGGGCTTTTCAGCGGCGGTTGGAAACGGAAGAACAGGAAAAATATGTGGACTTCAGGTTTAATAAATTAACCGTAAGGCGCATTACCGGCCTGCATGGTGCATTACTCGATACTTTTCTTGTTTGGTACAGGCCCGACTATGAATTTGCGAGGAACAGTGACGAGATCATGTTCAACGAGTATGTTTTAAGCGCATTTTACCAGTACAAAACCATCATGCCGGTGCCAGCCGCGAAAAAAGAAGATGGAAATTGACGAAGGAATTGGCAATCGGCAAATCAAACGCTGGCCGGGTTTTAAAATTATAACAACTCATTATTTTATTTAGCCATCTTCGTTGGGTAAATTTGCTTTTTAATTTTACAATTATGGAATATAATAAATTAACGAAGGACGAAGAATACGTTATTCTTCATAAAGGAACAGAAAGGGCATTTACAGGTGAATACACCGATAATAAACAAACTGGCACTTATGTATGCAGGCGTTGCAATACGCCCTTGTACGAATCTAAAGATAAATTTGATTCCCGTTGTGGCTGGCCGAGTTTCGATGATGAGATCCCTGGCGCAGTAAAAAGAATTGATGATGCAGACGGAAGTAGGACAGAGATTGTTTGTGCTAACTGTGATGCACACCTGGGACATGTATTTTTAGGTGAACGATTTACTGATAAGAACACAAGGCACTGTGTGAATTCAATTTCAATGAAGTTCATTCCGCAGAAGATGTAAGATGGAAGATTTAAGATTGGAGGTATTCATTGTTTTAATCAATGCCGGTGAAATGATCTCAATCCTAAATCGTCCATTTAGTACGCCAACAATTTTTCGATCGTTTTTTCCAATCTTGAATACGCCATAAAATTTTTCTCCAGTTCAATACTAAATGGGATAGGAGTATCCAGGCTTGCACAACGCATGATGGGTGCATCTAATAACGGATAGCAGTGCTCAGCGATCCATGCTGAAATTTCACCACCAATGCCGCCCGTCAGGCAATCTTCGTGAAGTATAAGTACCTTCCCTGTTCTCGCCACCGATTTTTTTATGGCATCATAATCTAACGGCAACAGTGAACGCAGATCAAGAATGTCCAAAGAAATATCCGGGTTGTTCTTTGCGTAATCCAGCGCCCAGTGAACAGCTGCGCCATAAGTAATGATCGAAATATCTTCACCTTTATTTACATGTTTTGCCTTCCCGATCTCAATTTCGTAAGATGATTCAGGTACGTTTCCTGCAATACTTCTATACAAGGCCTTGTGCTCAAAATATAAAACAGGGTTGGGGTCATTGATCGCAGCGATAAGCAATCCTTTTGCATCTATTGCTGTTGAAGGGTAAACTACTTTTAAACCTGGGGTATGCACAAACCAGGCTTCGTTGCTTTGGCTATGAAAAGGCCCCGCTCCAACACCGCCACCGGTAGGCATGCGTATCACCACATCAGCGTTTTGGCCCCACCGGTAGTGGATCTTTGCCAGGTTATTGATAATCTGGTTGAAGCCCACCGTAACAAAATCACCAAACTGCATTTCCATCACAGATTTATAACCCTCCAGGCTTAACCCAAGTGCGGCTCCTACAATGGCGCTTTCGCACAAAGGCGTATTCCGTATCCTTTCTTTGCTGAACTTTTCTACAAAGCCCTCAGTAACTTTAAATGCACCGCCATATTCAGCAATATCCTGCCCCATTAAAACCAGGTTGGGATGTTTATTCAGGGACTGCTCCAATGCGTCACTGATCGCATGGATGAACTTTTTTTCCGTAGATGTTCCTTCTATTTTAAATGACAATTCGCTATTATCAATAACCAATTCCGGATTCCCGATTGCCAATTCCCGAACTGCATAAACATCATTGACTTCTTCCTCCGTATCCGGAATAATTTTTTCACTAACAAATCCATGTTGCAATTCTGTTTCTATATAACTTTTCGTTTCTCCTTTAGCTGCAAGCACTTCATCGGCAGATAATATTTTTTCACCAATTAACCATTGTTCATAATTTTTAATCGGATCCTTTTCTTCCCATTCTTCAAATAAATGTTTTGGAACATATTTTACCCCGCTTGCTTCTTCATGGCCACGCATGCGAAAGGTCATGCATTCGATCAAATAGGGTTTTTGGTTTTGAATACAATATTCCCTCACACCTTTAATGGTATCATAAACAGTAAGTATATTATTTCCATCAATCTGCACAGCTTCAATACCATAACCAATCGCCTTATCCACTAAATTTTTACAACGGTATTGTTCGCTTGTAGGTGTACTTAAACCATATCCATTATTTTCAATGATGAATATCACTGGAAGGTCCCATACTGCAGCAGTATTCAGCGCTTCATGGAAATCTCCTTCACTGGTACCACCATCACCTGTAAAGGTAAGTGATACTTTCTTTTCTTTTCTTAGTTTATAAGCAAGCGCAACGCCATCAGCAATTGCCAGCTGGGGGCCGAGGTGTGAGATCATACCACATATATGATGCTCTTTATTACCAAAGTGAAAACTACGCTCACGGCCTTTGCTGTATCCATCTTTATTTCCCTGCCATTGTTTGAATAGCTTACTCAGTGGCATTTTTCGTGATGTGAACACACCCAGGTTGCGGTGTAATGGCATTATCCATTCGTCGGCTTGCAGAGCCAAAGTAGCTCCTACAGAAATGGCTTCCTGCCCAATACCACTAAACCATTTAGAAATTTTTCCCTGCCGCAAAAGCACCAGCATTTTTTCTTCGATCATGCGTGGCAGGAGCAAGCCTTTGTATAAACTGATCAATTCTTCGTTCGTAAAATCTTTCTTTAGAAATTCCATGCGGCAAATTTCTACTTATTAACCCAAACAAACAACGCAGGAATGTTTTTTTTAAATGAATGTTTACCTGATAATAATTTGTATAACAGATCTTTTTGCATCTGCGCCAACTATACTTAACTGGTAATTGCCTGCAGCTATGGATTCATCCAGAATAATAGAACGGGTAATATTCGCATCTTCAACCTGGATATTACTCTTATAAATAACCTGTCCAAGCTGGTTGGTTAACTGTAGTTTATAATTTCCCGTCGCCTGGTTTACAAAATGAATAATAAGGGTTTTGTTCTCTACCGGGTTGGGAAAAACAAATATAGAAGCAGTTTCTTGCAAGGGGCCCACTTTAACAATGACGCTAAACTGCACCTGGCCACTAAGCCCGGTTGCTTTAACGCGATAATAATTATTTCCATTAAATGGATTTAGGTCAATATGCTGATAGGTAGCTGAGCCGCCATTATTTACCATCGGAAGTTTTGAATTAATCCCTATAAAATTTTGGCCATCACTACTTTTTTCCAGGCTGTATTCCTCAATATTGACCTCGTTTTCAATGTTCCATTTCACCTGGATTGCTTTATCGTTTTTTCGGTTTGCCGAAATGCTGGTAAACGTTACCGGAACGATTGTGACTTTTTCAAATACAACTAAAAACCTGTCTGCCGCCGCAGACAAACTATCTGCATTGATATCAATATTAATAAAATTGCTATCAGCAAGATTTAGCTCTGTTGTAGTGTGCAGGTATTTATCAATCAAATAGGCTCTAAGTTCGCCCGCCTGCAGATTTTTTGGGGCAAACCTTAACTGGTATGGCTGTTTGCGCAGGTTTGACAGTGAGTAAAAAATAGTGTCCCTTGTTTCCGGTGTGCGCCTTGCTTCCACCGATAGCTTTTTATTGTTCCTTGAGATCATAAAATTTTCCCCGCTATTAAGAAACTTTATAGCATCATCGGCATCTACATTATTCATGTAGCCATCCTCAAAAGCTACGGCATTACCATCGGCAATCATTCCTGTGTTTGTAAACAAACCAGCCCTGAAATATTTGCGATTACCGGCATCCGTTAGCCTGTTAACCAATTTAGTAGTATCCTTCTTACAAGCTTCTGTAAATGTAACTGTACCTGGCGATCCTGATGACAGCACAAAAAACGCCTGCCCGCTTTGAATGTATGGTGATGGCTCACCGGCGGTATAATAGCTTGTTCCCCCGGCAGTAGGTTCATAGTTATTTGCAGCTGCCAATGTTTGATAACCCCCAAACCCATAAGAACCGTAAAGCAAGGGATCCCAAACCACGGCATCATTATTAAGGTTTACCAGCAACCCATTGTTCTTCATATAATCCAGGTCAATGGTTGATGCGTAAGGGTTGCCAACGGAGGCATATTTTCCAGCGGCTACATTGGTAACGGGTGGTGGATTATTGGGCTGATAAATAGTTCCTTTTATCCGCATATTTGTTTGATTTGGCAACCCTCCCAGGGTATTCACTGTTCTGTCGCCGCGTACAAAAAGCATATAGCCACGTTGGTCATCCAATATGCCCGCTGTGCTGCTAACACCCACCCAGGCACCATTTGCACCAATGGCGGGGTCATAGTATTTCATGGAAGGTGTAGTGGTTGTTAAATCAAAGCCGGTACCCGTTCCCGTTATAATGGTACCATAACCTGCCGGTGTTAAACCACCTTCCTGCCATGACTGAAAAATCGTTTGCCCCTGTGCAGGTGTGGCAAGGAACTGCCATCCTTTTGAATGTTGTCCTCCCGCAGTGCCTGTATTAATGAATCGTTCTACGGTTGCTTTGCCTGAGATGCTGTTTCCTGTTAAATCGTTAACATTTGCTGTTGCGGCTGCGGTTGACAACAATACAATATTGTCTCCTGTAGCGAGCACCTTTCCTGTGACAGCTCCAAATGATAAGGCCCTGCTTATATTGAGATTTTCACCGGCAACTGCTGATACATTGACATCATTGCCAACAATAAAATTCTTTACTGCATTGTTTACAAAAACATTTCCTGCCAAAGATTGAGGCGTTGAACAGTTTCCATTCAGCTCGACAGAACCCTGAACAATTCCAGCCTGTATATTGTTGATACTTGCGGGGTTGCCATAGATATAGCCGGCCACTTTAACCGTACCATAATTTGTAAGATTTGCGCCGGTTCCTATTATCACGCTGCCAACCTGGTGAGTTTCACCCAGGGCAATGATTGGCTGATTGACAGGAGGGCTTGAAATGACAACATTCTCATCAATGCTATTTGGAACAATTCCTTCAGACCAGTTAGCAGGATCATTCCAGTTTGTACCATTGGCGCCGGTCCATGCATTCTTCCTGCTGAATTCATCTGCCCCGATATCTGTTACAAAAGGGCTGGCTATACTGCGAAGGTCATTGTCATAATCTGTGGAAAGCAATATTCCTGCATTACTTCCTGTAGCATTAACGCTGCAATTCCCAGTAGCTGAAATGTGCAGGAAGTTTACATTTGATCCTGTTGTACTGATAAAAGCGGGATTTGCACTTACTGAAAGGTTATCCCTTGGCGTTACTCTTGATTTGTATGTTGCAAGCGTTTGATCACTGTTGGTTCCATCATAGAAAATCAGGTTTTGTGCAGAAGTAGTTCCTGCATAAAATAAATTGTTATTGGAGGCGGCATTGTAAGTACCAAGATTTGTATCACCACGCCAGTAAGCCACTGTTTTACCTGTTGCACCGTGGCTGGAAACGTTGCTGAAAATATTATTGCGCAGTGTTACTGCTGTTGCCGCGTCTGCATATATGGCCGCTGTTGAAAATACAGGAGCAGTTCCAGCTGCATTGAGATATACCGTATTATAATACACATTGGCCTGGCCACTTAGCATAAACAGTTTTATGCCGGTTACGGCGGGACCATTCACGTTTGAAACCGGAGCACGAAGATCACCAATATAATTGTTGCTGTAAGTAATAATACCTCTTAATGAAGTATAATTATTGATGCCATATACGTTGCTTCCAATGGCACTTTCGGACAGATCATAAATTTTATTTTTGGTAACGGATACTGTGGAGGAAGCAAACCCATTATCCAGGTAAATGCCTGCCACATCCCCGTTTAAATTTGTTGAGGAAAAGCCGCTTATCGTATTTTGATCAATGGTTGTTTGTGTTGCATTCACGGGCGAAATACGTGCTGTTATTCCATTAATGAAACCACCCGCACCTGTAGAAAGCAGCCCGGAGATAGTATTATTTGTAACATTGAATTGCCCGGTGCTGCCGGAAGGATCCAGGGTTATTCCTGTCATGAACCCCTGCCCCGTGAAATTAGTTAAGGTGTTATTTGAACAGTTTGCAGTTCCAGTCATATCAGCTATATCAATTCCATTTACAAAGGATCCGTTGCTGAATGATATATTATTGAAAGTATTTCCGCTTACAGTTAGTAAACAGGGATTTACACTGAAGGAAGTGTACAATAGATAATAACCGGAATTTGCACCTGTTGTTACCATGTTTGAAAAATTATTATTAGTAATATCTGCTTTTGCGCCTGCAGCCGATCCCATAAAAAGATTAATGATGTGATAAATGGCCGTGCCGGTGCCGCTAAACGTACCAACCGTTCTGTTATTATCAATGATGAGCTGCCCTGTAGAGGCAATGGTATAGCCGGTATAAATAAAGTAAAGATCACCGGAAGAAAACCGGAATCCCAGGTTGGTGAATGTATTCCCGCTTATAGTGGCAATATTGTTGGGAGATGAAGCTCCTGTAAGCCTGATCAATCCTCCACCAACTGCATTTTGGGTTCCAAACATAGTGCCTGTGAAGTCATTGTCTTTTATGTTGGAAACAGCGGCATTTGTGTTTGCCATGTTTATTCCATAAAAAGTACTTAAGTTATTTACTGTTGAATTCACCCAATTGGTTGAAGCTGTTCCGAAAAAATTATTATTCACATTTACAGAAGGGTTTCCTCCTGCCAACACCCCAGTGGTTTCAATACCAGTCAGGTTAAGGGTATTGGTTGCGTTGCTGCATGACATAACCCATCCGCGAAGTATATTGTTTGTTACAGAAAGCGTATTGCCCGAAGAGCCGCTGCTGATGCCTTTTAAAATGGTTATTACGCCTGCATTCGTTGCCGTTAGTGTACCTGTATTGGAAAGTTGGCCACCACTGAGGGCATAGCCCATCCTGATATTATCAGGAACTGCATTCCCTATTGAATTATTGCTAACTGTATAATTACAAAATCCGCCTGCGCTGATACCAGTAAAGCTACCAGATACCGCAGCGCTGGTACTCGATATCGTTATCGCCCCAATTGTATTATTTTGAATTGCAGCAGTAATGATATTGTTTGCCTTGATACCAAAAAATGTCCCGCCGTTTCCGGTTGTTGCTACATAGATAGAATTCGTTCCGGAAGTTGATCCAATGGTATTGCCTGAATTGGCGCCGATGTTTACCGTGCCACTTTCTACATAGATAGCGCAGAACATTGGAATTAATGTAGAAGATGTGTTTGACGTGTACATGGCAATTCCCCCGATTGTATTGCCATCAACATTAGAGGCAGGGCCAAGTGATCCAACACTAAGGCCAATACCAACACATCGAAGTGATGTTCCTGTTCCTGATGGTGAATATGCTGAGGGAAACCCGGCTAGCGTAACAGTATTGCCGATCAAGTTGGTTGTGCCTGTTCCCGAGGCATTGGCAAAGCCTATGATATTATTATTAATCGTATAATTTTTACCATTAGTGCCGGTAGTAATATAAATCCCAAAAACGATGGGATTACCGCTGGTATAGACCCTTGTCGCCGATTGAAAAAACCTGTTTCCCGTGATTGTCCATGAATTGCTGTTACTACTGATATAAATCCCACACGAATTGCCTGAGGGATTGAAATAGTTAGAGATATTATTGTTTGTAATTGATATGTTGTCATTTTCTTGACCGGCAGTTCCAATCGAACAGACGCCGTTTGTAGGTTGTCCTCCGGCATCGGTAATGTCGTTATTGTCAATTGTGTTATTATCATTGCCGGTTCCGGTAGCTGCGGTGCTGAACAAAATTGTACCCGTAAAATTACTTACCCGCATACCTTTTACATTACAGTATTTAAGGACATTATTCTGGGCATCATTTATAAACTGCATGACAATGCCGGTACTACTGTTATTAGCGAGCGTAAGTGATTTTGTAGTTCCTGTTCCTGCCTGCCTGCCGTCAAAAATAATATACCTGGCGCCATTGAGGTTTATGATTTGTGCGCCTGCTACAACACCTGTTATAAGCGGTGAGGCTGTGGCAGACGGCCTTATGGTAAGTGTATTTGCTGCGCTCGCATCCGGGTGGGGCAGGATAGCTATAGGAAAAGTTTCTGAAGGATAACTATTGTCGGTTAGTTCAAAAACAGTGGCACCCGAGATTGCGCAGGCTGTATTATAAGCGTTTACTGCTGCCGTTAGTGTTGTGAAATCTCCTCCTATTCCAACAGTATAAGTACCGCTGAGGTCGTACCTCATGAGATAGGTGTTTGGCGATGACGGATGTGTTGTTATCGTATTAACGCTTGTTGCCACAAGGCCCGTGGCCGGATTTGACACTACATTAGGTACTGCATTCAAGTCCTGGGCAATGATATAATAAGAGATGATGTCTCCTCCTGCAAGGCTCCCCATATCCGATTCTACTATCGTAAAGCTCCACACACTGTTGTTGATCGTTCCAGATGTGTTTGTTCCCGGGGCAGAGAACCATGCTCCTGCATTTTTGCGGTAATAAATTCGTGGCCTTGTTGTACCCGACAATGCAACACCGGTTGCATCTGTTATTGTTACCCCTGTTATTGTCATACCTGTGAAAGTACAGGTGGGTGATGTGATCGCTGTGTATGTAATAACTGCTGGTATTAATTCTGAAAAAATCGCTTCTGATTCATCTGCTCCTATATCGGGTGCTGTGCCTGTTCCTCCATAGCCAGGATTCCCCTGGCGAATGTCTGCATCAAAGTCATCCGTATAACCGGTAATATTTACAGCCCCGCTTTCAGCCTGGGTTGGAACAGCAGGATCTATATGAAGAAAATCAGGAGATGATCCCGTTGTGCTCAAAAAAGCAGTTGATTCTGTGAAGGAGGCTGCATCCCTTGGAGACAGTGTTGCCCTTGCCTTATAGGCGGCCAGGGTTTGGTCCCCGGAACTGCCATCATGAAAAATAAAATTGTTGGATGATGGGGTACCTGCGTAAAAAATATTATTGTTGGAAGCTGCCGCATAATTATTTAACCAAACCCCAGTTCGTCTATACGCAACCGTGAATGCTGTACCGTTTGCAACAGACCTGTTTATAATGATATTGTTCCGCAAGGTTGTTGGGCCACTCGTTGCCGTTCCGCTTGCTCCAACAAAAAGCCCTGACGTACCAAAATCTGGTCCCGATGAAGTTGCGTTGAGGTATATGGAATTATAATAAACATTGTGTGTGGCTGTGCCCATTAAAGAGGAAATAATAATCCCTCGTATGGCATTTGTTGAATTTGCAACAGGTGCACGCAGGTCGCCGATACAATTGTTGTAAATATTGCAAGTACCTGAGTTCGTTGATTGCACATCAATACCAGAAACGAGCGAACTGGCTGAACCACCACTGATATCGTATATTTTATTTTTAACCACACTGACTGTTGCAGCATTTATGATTCTTATTGCTGTAAAGCTTGCCGCAAAAGAAGAAGAAAGGCCGGAAATTTTATTCCCATTTATATTAACAGCAGATACAGAGGGTGAATTACTGACGATACCAAGTGCCGGGCCCGTACCTGCACTTATCAAAGAAATAGTATTGCCTGAGCATGATTGCAGCGCACCTTTATTGCCGGAAGCAATTGCTATTGCTGTAACCCCGCCTGTACCGGAAATGTTTGAAATGGTATTTGCAGAAATGATTGTACCGTTATCCCCATTGCTCGATTGAATAACATTCACTGCAGCAGTACCGCACACCCAGTTTGTAAACGTATTATTGCTAATCGTTTTTGCCGGACCCGAACCTCCGCCCTCGTAATTCACCCAGCCGGCCATCACAGTTGCACCCGTTAAACTAATATTTGAAAAATCGTTTCCAGTCTGCACCATGCTTGTCCCGGAAAGCGAACCGCCCAGGGCACTGTATAAAGTAACAGTACCTCCTGCAGCTGGTTTTGAGAACCCGGTAACGATGCCATTGCTCTTGCAATTTTCAGCTGCACCGGATGAGCCAGCCATTATTCCATCTCTTATAATAAAAGTTACATTACCTGAAGTATTTGCGGTGAGATTTGTAAAAGCATTGCTGTTGATATTATCAATGGAAGCGGTATTCGCTGAATGGTTGAGATTGATATAAGTATGCGCACCAGTTCCAGCAACCGTTTGTGCAAATCCCTGGAAATTATTACTGCTTATTGAAACAGATGCGGCCGCTCCCACAGTTGGTACATTGATGCCCGTAAGATTGCCACTGTTGGCAACAGAATAAGTAATCGCATTTCCCAGGGCATCACCTATTTTATTCCCGTTGATATTTAAAATTGTTGTAACGGCTGCATTACTGGAAATACCTGTAAAATTCCCATTGGCCGACGTGGAGGTTGTTCCCCTGATGATATTGCTGTTTATATTTACAATAGCAGCTGCGCCTGTATTAGAAATACCGGTGAAACTACCTGTGGCCGCTGCAGAACTGGTTCCGCTGATGATGTTACTGTTTATATTTAATGCCCCAACAGCAGAGATGCAGTTGATCCCAATAAAATTTGGTGTTGTTGCTCCGCTCATGCTGTTGTTCAGTAAAAGGTTGGAACTGATGTTGATGGTCCCTCCTGGCAGTGATGTTGATATTCCCCGGGCGTTGATCCCTTCAATTGTAACGCCTAATGTAAGGCCATTGGTAATCGTGATCGTATTGTTGGTAATATTTGATGTAAAAGTTCCTGTTGGGGAAGTATTATAATCTTTAAAAATTCCACGCATACTCACAGGCGCTCCCGTTACTGAAGCACTTGTAATTGTATTATAAGATGCATTTTCCCCTTTTTGATTATCGAGGTTAACGCCATAACACGTACCACTGCTTGAAAAATAATTGGCGCTTTGTGAAATCCCACCCCAGTTGGTTATTGTATTACCTGTAGCTAAACCTGTTCCGCCAATATCATTTCCCAAATCCATAAAATTAACATTCAGCGATCCAACAAAGCAAATTCCCATGTTCACATTGCTGATAGCATTGCCATATATTTTATTATTGCTGTTTGCACCGGTAATACTGGTGGGTTGTGAGGGAGTTAGAGGGTCAAGCTGGTTATGATTTGTATTACTGTAAATTCCAAAAGTATTGGAATAAGCTTTATTTAATGAGATGCTGTTGTTTTGAATCGTATTATTCTGTGCGCCATTTGTTGGAGATAGATGTAATAATGCCACACCCCACTCGGTCATATTGTTGCTGCCTACTGTTGTTGTTGCATTAAGCGGGTTTTCACGCATGATAAAATTCTGGATCGTTACATAGTCGGACCCTAGAATTGTAAAGATGGCATCATAGATACGGCCCGATACCTGGGGATTGAAGGCTGTCAGGGTATTCCCGCTCCCTTCAATAGTAACAGTATTAACCGCAGTTGTAACAGCCGTAAAATTAATAACGAAACCGCCGGCTGGCGTGGTTTGGTTATTTGATGGATTTAAATTGATGATCACAGGACCGCTGATCGTTGTAATTCCATTTAATGCATTAATAGCCAGGGCAAGAGAACCGTAATTTGCGGCAAGGTTAGGAGTGGTATTCAGTGGATTGGTTACGGTAACGACCTGGCCTTCTGACCGTATTCCAATCAAAAAACAACAACACGTAATGAAAAGTATAGATATAAAATGCTTCATCCAATCCATTGGTTATATGATAAATCTGTTGTTTTTCGAGGAGACTGTGGTTTCTAAACTGCCGTCAATTTAGATAGTTTTAAAAGGATGGCCTGGTAGAGGTATGCCTGAAAGCTGTGATGCTTAAAATTGAGCACTGCCAGGCATTCGCCAAAGCAAAGGTAAAAGTATATTATTTTTCTGATACTTAATAGCTCGAAAGGCAGATTTATAGGTGCTTTGCGGGTCTTTCCACTTTGGATTTGATAGAAATGTATGTTAGTGGCTATGTTTTGATTTTTCACCTGGCCAGTAACTGCCTGACCAGGACTTTTATCCCACCAAATGAACTTCTTTTGAATGACGTGTAATGACCGGGTATTCCTGCTGCTGTGGAATTTATTAATGCCGTGCCGGTATAGCTGCTGTTTGTGTACCAGGCTGAAGTTTGATTGCCCAGCCATATTTGCTGCAATACATATATTGCCTGCTGCAACTTTGTCAAGTTGGTCCTAATCCGTTTCGTAATAAAATTGTCCAACTAATTATAAAGAAGGCAAACGATATTACGAATGCAATGGCTAGTCCAATTAAAATCCGATATATTTTTGATTGTTTGCTACGTCTCCAAACTATCGGAATTGTCAGCAATGGCGTAAAGAACATAGCGAACCATAATATTTCTCCAATTTTGTCTAACAAGTCGAATTTGGTTTTTGCCTGTTACGAAATGTAATCAATAGTCCTGTTAATTGTCCAACCCACATTCAGTAAACAGGAATTGCAATAATACTTCCAGGTTCAGCCCAATTATTAATTTCTTGCCTGTAAACTGTCCAAACCACAAACATTATCAACAGCCCAACAACTTCGCCTAAAAGCCCAAATTTTAGAATGTGTTGATAAGTGTTTTTCTGTTTGGTGAAGAAAATAAGTTTGAGTAATCCAGCAATGAGTATCGCTGCAAATGCGATTGCTACAGAAATCAAAATCAAACTTACTATGATCGTATTCATTGTTTAATTTGAATGTCCTGCCGGAATTGCAAAAGCTGTTCCGTTGGGGTTGCAGCAACGATTGCGCTAAAGAATATAATTGCCCGGGGATTACGTTTTCAATCAATACACGATCAGTTCATAAAAGTTTTTGGGCTGCAAATATTTATTGGCCAGTTGCTGAAGTTCATCAGCTGTTACTGTTTTTATTTCATTCACTGAATCATAAAAATAATTTCCATCCAAATTATTCAGGATTATATTTTTCCATTTTGCTATGATCTGGAACGGTCCATCCAGCTCTCCAAGTATTCCACCGATCATGTAATTACGCACCAGGAGTAATTCTTCTTCGTCAATTTTTTCTTCCCTTAGCTTTTTCATTTCTTTATAAATTTCTTTTATAGTCGCCTCACATACATCCTTACCCGCTTCTGTACTAATGAGCCAGCCGCTTTGGAGAATATGATTTTGAATATAACTGTGAATGCCGTAGGTGTACCCTTTGTCTTCACGAATATTACTCATCAGCCTTGAACCAAAAAATCCTCCAAACACATTGTTCAACACCACCACCTTTTTAAAATCTGGATGATGCCTGTTCGGAAAAGGAATGGCAAGCCTGATAGCACCCTGCACGGACGCTGCATCATTTTCAATGCGGTATTTTTTTTCTGAAGCAGGACTTTGTTTTATCTCGGGCAACAAACCTGTCGGCTTACTAACGGTAAGTTTACCAAAAAAATCATTTAGTAATTGCTGCATGTTAGCCGGAATATTTCCCGCAACAAAAATCGAACAGCTTCCGTTCAGGTAATACTGCCTGTAAAACTCTTTTATCGCTTCAATGGAAAGGCCATCGATATCTTCCATTTTTGTATATGTGCCATAAGGATGATCTTCTCCGTACAGGTAACTATCTATCAGGCGGCCGGCAACAAATTCTGCCTTTTGCAAGTTTACTTTCAGGCGTTGCTTTGAATTCTGCTTATAGGTTTCCAGTTCTTCCAATGGAAATACAGCGTCGGTTAACATTTCCTGCATAACAGGCAACAACTTTGTAATATGCTTTGATAACGTATGAAGTGAAAGAACCGCCGTTTCGTTATAACAAGCCCTGTTGCAATAAGAACCATAATACTCAAATGCTTCATTCAGTTCAAATGCATTGTGTTTTGTGGTTCCATTCTTCAACAGGAAATTTGTTGCAGCGGCAACCCCTTTTTGTCTTTCAAAAAAATTGCCGGCATAAAAAACAATTTCTATTTGTATCACCTCCTGTGCTCCCGCATTGATAGTGTACACGGGAATATCATTATCAAGCGCATAAAATTCATAAGGCTTCAGTTCCAGCTTATATTCAATCGCATCTTTTATAGGAGGAGGTATTAAACGATCAATCATTTTGTTTTAAATTTTTTCTTGTTAATAGCGATCATAACCGGGCCGATGTATAAAAACAGGTAACCAAAATAATGTATGCTCATCGGAACTATTATGATCCATAAAATTGCGCTGGCAAATGCAACCAGCATCCATTTCTGCGACATCAGTGATTTGCGAAAATGAACATCCGCTTCATGCTCCCGGTGTTTATGATCTACCCGCTTAAACATGATGTATAAAATAAGATTAGAAGTAAACGGCACTCCCAGGTAAAAATATATCTGCAATTTACTGATGCCGCCTTCAAACAGGTTATTGAATAAAAAGCTGGTGCTGAATGGAAAAAGAATGATCGTAAATAACAGGCACATATTTATGGCCATGAAACGAAAATCATAATTATCCACGTATTTAAAAAGTGAATGATGCCTGAACCATGAGCCCGCTATCAACATAAAGCTCACAATCAATCCGAGGAATTCGGGCATTAGCTCCCGGAATTTATGCCACACGATACCAGCTGTGTCACCCCTTACAATTTTCGGCGGATGGATCTCAATGATCATTAAGGTGATGGCGATGGCAAATACCGCATCACTGAAAAAAGCAATCCGCTCAATTAAAAAATCATTTTTGTGATGCTTCGACTCTATCATGTTAATTACTGGTTGCTTGCTTTATTAAAACGTTGTAGCGTAACCGCTGTCAGGGTAAAAAAACCGCCGACAGGCCTGGATTGCCGATTGCCCACTCCCAGGCTATAACGAAAGATAATACATCGTACTGCAATTATTCTCATCGAAAATAATGCGGCTCTCTTCCAAAATTTGTTCTGCAGTTACCGCCTGGTATTTTGAAAGCTCCGAGTTGATCAGGTTGGCATCTCCCAGCAATTCATACATGGCAATGCTTTGAGCCCGGCTCATTACGCTCATATCTTCAAATGCCATGGCACTTTCTGTTTTATTCTTTACTTTTTCAAGTTCAGCAGTCGTGATACCATCCTGCTGTAATTTTTTCAATTCTTCCATCACTGCTGCGTCAGCCACTTTTATGTCTACCCCTTTTACTAATTTTCCATCTATGGTAATAATGCCTGAATCTGTGCTTCCAAGGTGATAGCAATCAATGCTGCTGAATAATTTTTTTTCTTTAACCAGGCTCTGGAACAATCTTGACGAGCCGCCACCACTAAGGATGTCCGTTATAAGATCAGCAGTATAGTACCGGGGATCCGTTCTTGGGTAAATATGCCAAACTTTATACAATGCATCCAGTGGCACATTTGCCTTTACTTCTAAAAAACGGGGTGCTGTTTGTTTTGGTTCTTTTGGTAAATTCCGATCGTACTTTACACCCGCAGGTATTGATCCGAACCATTTTTCTGAAAGTGTTTTTACTGTTTGTACATTCACGCTGCCTGCTACAACCAGTACAGCATTGGAAGGGGTGTAGTGTTTAAAGAAAAAATCTTTCACATCCTGGAGCTTTACATCTTCAATATGTTTCAGCGAGGCACCGATCGTCATCCATTTATAAGGATGTGTTGTATAAACAAGTTCCCTGAGCTTATGCCATACATCGCCGTAAGGTTTATTGATATAGTGTTCTTTAAATTCTTCGCTCACAACTTTGCGTTGCACCTCAAGGCTTTTTTTCCCAAACGCCAGGCTCAGCATGCGGTCGCTTTCGAGCCAGAAGGCTGTTTCAATATTTTCAGCAGGTAACTGGCAGTAATAATTGGTAAGGTCATTGGTTGTGTATGCGTTGTTTTCACCACCGGCTACCTGCAGTGGTTCATCATATACGGGGATATTTTTGCTGCCGCCAAACATCAAATGTTCGAATAGATGTGCAAAGCCGGTTTTTTCCGGGTGTTCATCCCTTGCGCCAACATCATACAACACATTTACCACCACCATTGGAGTGCTCTTATCCTCGTGTACCAATACACGCAGGCCGTTGTCGAGGCTGAATTTCTCAAACTTAATCATGGCGCAAAGTTAGGGAGAAGCTGCAAGCTATATGCTGCTAGTTGCAAGTTGTTTGTTAGCATTGTTGTAGGCAGAGGTTATTGGTTGCTTGAGGCAATAGTTGGCTTTTAAAATAGATTTCTGTGTTTTTATTTTCAATATTCAACGTAGGATTAGGTAGAATAACCGCAAACTGAAGTCAGCCTTAAGTTTCGAATGTAATAAAGTTCGAATTCTATCAGTATCTGCATAAGGCGCATCTTTCCGTCGGGTTGCGACGTAGTCGCAATTGAAAAAATGCGCAGCATATTTTTTCAAACGGCGGAAAGCAGCGCCGGTGCAGGTACGCAGCCCGCCGACTGTGGAGGCGAAAGCAACGAATTTGAAGTACTAACCAAAGCGAGTAAAGGCTATGCGCTTATTCTACCTAATCCTATATTCAACGATCGATATTCAATGAAATACAACCCCGGTTTTCTCCGATGAACAGTAAATATTGATCGTTGAATATTGAACATTTTCTTGTCACAAACTGACTAATTATAGAATACTTCCGGTATTCAGCAGCATCGTCATTAACTCACCTTTTCTTTTTATAATCACCTGTAGTTTTATATTGGGTTCCTGAAGCATATCCTTAAACTGCTGGATACTGTGTGAGATATTATTTCCAACGGAAATGATCTCATCTTCAATCTTAAAACCAGCCTTATCAGCGGGTGAATCTTTGATCACATCATCCACTATTATTTTCCCGTTTACATAATAAATACTGAATCCTGTATATCCATATTCAAACGATTCGGTAAAACGATTATTGGGTAAAAGATGTATCTCACGTTTGGGGTAATTAATGGTAAGATTAAACCGCCTCAACAGCTCATTCCCGACAAGCCCACCGGTAAAAGGATAGGAGGTGACTTTATAAATATCCTGGTATAAATAGGTAGGCACCTGGTGAAAACGATAGGGGCCAATTTTTACTTCCTTTACTGTGGTTAAGCGCATCCGCATTTTTCCTCCCATACCTTCTGCCTGTGTGATCACAGGCTTGCGTTTACTTAAAAGGATCGCACTGTCTTGCTCAAATTCATCACTCATTAAAAAACATAACCCGGCACCCGTATCAAAATAAAAATTAAAATCAACCCTGCGCCTGTCCTTCACAGACATAGTCTGAACGGGGAGAAAAGTAAACTGCGGATGTAAGGTTGTTCCGCCGAAAGGATATTTTATTTTACCAGGGCTAAAAACCTCGACGTGCAGGCTATCGAAATTTATCTTCACTATATACCTGCTGAAAAAACTATAGCCAACAATGCCATCAATCTTCTCACCATAAACACTGCTTAGCACCGTATAATCACTTACATGAAAATTAAGCCGTTCCAGTTTTAATCCGGGCAAATTCAGAGTCTTATTGAAAACGAAAGATACTTTTTGCGAACCGGCAATGCCGGTTAATGTAGTGTCTGTTTGAGTGGTTTCGATATTGAATTCCGAACAGGTAGAAGAATCCAGCGAGATGCCACCACTACCGGTATCTAAAATAAAGTTCAGGCTGTCTTTCATGTTTTCATAGCATCCCCTGATGATCATAACACCACCGCTATACATTTTGAACGGAAATTTTGTAATGAACTTTGCGGCTGGTAAGGAAGCACTTTTCTGCGCCTGCATAGCAGCAGGAATTAATAAAAATATTATGATGTACTTCACAGCTTTCATGCAATCTTTTTTATGTCCCTGCAAATGTTAATGAACCAACTGAAATAATACTGGATCATCCCACAATCCTGGCAATTCTCATTTCATTTTCAATATACAACCTAATGAGCTTAATTTTGTTTATTCTTATGTAGGCGGAAATCGAGCTGCTCACACAGAATATAAATATAGTTTTTATGAATTTAAATGATTTATATACAAAAGCCCTTGCCTTTGAATTTCTTACTGTTGAGGAAGGCGTTTTTTTATTTGAAAATGCTGCTTTAACAGATTTAATGTTTGTTGCCGATGAGCTTAGAAAGAAACAGGTGCCGCATGGAAAAGTTACCTGGCAGATAGACCGAAATGTAAATACCACCAATGTATGCATCGCCAATTGCAAGTTCTGTAATTTCTATCGCATACCTGGCCATGCCGATGCTTATATAACTGATATTGAAACGTACAAAAGGAAAATAGAGGAAACCATTAAATTTGGAGGTGACCAGCTTCTATTACAAGGCGGGCATCATCCGGAACTGGGACTTTCCTTTTACGTTAATCTCTTCAGAGAACTAAAATCACTTTATCCAAATATAAAGCTTCATACGCTTGGCCCGCCGGAAGTAGCGCATATTACCAAGCTTGAAAAAAGCACGCATCGTGAGGTATTGACGGCATTGAAAGAAGCAGGTGCCGCATGGAAAAGTTACCTGGCAGATAGACCGAAATGTAA
>JBDSBG010000114.1:0-21622 GCA_039921685.1 Ferruginibacter sp.
TTATTACCCCTATAAACCAGCCGGAGGTCTTCCAAATCTGTAAATTCTCTTTTTTGCATTTGCAAAAAAACAAATTATTCAGAAATGTGTCCACACGATAGGATTGCTATCGGGACAATTGCGACTACGTCGCAACCCGACGGAAAGATGCGCCTTATGCAGGTACTGATAGAATTCGAACTTTATTATATTCGAAACTTAAAGCTGACTTCAGTTTGCGCTTATTCTACCTAATCCTACATTGAATATTGTACGTTTAATATTGAACATTTTTATTCCAACCACCACCACTTAAAAGACCGCCCTCACAGAAGCCCGCCCGATATTTACAATGCGTGACGTTCCCGGCTTGCGCCCTTCGTATTGAAAGTTCACTTCTATATTTCCTGCAAGTCGTTTTGTATAATCGATGCTCCATAAATAATTTTTCCCAGGTACCAAACCGTCCAGCAAGATGAACCCTGTTGTGGTATTTGCAGCGCCGGGATAGGAAGCTTTGAAATCAATCTGGTTGAGGGTAAATTTTGCATTGATACTGCTATTGGAAAGGATATTGTATTTTACATCAAGGATCAACGAATTGCTATTTGCCCTTTCCATTGAATCAATGGTATTTTGCCTGGCTGAATAAGTATAGCCCAATGTTGCACGAAGGTTGGATTTATATACATAAGTTAGATTCGGTTCAAAAGAATTTTGAACGATGTTATAATTCCGGTTGTCAAATTTTAATCCCGAGGTTGACAGGGTATTTTTAATATTCCTATAAGTAAAATTAGAAACCAGGCTCCTGTTCAAATTCACACGAAGGCGGTAAGTCAGGTTGCGAAGGTTCCTGCTTTCAAATCCATAAGCCAGTAAAGATTTACCTGAAGATTTACTATGGGTTATATCGAAGCCCCATTTTGAACTGGTACGATTGTAATAAAAAGTATTGGAGAAAAATGAATTGAGTGTTACCAGGTTCGTATCTACCAATACTTTTGTAAACGGGTTAAAAAGGAATTGTTTCCCGGTGGCAATATTCTTTTTACTGATCTGCAAGGCCGATGAGGTTGCTGAACGGCTTAATATTTTTTTGATGCCTCGTGGTGCGGGGTCCTTCATGATCAATTTCGGGTTAAGATCAATATTGTAATTGAACTGTAAATAATTTGCTTTTACGTACTCACTACCGGGGGTGTATACACGAATGAATTTTTTTTGATCCTGGAACACGGCCACTTCAAATTCATTTAATTCCTGGATGCCGTTGTTGTTGTAGTCAATCCAGGTGTATTCTCCCTGGCCGGCGGGAACCTCAACATAGGAATATTCCCGTTTTTGTTCCTGGCCCGAGCCGAGCTCATACAAAAAATTACCGGTGAGAAAACCATTTAGTTCATTAACTGCATATTCTACCCTGCCGACAAGGCTGTTGTCTTCTTTTTGCCTGCTGATCAATGTGTCGATGATACGAAGTTTACGGTAACTGATATTAAATTTGACCTGGTGTTTTTCATTTGCCAGCAACTCGGTAAAAAAACTTACGTTGTTACTTTGATCCGCACTTTTCAAAATTGATTTTACAGGAAGCTGATCCCTGCGCATGAAATAACTGATTCCCCATTTATTTAATTTTGCTTCGTTCGATTTTATATATGCCTCGTAAATGTCGAATGCAAAGCTTACAGGAGTTAGGGTATCTGTTTGTTTATAAAAGAGTTTGTTGTGTTCCCCGCTGTATTTTACCCCAACCTGCAGCAGGAATAATTGCTTGAGTTCTTTTTTAATATCAATTCCAGGCCTGAAAAAAGTGCCAATTTGAGTTTTATTTTTAAAGTTAACCAGGCTGATGTTCGTTGTCAGTTTCCAGTCCCTGATGGCCCAGTATTGCATGACACGATTGCGAAAGCCATTATAATCATCATCACGCCTGTAATTGGTTATCTCATACTTTATATTGTTTCCTTTATCATCAGCTATCTTAAAAGATACGTTCGACAACTTCTCGTTTGCATCAGGCACATCATAGGGAAGGCTCCAGTCACGAAGGAATTCTACATTTCGCAATCGCTCAATAGGCACATATCTTTTTTGTACAAACTCAAACCCGGCGATTGATTGCAAAAGATATTTTTTTGAAAACAGGAATAGTTTTTTGTCATCATTCTGCAGCGCAAATTTTCCTGCAAATCCCATATTATCATTCTCATCTTTTCTTGAAAAGAGGTTGATGTCATTATTGCTCAGGGAAAATTCTGTTGTGAGTTTCGTACCCGGCGCAAAAACATAGTCCACTCCTACCGAATAAACCTGTAATTTTTTTGGTGTTACAAATAAGGTTACCGGTGCCCAGTCTCCCTGGGGCAATCCGTTCACGGGTGGAACCCACATGAACACTTTCCCATTGGTAGCGTTGAGCAATTGTACGTAGTCTCCTTTACCGGGACCAAGATAGGTAAACGACAGGCTGTACAGCACATTTGAAGGGTCAGCCGATTGAACAAA
The DNA here is from genome assembly GCA_039921685.1 of Ferruginibacter sp. Taxonomy (GTDB): domain Bacteria; phylum Bacteroidota; class Bacteroidia; order Chitinophagales; family Chitinophagaceae; genus Ferruginibacter. Next base: position 2,491 of record JBDSBG010000114.1, read on the forward strand.
AACAGAGTCATACAAAATTCCATTGTTCAGAGAGTCGATCATTCTGTAAAGGATCTTCCCAATCACGAAGGTATCTATCACGGCATTAGATAAATAGGCATTGTTTACACTATCCCCTATTTCTGAAAGAAACTGTTTTTGTTTTACGTCCAGCGACTGATCGATGGTTGTATTCTTCGCATCCACATTCGAATAGGCTGCGAGGTTTACAAAAAGTTTATTCTTATAGCTAACCTCATCACTCAGGTATATTTGCGAATTTAAATAATTTCTGTCCGCATATTCAAATTCAACCTGTATCCTGCTGTCTTTTGTGATCAGGCGTTTAGGGGTAAATGTTAGTTCGGCTGTATTGTAGTTGATCACATAATCCTGGTCCTCGCCTCTTTGAAGCAATACTCCATCTATAAAAACCCGCTCTGTTCCCGCAAGAATAACAAAATACAGTTCATTATTGGCGCCCTGCAACCTGTAAGGCCCCTGGTTTCCTTCCAGCGCCGTGATAAAATTCCTGGTGAATTTTCCTTTTGCTATAGCGCCGCTCACCAACAAGGAATTAAAAATATTGTTCCCGATCCTGTTATCAGTACTTACTGAAACACCCTGCAGGCGTTTATAAAAATTTACAAAATAATTTTTTCTTTGCTTAAGGTCAATATCGCCAAAACTTACCTGCCAGTTCCTTTTTCTTACCTGCAGGAAAATCCGATCGAAATCGCGGAGATCCTGTGTGTTCCCATCCGGCTGAATGGGTACGGTATTATCAGTAATGGCTGCAACAAGCTCAAGGCTATCACCAATAAAACCATTGAGCTGTAAATTCATGCTTGAATTAACTACGGCATCCTGGCTGTTGCCGAATGAGATGGCACGGCCGATGCTTCCTTCTGACTGAATACCGCCAAGATCGAGCAAAGGATTGGCTTGCTTTGCATTTGTTTTTACAGTTAACGGAGCTTCTGCCAGGAAATTATTCCTGATCTTTTCATAGTCTAAATGTTGCTGGACTGCATTTAGCTTCAAAGGGAACACACGGTAGCTCACGGCAACGCTGTCGAGCGGCGGCCTGTTTATCCATTTAAGTGTGGCGTTTACTTCATCCAATGTATAAGATGATGATGGAATATTGAAAATATAAAATGTTCCTTGCGCAATGCTTGATGAATCAATTTTTTGAATATCGGGGCTGGTTAAAATATATTTTTTACGAAGATTGGATAAGGAAGCCGGTTTCTGTTGAGCGAAAAGAGTATGCATCATCAATGAAGCGATAAAATATAAGTATATCCTTTTCTTTGTCAATGGGTGATTTGAGAAGTTATTCCCTTAAAATTAATGTTTATTATGGAAGACCCTTTCATAAGCACGAATGCTGCAATTAAAAATACCCTCTCTTAACGAGAAGGTATTAAATATTATTACGAGTGATTTGTTATTATTCCTCGGTGCCGAGGCCGGCACGCAAATATTCATTGTTCATTTTCGCAATGTTTGAAACAGAAATTCCTTTGGGGCATTCCGCTTCACATGCATACGTATTGGTGCAATTTCCAAATCCTTCCTTATCCATTTGAGTAACCATATTCAGTGCCCTCGATTCTCTTTCAGGATCGCCTTGTGGCAATAAAGCTAGCTGTGAAATTTTTGCTCCGACAAATAACATCGCACTGCTGTTTTTACAGGTTGCTACACAGGCGCCACATCCAATACATGCGGCAGCCATAAAGGCTTCATCAGCCTTTTTCTTATCGATTGGAATTGCATTTGCATCAACTGCATTTCCTGTGTTTACACTTATGTAACCGCCGGCCTGGATCACACGATCAAATGCACTTCTGTCAACAACAAGATCCTTTACTACCGGGAATGCTTTTGCTCTCCATGGTTCTACCACGATGGTATCTCCATCTTTGAATGCACGCATGTGCAATTGACAGGTTGTATTTTGCTGCCATGGACCGTGCGCCTGTCCGTTGATATACATGCTGCATTGACCGCAGATACCTTCCCTGCAATCATGATCAAAAGCTATAGGATCTTTCCCTTCTGTGATCAATTGCTCGTTAAGCAAATCAAACATTTCGAGGAAGCTCATTTCAGAGGAAATATCATTCACTTTGTATGTGTCGAAATTGCCCTTTGCTTTGGCGTTTTTTTGTCGCCATACTTTCAGCGTCAGGTTCATGTGGTAATGTTCCATAAATACTAGCTATTATCTGTGAGCTTCGAGTCATCAGCCATTGGCTCAAGGCCCATAGCTCATAGCTCAAGGCTTAAATTAATTATTTATAACTGCGTTGGGTAGGTTTAACAATTTCAAAATTCAAAATTTCTTTGTGCAATTCCCAGGCTCCTACCCCAGTTGACTCCCAGGCAGCAACATAACTATAATTATCATCGTCTCTTTTTGCTTCACCATCTTCGGTTTGACTTTCTTCGCGGAAATGGCCACCACAACTTTCATTGCGGTTCAATGCATCCATGCACATCAATTCTCCGAGCTCGATGAAATCGGCTACTCTCCCGGCCTTGTCCAATTCGGGATTGAATTCATTTACCTCACCAGGTATTCTTAGGTCAGTCCAAAATTCTTTTCTCAATGCTTTTATTTCTTCAATAGCCGATCTCAAGCCTTCTGCGTTGCGTGCCATGCCGCACTTGTCCCACATAATCTTACCAAGGCGTTTGTGAAAACTTTCAACCGTTTGTTTTCCTTTGATATTCATCAATGTGTTGATCCTTTCACTCACTGCTTTTTCTGTTTCAACAAACGCAGGATGATCGGTTGGAATGGCATTGGTGCGAATCTCATCAGCAAGATAATTTCCCAATGTATAAGGAATAACAAAGTAACCATCGGCAAGCCCCTGCATCAACGCCGATGCACCAAGCCTGTTGGCACCATGGTCGCTGAAGTTTGCTTCACCCAGAGCGTACAAACCCGGAATGGATGTCTGCAATTCATAATCAACCCACAGTCCACCCATGGTATAATGAACTGCCGGATAAATGCGCATCGGCATCCTGTACGGATCTTCCCCGGTTATTTTCTCATACATTTCGAAAAGGTTACCATATTTTTCTTCCACTACTTTTTGTCCTAATTCCCAAATGTTTTTATCTTCCGCTACTTCATTGCCTGTTTTTCCTGCTTCTATTTTTCCATACCGCATGATGGCATCTTTGAAATCAAGGTAAACCGCCATTTTCGTGGTGCCTACGCCGTAACCATCGTCGCATCTTTCTTTCGCAGCACGGGAAGCCACATCTCTCGGAACAAGATTACCAAAAGCCGGATACCTTCTTTCCAAATAATAATCCCTTTCTTCTTCAGGAATATCGCTGGCTTTTCTTGCATCATCTTTTTTCTTTGGCACCCAGATCCTTCCATCGTTTCTAAGGCTCTCACTCATCAACGTTAGCTTACTTTGATGATCGCCACTAACGGGAATACAAGTAGGGTGAATTTGTGTAAAACAGGGATTGCCGAAATAAGCTCCTCTTCTATGTGCCTTCCATGCTGCAGTAACATTACTACCCATGGCATTTGTGCTTAGGTAAAAAACATTTCCATACCCACCGCTGCATAACAGTACTGCATGGCCGAAGTGTCGCTCAAGCTTACCGCTCACCAAATCACGTGCAATAACGCCCCTTGCCTTTCCATCTATCATTACTACGTCGAGCATTTCGTGACGTGTATACATTTTCACATTCCCCAGTGCAACCTGCCTTTCGAGTGCGCTATATGCTCCTAATAATAATTGTTGTCCCGTTTGTCCAGCGGCATAAAATGTCCGTTGAACCTGTGTTCCACCGAATGAGCGGTTGCTTAGCAAACCACCATATTCCCTGGCAAAAGGAACACCTTGCGCCACACACTGATCGATAATAGCAGCGCTCACTTCTGCAAGGCGATGAACATTTCCTTCCCTTGCACGATAGTCACCACCTTTTACGGTATCATAAAATAAACGGAAAACCGAATCTCCATCATTCTGGTAATTCTTTGCAGCATTAATACCACCCTGCGCAGCAATGCTATGTGCTCGGCGTGGGCTATCCTGGAAACAAAATGCTTTTACTTTATATCCCATTTCACCGAGCGCAGCAGCAGCGGAAGCACCGGCTAATCCTGTTCCAATCACGATCACTTCAAGCTTACGTTTGTTGGCAGGGTTTACCAGTTTTACATGCCCTTTGTAGTCTTCCCACTTATCTTTCATTTCACCATGTGGGATCTTTGAATCTAAAGCCATATTGCTGTATTAGTTTGTTAGTTATTTTCTTATGGATACTGTAAGAAAGTTAATTAATCCAATCCATATAGATAGATATCGGCATCAATGCAAACAACAGGCAGATCACAACAGAATAAATCACACCAATACCTTTAATGATAGGCGTATATCTTTTATGATTGATGCCAAATGTTTGAAATGCACTTTGAAAACCATGCAACAAGTGCCAAAACAATGATACTACCCCCAGTACATATACAATCACCACCAATAAATTGTTTTGAAAAACAACCTGCATTTCTTTGTATAAATTATGAGCTTCCTGGTTTGCATAATCGCCAAGTGTTGTTGTTTCCAATGCATGAACCTGGGCCATACCGCCAAACCTTGAAGGAACCCAGAAATGATAAAGATGCAGGACAAGGAACATTAAGATCAACGTGCCTAATAAACCCATACTCCTGCTATACCAGGTGCTGTTTCTTTCAGGTTTGTTCATTGCATATTTCACGGGCCTTGATGCATTATTTTGTGCCCATAACATCAGGCCCTGGATAATATGCAGGATCAAAAAAGCAAACAGGCCCAGCTCCATAGTGCGGATGATAAGGTTACTCCCCATAAAATGCCCCCAATGATTGAAGGTTTCGCCTCCGTCATTGAAAAATATCATGGAATTGAGAAAACAATGCACAATCAAAAAACTGATAAGAAAAAAGCCCGTAAGGCCCATTGTGAATTTTTTGCCGATTGAAGAAGTAAAAAAATGCTTCCAGGTCATATAGAGATGATTGATATAAAATTTATGTGCAAAAGTACTACACAAGTGCCAATATAAAACTTTATTCAAACTTTTTATAAGTTTATCGAAACAAACAATAAACAAGATCATTTACTCCAGCCGTTTCATCATTTCGCCATCAATAATCTGGAAAACAATTTCAGGCTTTAATGTACGCCACTGCGTTAGTTCCATCAGCTCGACATAATTTGTAAGTCTTGCTCTTTTAAAATCATACTTGCTTTGTTCGGGCATATTAACTATTGCAACCCAGCCGTGTTCATCTTCCAATTGTTCTCTCCATTCTTCATAATAACTATCATCGCTGCTGTGAAAATTAAGCACGTTTTCTGTTATCAGTATAAATTTTGTTATTCCCTGCCTGAATACATTATCTGTAACATCCCTACGCAATGTCATGATATCATTCTCAATGGCATCGTTCCATTCGCCCAACAATTCTATGATAGCAAAATGCAGGTCATAGTCCACATACAATAATTTCATGTAGAGTGTGCGTGATCCAAAATCATCCCACTGGGGATGAATATAATAATTGTACAAGGTTTGAGAATATTCGAATTCGCTGTACACGCGTTTGTAAAAAGGTGATAATGCATCCTCCTCTGCCGTATATAAATGCCTCCAGTTATAAAATGGTTCTATATCCTGCATCCTGCGTGTTTAAGTTTCAATGCAAAATTCCGACAAAAAATTTAATTCAGTCCAGGTTTTATGAATTATACCAATTAAATCTATCCCACAAAAACTGTCAGGCTAAGACACTCATAAAAAAATAAATCTTTGCAGATGACATTGCAGCGCCTTAAACTTGTAAATACTGAATAAAAAAAAGAGGCTACCTTGATGGCAGCCTCTGACTTATTAACCCAAAATATAATTATTGTACTACAATTTTTTCTTTGATAATTACTTCGCCGCTTGGATTTAATACTTTCACCAGGTAAACGCCTTTAGCTGAATTTGCATTAAGATTTACTTTTTCAACCTGTGTACCTTTGGTGATATTTACCACTTTCGTTTGCAAGGCACGGCCAGCAAGATCTGCAAGCATGATCGTGTACTTGCCTTCACTTTTTCCATCAAATAAAACATTGAAAGAATTATTTGTTACAGGGTTTGGAAATACTTTCGCATCCCCGATAGCAAGGTCAGTTGTTGGCAATTTTGAATTCTCCATCGAGAACCTGTTGGCAGCATCTGCTTCTTTCTGCAACAATAAATTTCCATTAGCAAAATCTGATGCATTGTATTTCACGTCTGATCCTTCGATCTTAACCGCAGCAAGATCAGCCAGTTTCAATTTGAAATATCCTTCAAACCTGTTTGCGCTTCCTACAACGATATCCCCATCGCTGTTTACTGCAGCAGCATTTGTTGTATAACCAGCAGGCAATCCTGTGATAGCTCCTTTATAAGTAGCAATTCTTGTTTTTGTATCTATAACAAACACATTGTGGTTGGCAGAGATAACATATAATTTACCAAAAGCATCTGCGATCATATCTCCACCCCAGCTGCTGCACTTGTTGTGTATAGAAGTACCATTGTTTGCATCAGCATCAATGATATTGCCGAGATCAGTTATAACAGGTTTTTTGCCCGTAGTAAACATAATAAAATGATTTCCGTCATTGCTCATGGCATATCCGTTTCCGTCAGCGCCAATCACCATACGTGTAATATTGGTTGCTTCATCATTTGCGTTAACACCAAATACATCAGAATGCATGGTATAGAACTGCGGTGTTTCATTGCTGATATTGAGATCCATCCAGCGTAATTCACCAGACCTCATTGGTGTAAAGAAAAGTTTATTGCTTTTTCCATCATATGCTGCAGCAGCTACATAAGTTCCTGTTGGATAATCAGGGGAAGCAAATATATTTCCGTTAGCAGTAGCAGTTTGATCTACTGTTCTTTTGCTTGCTGCATCTGTCAAAAGAAAATTTGTCTTACTGCGTTCGAATAAAGTTTTTGTAACCTGGCCGGTACCAAGATCCACCTGGCGGATATTCATCCAGATATAATCATTGTTGCCGTCGCCAGTGATTGCAAATGCTTTGTTTGCCTGGGCCATGGATGCAAATGAAGAAGTGATGAACGCTGCTGTAAGTAGAAGTTTGTTGTTCATAAGTGCGTTTATTTTATTGGTTAGTGATTTAAAAATAAGTTAAATTAGAAGTCTAATTTACTACAAACTGTCGATGACTCCAATATTTTTTTATTGTTAAAAATTGTTAATTATTTTCAAGGGCCTTTTTTACGCTTCCATATTGTAAAAGCAGCTTTTTGGCTTCCGCATAATCTTCCAGCTCCAGGCTTTCCATTACCATTCTCACACCCCTGTCAACCAACTTTTCGTTTGTTAACTGCATATTCACCATTTTATTGCCTTCTACCCTGCCAATCCTTATCATTACTGAAGTTGAGATCATATTCAATGCAAGTTTCTGGGCGGTGCCTGCCTTCATACGGGTACTGCCCGTAACGAATTCGGGGCCTGTCACCAGTTCTACAGGGAAATCAGCAGCTTCACTCAACGGTGCTCCAGGGTTGCAACTAATGCTGCCTGTTGTAATTCCATGTTGCCTGCATTTTTTTAGGGTGCCCATCACATATGGAGCAGTACCGCTTGCACTCAGCCCAATCACAAAGTCTGAATTTTTTATATCATGTTTTAAAAGGTCTTCCCAACCCTGTTCTTCATTGTCTTCAGCAAATTCTACTGCTTTTGTGATCGCTACATCTCCACCAGCAATAATGCCTGTTACCAATTGCGCCGGAACACCATAAGTTGGCGCACATTCGCTTGCATCTACAATTCCCAACCTTCCGCTGGTTCCTGCGCCAATATAAAATAACCGGCCGCCAGACAGCATTCTGTCAATAATGGCCTGTACCAATAATTCTAATTGAGGAATGGCATCTGAAAGAACGCCGGGTACTTTTTGATCTTCTGCATTAATATTCTCCAGGATCTCACGAATGTTCATCTTCTCTAAATCCTGGTACAATGAGTTTGATTCCGTAATTTTTTTAAAAGACACAAAGCTGGTTTTGGGTTATGACTGCTGATTTTTAAATGAATCCAGTGACCGGGAGCGGCCGTTGAAACATCTTAACTTAAAAAAATTTGAAGGACATTATTTACTCATGAAATTTAATCAGCCCTTCCATCGGGTTTTTTAAAACTTTGCCTAACTGAAGTTCATAAGAACCACACATATCTTTAAGTACATCTTTAAAACCATAAGCAACGCTTCCAACAAAATGAATAGGAAGTGTCCAGCTTTCCCGGTACTTATAAATATGATTAAAGAAGAAGTCATTAAAACTGTCTTCGATAATATTTTCCACCATGAAATGACCACGGTTTTCTACAAGGAAACCTGCAAAACCCGCCAGGTAACGGTTAGGCAACGGCTTTTTATAAACTGCATCCAATATTTCTGATGCATTGGTGTTGTATTTTTGATTGAAACGATGCATGAGGTCGCCATCGAAAGTATTGTATAAAAAATATTGTATCACTTTGCGCCCAAGATGTGTACCGCTGCCTTCATCACCCAAAACATATCCCAGCCCCGGACTGTTCTTCACGATCTTCTTCCCATTGAAATAACATGAATTGGAGCCAGTCCCTAAAATACAAGCCACCCCTTTTTCGGTTCCGCACAAGGCTTTGGCTGCGCCCATCAAGTCATGATCTACTGCTACTTTCGCATCCCTGAATACAGATTTGATCGCACGTGTAACAGATTTAATATTAGCAGGATTGCTGCACCCGGTGCCATAAAAGAATATTTCTGTAGGAATTTGTTTTTTTAGTTTAGGAGCCAGTTCCTTTTCCAGTATTTCTTTGATCTGTATTTCCGATAAAAAATAGGGACTGATGCCCTGGGTATTTATATCTATCTTTTTTTTGCCATTAACCAAACACCATTCTGTTTTTGTTGAGCCACTATCTGCAATTAATTTAACCGCCATTAGTTTTATTTTAATTTACGGGTTAAGGTAAATCATTCATATCAAATAGATAGAAAAATTAAAAGGTTGAAACAAAAAATTAACTTCGCGTCCAAATAAAGCATGCAGTATTTGTTTTGCATAAATATTTAATTTAAAAATGGAGAAGAAAAAATTACAGGTTTGGTTACCATTGCTTTTCAGCATTGTGATGATTGCAGGTATTTTTATTGGTTACAAAATGAGAGATGGCATGCCTGGCAAATCTTTTTTTTATGTAGAAAAACGCAGGCCTATCCAGGAGATCATGGACCTGGTTGAAAATAAATATGTGGATAATGTAAATATGAACGCACTGACTGACACTGCTGTTGAAGCGATGCTTGCCAAACTGGATCCACACTCTGTTTTTATTCCTGCTGAAGACCTGCAGCAATACAATGAAGAAATTCGGGGCAGTTTTTATGGCATCGGCATCGAATTCAATATTTTTGATGACACCCTTAATGTTATTAATGTATTGAAAGATGGCCCCGGCTACATTGCAGGTGTAAAAGTGGGCGACAAGATCCTGAAAGCCGGAAATACTGTAATTGCAGGAAAGAAGATGGATTCAGATTCTATCCGCAAAATACTGAGGGGTGATCGCGGTAGCAAGGTAGATGTGACTCTATTAAGAAATACAAAACAACTCAACATTATTATTGAAAGAGATGTGATTCCTCTTACAAGCGTGGATGCATATTATATGATCGACAGCCTCGTGGGATATATCAGGTTGAACAAATTTTCTACGCAGACATACCGTGAATTCATGACCAGCCTTGACGCATTGAAAAAACAGGGCATGAAAAAGCTTGTGTTGGACCTGCGTGGAAACGGCGGTGGTGTTCTTGATGAAGCTGTTGAAATTGCCGATGAATTTTTAGATGGAGATAAATTGATCACGTATACCGAAGGAAAACATGCTCCAAAAAAAGAATATCGCTGCCGAAGGGAAGGGCAGTTCGAAAAGGGAGACTTGGTCGTGTTAACCGATGAAGGAACAGCAAGTGCCAGCGAGATTCTAACCGGGGCCCTGCAGGATTGGGACCGGGCAACTGTGATTGGGCGCAGGACATTTGGGAAGGGACTTGTGCAGGAACAATATGATCTGAGCGATAACAGTGCATTAAGATTAACAATCGCCAGGTACTACACACCTTCAGGAAGAAGCATCCAGCGCTCTTATGCAAATGGCGGCAAAGCCTATTACGAAGAAATTTCAAAGAGGTTTGAACCTGATGTACCAGGATCCGATTCTATCAAAAAAGACAGTGGAAAATTGTATAAAACACATGCCGGTAAAAAAATCTACGGCGGTGGTGGTATTAGCCCTGATTATTTTGTTGGCGCTGATACGAGTAGGTTTGGCATTGTAACGGCAAAAGCCTACACCAAAGGATTGGTAAGTGATTTTGGATACAAATATTTTTTAGCCAACCAGTCAGTCGCTCTTAAATATAAAACGGCTTCGGAATTTGCCAAAGCATTTACGATCTCTGAAGCTGACTGGGATTTTTTCAAACAAATGGCGGCCAAAGATTCATTGAACATTAATGATGTGAATGAGACGGAAAAAAGTTATTTATTCAAAGCACTTAAAACTTCCATTGCCCGGCAAATATGGAGAAACGAAGGTTATTTTGAAGTAAGCAATACGGAAGATAAAACGGTAAAGAAGGCGATGGAGATATTGCTAAAATAAAACAGCCCCCGACTGGAGGCTCTTTTACTTATTAGATTGTATTAAGCAGGACAAATTAGTTTCTCACCTGATCATTGAATATTGTAGTCTTTAACGTGGGATATTTTATTAACACAAAGATAATATCAGCCTATATCGTTCAAAGTAGTCTATTCAGCTCTTGTGTTGTAGTGCATATACTACAAGATTCTCTGGAAGCGGTATTGAATTGTTTGCAATATTTTGACGATTGTAGTTGCTTGTTCAAATCTAAACCGACATTTAAAGGTATGATTTGCAGCAAGTTTTGTTTTACTAACCTTGCTCATTCATCTTTTTTTAGATCATCGGGGGTAATCTCATTACTTAACAGCGCTCCAAACAATGCCCATCTTTTTGCCGGCGCATTATTTACTCCCCCATTTGATTCGATATAATTTTTCACAAGTTCCAGCCCGTAATTATAGTTGATCACATAACTGCCGTATTTCTTTATAAAGCTGATCGATTTTAGTGCAGCTTCCCTATTGCTTAATCCATATACCATCAACCAGCGGATACCTTCTGTTTCTGACATGGTTGCATTGATCAATCCCCGTGCTACTTCATTGCGAACAAAAGCCAGTTTCGCTTTTAATGCCAGCACTTTAAAATACAAGTCAATTCCTGTAGTATCCACACCGGAAATTGGCAATAGAACATTCTTTGCAAAATCAATTTTTTCATTGCCTGGAAAAACCACTTCAATTCCATAATTGGCGCTTCCTTCAGCAATCAGTGATTGGGGGCTGAAGAGCGGGTACAATGAAACTTCCAGCCATCCCTTATTGCGATAAAGATTTTTTTCAAGCAACATGTTATATACATGATGGCCGGGATAACTTTCATGGGATGCTACATCAATGGCACGTTCAATAAATATATCAAGGTCGGTATTGATCTGGATATTGCTTGTGTAGTTTCCCTTATACCAATTATAGCCTGACCATGGCTTTCCTGTAACATATTCCAGGGTAAAAGTTTCATTGGCAGGTAGTTGATAATGTGCGAGTGTCCGTTTGCGTGATTCTGCAATTGCTGTTTTAAAAACGGTATCGATCTTGTTTTTTGGAATAATAAATCGATTTGCAAGTGCCTGGAACTTTTCCGGAACGGTCCCGGCCCCAGGTAGTAACCCATCCAATTGGTTGACAATTTTTTTAAAATAAGCTTCGTCATATTCCGGGCAAACAACGCCAAACAATGCCTTCGATTCTTCATCAAAGGATTTTCGTTGTCCTGCAAATATGCAAATCCTCCTTTCAAAAGCTGATAACTGCATCGTCATCCATTTTGCCCGGATACTGAGTGTATCATTTTTATCTTCTGAGATAAATGGAGCCAACCTAACAGTAAGATCGTTTACTGATGAAAGATAAATATATTTCGGAAAGCTTGCCTGTTTGGGAGCAACAGGTTTTAATGAATCCGGGCCGTAATAAGCATCCACGAAATCGGGATCGTACATGCCTACATTAAGTCCTAGTTTTACATAATCTGCTGCGATCTGGTTCAAATCGGCAACCGTACCACGCTTGCCTTTTTGATTACAGGAAATAATAAAGAGAATGGCTGTTAAATAAAAAAATATTTTCATGGATTGAGTCGGGAAGTTTTATTATCCTGTTTTTGGCAAAGTTCGTTTTTTTTGGTTGAAATATAATCCTGGTAAAAAGAGGGATGGAAGATTTAAGATGTAAGATTTAAGATGGAACATTTAAGATTAGGGCATAAAACGTTGAAACCATAAAAATCTTAGATCATACATCTTAGATCTTAGATGCTACACCTATCTTTGCCGCCAAATTACTTCCATATGTGGCTCAACAGCATTCTTGAAACAATTGGCAATACCCCGCTTATCAAATTAAACAAGATTACGAAGGAACTTCCCTGCACTGTTTTGGCAAAAGTGGAATATTTCAATCCTGGCAATTCCATCAAAGACAGGATGGCGCTCAAGATGCTGGAAGTGGCAGAAAAGGAAGGCAAGATCAAACCCGGCGGTACAATCATCGAAGGAACAAGCGGCAATACCGGTATGGGCCTGGCTTTGGCAGCATGTGTAAAGGGCTATAAATGTATTTTCACAACGACTGATAAACAGTCGAAAGAAAAAGCGGATATCCTGAAAGCCGTTGGTGCAGAAGTAATCGTTTGCCCAACGAATGTTGAACCAGAAGATCCACGCTCCTATTACAGTGTTTCAAAAAGACTTGCCACTGAAGTACCAAATTCCTGGTACGTGAATCAATATGACAACCTTGCAAACAGGCTTGCACATTATGAGCAGACCGGTCCTGAGATCTGGGAACAGACAGAAGGAAAAGTTACTCACCTGGTTGTAGCAACAGGCACCGGCGGAACGATCATCGGTACAGGCAAATACTTAAAAGAAAAAAATCCAAATATAAAAGTGTGGGCCGTTGATAGCTATGGTTCATTATTAAAAAAATATTTTGAAACAGGTGAACTTGATCAGAAAGAGGTTTATCCATATATAAGTGAAGGGTTTGGGGAAGATTTTGTACCACAGAATTACGACATGCAATACATTGATGCATTTACCAAAGTAACAGATAAAGATGGTGCAGTGATGGCAAGGCGTATTGCCAAAGAAGAAGGAATGTTTTGCGGTTATAGTGCGGGCAGCTGCCTGCAGGGCCTACTCCAGTTTAAGGATCAGCTCAAAAAAGATGATGTGGTTGTTTGCATATTCCATGATCACGGCAGCCGTTATGTGGGTAAAGTTTACAATGACGAATGGATGCTTGAAAGAGGCTTCCTGGATGTGAAAACTTTTAAAGATGTTATCAATGGACGTGGAAGCAAGCGCTTAGTAGGCGTTTCTCCTGATCAAACTGTACTGGAAGCCATTGAACTGATGAAGAAATATGATATCGAAAATATTCCTGTATTTAAGGGAACAGAAAATATTGGTGCCATATCTGAAAGTGGCTTGTTCAGTAAGATGATCAGCAATCCTGATATCAAAGAGAAACCTGTAAGTGCTGTAATGGAAAAAGCATACCCCGAAGTCGCATTTGATACGCCTTTAGAGCGGTTAAGTTCATTTATTAATAAAGAAAATGGTGCCGTTTTAAGCAAGGATGAAAGTGGGTTATATCATATTGTCACGAAATATGACATTATACAAAGCCTGTCCAAGTAAGTACCACGTTGTTTTACGATCCCTGCTAAGAATATTAACTGCATTGCCTTTTAGCTCGCCCACCTGCATTAAACAGCTAATGGCTGCCAGCTGCAATTATGTATTTATACCATAGTCTTCTACGTAGGTTTACGAGATTTTTCTAAGATGATCTACTATTGAACCGGTAATTCCTTCATGCCTAAATAAGAGCAATACTGCTCTTGCAGGAGCTTTATTTTCGCCGCATCTTTGTGTCAGAAGTTGATTGATATGTTGAAATTAAATATCAATCATTATCCAAAGATCCAGATTAACCAAAAAGAATTTTCGCCAATATCCAATTACAAAAACCGTAAAATTCAATATCAGTCAACTTCTCTTAAAATAAATTAGTTCTTTACAATACCGAATTATCCCTTGAAAACTGAAGACTGCCTAACGGCAGTCAGGTCCAAATCCAATCCTGCCTATGCCTTAAAAAGCGATGATGGCAAAAAACAAAAGCGGCATCCAAGATCCTAAAGAAGACCAAAAAAAATCCAATTTCCGCCTATGCTGCCACTACAGCGATGATGGCAAAACCGACAGATTAAATCCTGTACAAAAAGATTTAAAATCCAATTCCTGCCTATGCTTCTTACCCGAGCCATGGCAAAACCGAAACTCTGAACCCAGGACGAAATTATTTTACTATAGCCAACGCTAATAAGTAAATTCAATCCTGAAAGACCGGCGAAGAAAAAAGTTGGTTCAAAAAATTAAAAGCTCCTGCAGAAATGCGGGAGTTTTTTATTTGAATATTGACTATTGTACGTTGTATTTTGAAAATTAATTGGAGACTTCGTACATCGGAAAGCCTGTAATAAATATTCAACGTACAATATTCAATCTTCAACGAAAGAAATAAATTCACAATCACAATTTCACCTTTGCCAGCACTGCAAAATGATCACTCGCAAATCTTCCCATCCAGCTTTCACTGATAGTCGCATGCGAAAGTACTTCTACCCCCCTGTTGAAAAAGATATAATCAATGGGTTCGCCAGACTGCTCCATTGCTTTAAAGGCATTAAATGTACCTGAGGGGCCGTAATGTGGGGTTCGTGAAACTGCTTTGGTATCAGTAAGATGCCGCTTATCGTTGACGTTAGTGATGATCTGCATGGGTTCATCCTGCGGATGTGCATTAAAATCCCCGGTGATGAGGGCGGGTTGTTTCCCGGCTATGGAATCAACGGCTTGTAATAACATGCCTGCACTTTTTTTTCTAGCTACCTGGCCAATATGATCAAAATGGGTATTGAAGACAAAAAATATTTTGCCCGTTCTTTTATCTTTCAATTCTGCCCAGGTAATGATACGTGCACAGGCAGCGTCCCAACCTTTTTTTCCTGGCTTCAATGGCGTTTCACTCAGCCAAAATGTACTGTTATTCAACAGTGTCAACCGGGTTTTATTATAAAAGATGGCAGAATATTCTCCTTCATTCATTCCGTCTTCACGTCCTACTCCCACATAACTGTAACCAGTAAGTGCCTTTCGAAGATCTGTCATTTGCCCAGGCAATGCTTCCTGTACGCCGAGGACATCTGCCTTATAAAACAAGACCTGCGAGGCTACTTTATCTTTCCTGTAAGGCCAGGCGTTGAGGCTGTCGGAATCAACATTTAGCCTGATGTTGAATGTCATTATATTCAATTCTCCCTGGGCAGAACTGCTGTTGCTAAAATGGAAAATAAAAATCAGGGAGATAAGCTGTTTCATGGCGGGAAATTATCTGCGGAAGTTATTATTTTTAGGTGGTAGCCCACAATAAATATTCAATACCCAATGATCAATATTCAATAGCCGGGGTAGAAGTAGGAATTGAATAAAAGCTGGTAAATTTTTATCTTACGGTTTCGCGGCACTCCGATCAATCTTTAATAAACCTGAGATTTGCTGAGAGTTCATGGCTGGTTATTACCCTTAGGTTATAAGTACCTGGAGGCAACTGATGAATATCAATCTGATTATTTTCAATTGAGTTAAGAGATAGCAGTTTCCTGCCGAGCAGGTCATACACTATAACCTTATCTCCTTTTTTTATTCCTGCAATGGATATGAAATTGTGAGCAGGATTGGGTGCCAGGGTATAAATGCTCTCATTACAATTTGCCTTTACAGCAAGGATATTACTGAATTCGGATTGTCCATCAAAGTCAATCGTTTTCAACCGGAAATAACCTTGAGAAGTATTGGATGTTTGCAGTTCATATTTACTATTGCTGCCTTTCGGGGACAACTCTGCGATTTTGTAAAATGTGATGGCATCCACGCTTCGTTGCAGTTCAATCGTTTTTACGTTCGATTCAATTCCGGTTTCCCAATTCAGGATGGCCTGGCAACCAATTGCCCTGCCTCTAAAACTTTCTAATTTTATTGGTACTACATTTATACAATCGTATGGATCTGAAATAACACTTCCCGCAGGATCGTTTGTTGAAATCGTAACAGTTTGGGCATTCACACCTGTAATAGTGATCTTTCCCTGGCCGTTGGTGCTTGACAGGGATATAGGACTGCCAATAATGTACCCGTTTGATACTTCAATAAAAGATGCTGAGCCCCCGGTACAGCCAGGAACTTCACTCAAATTCGCTGATGATAAGTTATAAAAAACATCATTAATCCTGATTTCCATTTTTCCGCAACCGGGGGCTGTTGAAAACGCATTAAAATTAATCGAGAAAGCGCTGACCGGGCTGGCGAAAGTAAATGTGGTTGTTTCCGAGGGTATATAAACGGGGTTTGCAGGGCAACCAACTGGCTCCAAAGTGGTACCGAACCCAATCCATTGACCAGTGATGCAATCATAACTTAGTAAATTATTTGTAGACCAGGACCCGGTGCAAACCTGTGCTGATACAGGAGCGAAACTTAAATTCAATGATAACACTGCCAACAGGTACTTACTTTTGAACTCTACTTTCATTTTTTTCACGATCTTATTTTTTTTATGAAGATGTATGGAATAGATCCGGGGAGCATCTTTGCAGTTTCCTTTTTAACTTTCCCCTTCAAACACGTATATCTACGAAGTATGTTCCCCATCCAATATACGGTTATTCTACGAATCGCACGGTAATTACTTCATGGCGAAATAAGAGCAATAACGCTCTTGTATGAGCCTGATTTTCGCCGCATCTTTGTGTCAGAAGTTGATTGATATGTTGAAATTAAATATCAATCATTATCCAAATCCAAAGATCCAGATTAACTGAAAAGTTTTTCGCCAATATCCTACTAAGAAAGCCGTAAAATTCAGTATCAGTCAACTTCTTTTAAAATTAAAAACTAAATGCTTAAAATAAAAGAACTATCCCAATCCAATACAAGAACAAAAAACACAGAATCTAAATCCTAATGAATCCCGTTTAAAAATCCAAATCCTGTCTATGCTGCCAATACAGCGATAATGACAAACCAAACTGATCTAAATCCTGTTGAAGACCAAAAACCAATTACCTAATGCCTGCGCTGCCAAACAGTGATGGCGAAGAACCGAAACTCTGAACCCAGGATCAAAAGATTTTTACTATATAGCCAACGCTAATATGTAAATTCAATCCTGAAAAACCGGCGATGAAGTTGGTTCAAAAAATTGGCTCCCGAATCCGTTCGGGAGCTTTTTATTTTTAATGAATAAATTTTGAGCCTTCCTGTTTTGTTGGTGGATGCCTCTCCCCTTTTCATACAGCATTCTTAAAATCCACCTGTTTGAGGGGAATAATGATAATGAGTGGAATTAATAAATTCATCTTTGCCTTCCCGGGGATTCAAGAGATAAGCTTAAATATTACCTTGCATAAATGAGTATCAACTCAATTCGTGTCTTCAATATCATTTTTATTTTCATTATGCTCACAGCGGGTAAAGGAAACTTTCTGTGGTACATCATCGCTATGCATGCTTCAATTGAATTATTGAACCGGCGCCAATCATATTTGAAGCATAGCAATAAATTTTACAATTTCATTTTCTTTGCCTATGAGCTTGTACTGTTGGAGCGGTTGCGCAATTCACATTTTTCAGCACATACAGAATAGTTGATCAATTCAACCGAACACCTTTTGTTTGGCCTGGTCATTTGCATGAAGCTATATGTTTACACAGCTGTTTTCAGCAACAAAGCTCTGCTAACGCGATGGCAGAGGGGCATTATTGCATTTGCGTTTTTTAATATTATCGGGCTATTCAATGAAGTCTTTCAAAACAACATGGCTAATCGTATTTTGTTTGTGCTGATACCCGATAGCGTAAAGGATATACAAATGAATTTCCTTGGAGCAACTGTTTTTATGATGGCAGTATTTTACAAGCTAGGATGGTTACAGCACCCAGTCTGCAAACAGTAATCATGATTACAGTTTGATCACTTAATTTAAGCCAGGTGAACTTTGCAGCATATACTAAAATGTCCCGGTGATTAACCGGAACATGTATTCGCAGAATGCACTTTAATTTAAAATGAACGAACTGGCCTTACGGGGTTTGTTGTTAATTTATCTGCGGCGGTATAAGATCCCACACCAAATTCATATTTCCATGCAAGGGTATTGTTGTACGAACATGAGGTCCAGTAATCGCCTCCGCTAAAACCGCCAATAATTGCCCGGTTTAAATACAGTTGGTTCATTTCATCAATACTGGGCAAATACCAATCTGTATAACCGGCCAGGGGAAATACCAGGTCGGCGCAAAGCCGGGCAGCGTATGTTCCTGTTCCCAGGGTCACGGTGATGGTGTTTGTATTTACATTTCCATTTCCCAGCCCATGAGGTGTTGCAGCCATCAGCCCGTAGGCGCCCCAGTTAGTTGCGGGCAGGTCTGCAGGCGTGGCAATTAAACCGTGTTGATAATCTCCGGAGTAATTAGGGTCCCCTGGTTTCAAAATATAGGCAACTTTTCCTCCTCCAAAATTATCACCAATTGCAACTGGCAATGTTTGAACTGTCACTTGCTCACCATAGGCGATACCTACCCCATTAATTGCATAGGCACGTACGAAATATAGTGAACCAGGATCAAGAGACGTAAGTGAAGATGCAAACTGACCAATACCTCCGCCGTCTTGTGTTATCGAGTCAGTTACATACTCGGGAAAGGTTCCCTTCTTATAAACCACTCCTCTTGCCGTGACTGTTGATCCACCGTCACTT
>JBDSBG010000115.1:0-10673 GCA_039921685.1 Ferruginibacter sp.
AAATGAAAGACCTCATCATTGATTATTTGAAAATACTTTCATGTGAAAAGAAAATAACGATGTATGGTTTTGTACTTATGCCGAACCATCTTCATTTTATCTGGCAGCAGCATATTTTAAATGGAAAAGAATCACCGCAAGGAAGTTTCATGAAATACACAGCACATAGGTTTCTGGAAATTTTAGAAGCAGAAAACAAATTACATTTATATAAAGTAAATGCTGCGAACAAGAAACATGAGATATGGCAAAGAGATTCATTGGGAGTTGAGATATACAGCCGCGGAGTTGCTCAACAAAAATTAGATTATATCCCCGTCCGACCGGTCATCCGGGCGGGCATGGGAATCCTGTAAGAGGTAAGTGGAGTTTAGCAAGAGATGATATCAGTTACTATTATTCATCGGCTAAATTTTATGAAACCGGAATTGATGATTTTGGCTTTTTGAAGAACCTTTATACCGTATTTGATGGTTTGTGAAAATTTCCGGCTTTGCGGTTCGTGAGGAACGAACCGCGGCGTTGGGACAGGGCGTGATAAATTATTATTGCAGGTTTTGGACTGCGCATACGCATCAGGTATGGTACCAGTTAAATCAACGCTTATTAAAGTGGGTACAATGGGAGAAAGGCCTGTACAAAACGGCTGCTGTAAAGTGGCTACAACAAAAGTACCGGGAGCGACCCCGTTTATTCCCACACTGGCAATTGGTACATCCATAATGTAGCAATACATTTGTGATTAAAACAGGAAAAGCCGTATGAAGTGAGAACTTCACGTACGGTTTTGTGAGAACATAAAGGTGAAATTCTTTTGTGTGACTCGACTGGCAGTAAGTAGTGTTTCAGACTGAAATTTAGGTTATGAAAAAACTTGTTTTTGTATACTTTGGTTTGGCATCTTTGTTTGTATTTTTAAACGCTTGTAACAAGAGTTCTGCAAACTTTAATCAAAACGAAAAATTACTTTCCAATCAAAGCTGGATAGTTGTAAGTATACGTCAAAATACAAATAATGGCGGTTGGGTTGACATTTTTTCGGCTTTGCCTACCTGCAAAAGGGATAACAGAACCTTTTTTAAAACTGACTATTCCATTATTATTGATGAAGGAATTACAAAATGTAATGGTACAGATCCGCAATCAAATCATTATGGAGCATGGTCCCTGTCAACTGATGGGGAAAAAATAACTACAACAAATAGTTCAGGTATCAGTACTGAAATGGATGTTCACCAATTAGACAATTCCAATTTTACAACATTCAAAAATTATACTTCCGGAACAGATACTGTAATGATAGAAACTAGATATATTCATTAAATTTACCCATTAGCTTTACTTACCTTACAGCCAACCAAGCGTTGCAAAAGTGGGGCTGACGCAAGTGCAGTCATCATCAAACCAGACAACTTTCAGGACGGGTCAAAAATAATTTTTCAACTTCAGTTAATTGGTTGCCGTTTATTTATCCGCTAAAGCTCCTGCCTCCGGGCCGGCCCGTTTGGCTACGCACCTATTGCTGCGGCATGCATTGTGGTTACATAAAATTTTCGTTCCTTTATGGGCAAACGGTCTGGGCAGTTGGAATTCTATTCCTCACCTTCGCCAAGCACGAGCGTTAGCGGATATTATTCACGAAATAACTTAAACAATCGTCAAAAAAAA
Source organism: Ferruginibacter sp. (assembly GCA_039921685.1). GTDB lineage: Bacteria > Bacteroidota > Bacteroidia > Chitinophagales > Chitinophagaceae > Ferruginibacter. The sequence continues at coordinate 1,669 of JBDSBG010000115.1, forward strand.
TAACAATGAGAAATCTTTTTAGCACAATTCTAATTTCAATTTCTATTTGTTCATGCAATCAATCTCCTAAATCAGTTGATAATAACTCAACGGAAAACACAATGGACACAAACTATATTGTGAAAACCGGTGGATGTAAAATGATACAGGTTGACGGGAAGTATGATGTTTGGACAAAGAAAGTTGGCGATGGAAAAATTAAAGTATTGTTACTCCACGGTGGACCCGGTTTTACTCATGACTATTTTGAATGCTTTGAAGACTTTTTACCAAAAGCAGGGATTGAATTTTATTATTACGACCAATTAGGTGTTGGAAATTCCGATATTCCTACAGACACTTCTCTTTGGAATATTCAACGCTACGTAGAAGAAGTAGAGCAAGTAAGAAAAGGACTTGGGTTGGAAAACTTTTACTTATTGGGGCATTCCTGGGGTAGTATGTTGGCAATGGAATTTTTGCAAAAATATCAAAGCCATGTAAAAGCTGCCATACTATCTAATATGACAGCTGGGATTAAGAGTTACGTAAGTTATAGCAATAAGCAAAAGAATGAATTTCTTTCAAAAGAGGAATTGGCAACATTTGACTCATTGGACAAAAAGAAACTTTATGATTCACCCGAATACCAAAATCTGTTGATGAATAAACTTTATAACCGTAATGTTTGTCGTATGCCAGTCGAGAATTGGCCCGAGCCATTGATGAGAGCATTTAAGAAAGCTAATCATTCAATTTATATACAAATGCAAGGTGTAGATGAATTTCATGTTACAGGTAATTTTAAAGATTGGGAAATGTGGGACAGATTGCCAAACATTAAAGTTCCAACGCTTGTGCTTGGTGGAATGTATGATGAAATGAACCCAGAGGACATGAAAAAAGAAGGGCAGCTTATTCCTAACAGTAGAACTTACTTGTGTCCTAATGGAGCACACCTTAGTATGTATGACGACCAACAAAATTATTTTACTAACCTCATTACGTTTTTAAAAGACGTTGACGGAAATAAATTTACGCCCGATAAAAAATAATGGTTTGACGGGAAGAAAAACAGCCGATAGGAGCCTCTATTTTAAAGCACTGAGTAAAAGTCAAAAAACAACTTTAGTTCTTCACCACCGAAAACGCACAAAAATCATGTCACTTATTTTGATCCTGAAGCCTTTCTCAAAAAAAACATTCTAAAAAATACCGATTGGTATAAATAATCCTATATTTGTTCCAGCAAATGATAGACAATAGTTCAAAAGCAGCACGCACAAAGCAATTCATCATTGAAAAAACCGCCCCGGTATTCAATGCAAAGGGGTTTGCAGGTACATCACTTGCTGATCTCACTGAGGTTACCGGGTTAACCAAAGGAAGTATTTACGGTAATTTTGAAAATAAGGATGAAGTGGCCTTGGCTGCATTTGATTATAATTTTGAAAGGGTAACGGTCTACCTTAAGAGCAGGATACTGGCTACTGATAATTCCTTGGAACGGCTCCTGGTTTACCCAGCCGTATACCGCAAATTTTTAATTATTCCCTTTTTGCAACCTGGATGTCCCATTTTAAATACTGCTACCGAGTCGGATGATACGCATCCCGGGCTAAAACAAAAGGTTGCTGATGCATTGTTGTTCTGGAGGAAATCTATCGAAAATCAAATTAAAAGGGGTATAGAGAGAAACGAAATTAAAGCAGGTACAAACCCAACTGAAACAGCAATTATCCTGATCTCGTTAATTGAAGGGGCTGTCATGCAATCAAAGGTTACCGGTAAATCCACTGAGCTGAGAATAGCGATGAACTATTTGGAAAATTTAATTCGCGGACTTAAAAAATGATTTTTTTTGAACATAAATATACCGTTCGGTATATAATAAACGATTGGAAAATGGAAATAACAAATATTGAATCTTTTCTTTTATACTATGAAAAAACAAGACAGATCACAACTAAAGTAATTGATGTAATTCCGGTAGATAAGATGGATTGGGCTTACATGCCTGGCAAGTTTACAATAGGCGATCTCATCAGGCATATTGCCGCAATTGAACGATATGTTTTTGCAGAGATCGCCATTGGGAATAAGCCATCTTATACAGGATGTGGAAAAGACTTGGCAGATGGATATGAAAATATTATCTCCTGGTTTCATGAAATGCACTCGCAGACTATTACCATATTCAAGACTTTGCGGGATGAATCACTAAACAAGAAAGTCAGATCAGTGGATGGTAAAGAAATAGAACTTGGTATGTTTTTAAGAGCATTAATCGTACATGAAATTCATCACAGGGCAGCGTTATGTATTTACTTAAACCTTTTAAATGTGGATACACCACCCATTATTGGTTTGAAGGAAGAGCAGGTAATTCAGCTATCTAAAAACAGTACTTAGATGAAAGAAGTATTTATCATTAACGCAAACGCATGTCCGCCGATAGCTTCTTAGGTGCTTTATGTGATTACACCGCTCCACAATGAGCCTCCTTTTTTTCAAAGATATGTTTATGGGAATCCTTCATAAATGAAAATTAAAATGACAGCACTTAAGAAAGTATTAGAAAGCTCCATGAAAATCCGGTTTCACGACTGCGATCCGTTTAGCCATCTTAACAATTCCCGCTATATAGATTATATCATAACTGCCCGTGGCGACCAGTTAATTGAAAACTATGGCTTTGATATTTATAAGCTTGCAACTGAAAAAGCGCTTGGCTGGGTAACCGCTCAAACGCAAATATCTTACCTGTCACCCGCAAAGTTGATGGAAAAAGTTTTCATTCAAACCCGTTTGATTGACTGCACTGAAAAAAGTCTGTTACTGGAAGCGTTTATGTGGGATGATTCTAAAACCAATCTTAAAGCGGTGATGTGGATGAAACTGGTACATTATAATTTGAAGACACAACGGAGCTGCCTGCACGATGAAGGACTAATGCAGCTCTTCAATCAAATTGTGTATCCGCTGGAAACAACTGTGAGTTTTGAAGAAAGAATACAAGGCCTAAAGCAAATACAATAACATACTTAAATAAAATAGAATGATAAAAATCGGGCTTGTCGGTGGAATCAGCTGGAGTTCTACACTTGATTACTACCGCTTTATTAATGAAGAAACCAATAAAAGACTCGGTGGTTTAAATTTCGCTGAGTGTATAATTTATTCTGTAAACTTCAATGATTTCAACGCATGCAATGCCGCCCATGATTGGAAGGGAGCTTTCGGTTTATTACACAACGCTGCACTACATCTTAAAGCTGCAGGTGCCGGACTGATCATGTTGGGAGCCAATACCGCTCATATAGTTGCTGACGAGATTGCACAAAGTATAGATTTACCCCTGGTAGATATCAGGATGGCCACTGCCCATGCTATAAACCAAAAGAAAATCAAAAAGGTCGGACTGCTGGGTACCGTGTTTACCATGGAACTGCCATTTTACAAAAACAAACTCCTGGAACATGGTATTGAAACTTTAATACCATTACACAACGCTGACCGTGAATTTATGGAGGACACACTATTGCATGAATTGGGGAAAGGAATTATTATGCCTAAAACCAAATCTGGGTATTTAAGAATAGCGAACAGTTTAATAGAACGGGGAGCCGAAGCTATCATATTGGGGTGCACGGAGATTCCACTTATGCTATCACAGGATGACTTTTCGGTTCCTGTTTTTAATACAACATTTATTCATGCAAAGGCTGCCGTTGATTACGCACTTAATCAAGTGACTGCAACACACAGCAATCTCAATGATAATGAAACCAGATAATAACATGGAAGAATTTGTAATAGTAAAAGCTGTAAAAAAAGACCTGGATACAATTTGTATGCTTTTTGAAGAAGCAATATTGTTTCAAAAAATGAATAACTATATCGGTTGGGAAAGCTATGACAGGGCTTATCTTCAAACAGATATCGAAAATGGGCTGCTATATAAAATTATAAACAAAAATGAGGGCATTTGCATTTTCAGCATTTGTTACAGGGATGAATTGATATGGAGGAAGATGGAAAAAGGCAATGCACTTTATTTACACCGGATCGTTTTGAACCGGCGCTTTAAAGATGGCAAAGTGTTTATAAAAGTTTTAAACTGGGCCGTAGATCATGCCAGGCAAAATCAGCTACGCTATATCAGAATGGATACCTGGGCTACCAATGAAAAGATCATCGGCTACTATAAAAGCTATGGTTTTGCATTTATAGAAAACTATACTACCCCTGGTTCAGAAAACCTGCCATTACAACACCGCAATCTGAATGTGGCATTGTTGGAAATGAATGTGGACCATTATAAAAAGCATACAGATTTTGCTGATGCAAACCATACTCATGCTGAAGTTAAGATGTTTCAGCAGGTAAATATCCGCCGTGAATTTTCTTCAATCAACCAATACTGGAGCCAAAGAATTATTGGCCAGGCCAATGGTCAGCTTATAAAATTAGCCAAAGGGAAAGGCGAAATAAACTGGCATAAACATGAAGACCAGGATGAGCTGTTTCTGATTTACAACGGGCATCTTACAATACAGTTGCGGGAAAAAAATATTGAATTGTTCAAAGATGAAATGTTTATAGTGCCAAAAGGGGTGGAACACTGCCCTAAGGCCAATGAAGAGACAGCGTTTTTAATTATGGGACTGAATATTACTTCAAATCTGGCCGGGGGGCGGCCGGCAAGTATGGAGAATAACGGTATTGAATAATTGTTTTTTTTAAAAATAAAAGCATTGGCATGAATTTTAAGTTTGAAGACGATATAATACTTGAAAATGACACAGTGCTGATGCGCCCCATTTCAATGAATGATATTGAAAATTTGTTGAGCGTTGCTACTTCAGATAAAACATTACTTCAATACTCCCCAAAGCAGGTTTACAACAGGGACCTGCTAACTGAATACATTGAAACTGCAGTTGCTCTTCGGTCGGCACGGGCAAGGTATTCTTTCAGCATATTTGATAAGCGCAATATTTGTTATGTTGGAAGTACCGCCTTTATGAATATTTCTGATTTGGATGGGAGGCTTGAAATTGGTGCTACCTGGATTGGTAAAAATTTCCAGGGAACCGGCCTAAACCGGCAAATCAAATACCTGATGCTCATGTATGCCTTTGAAACGATGGCTTGCAACCGGGTTGAATTCCGTACTGATGAACGTAATATGCAATCAAGAAGAGCAATAGAAAAAATCGGTGGAAAGTTTGAAGGATTTTTTCGTCAGCATACGTTGATGTATAATGGCTTTTTACGCAATACAGCCTGTTACAGTATTTTAAAAGAGGAATGGATGAATATGAAACAATCGTTTCTTTGATATTGTGATAAAAATAGAGAAAGATTTAAATTTTAAAAGAAACCTGCAAGAATGAAAATTGATGATACAATTTATATTATTGGTGGGGGTGCAATAGGCAAGTCCCTCGCGGTATTTCTAAAACTCAACAATAAAAAGGTGGTTATCATACGTGGTAGTGTAGATGATGGATCAAACTCCACAGAAAATATTGAAGTTGAAATCAATAAATCAAAAACGGTAGCAGCCGATATTGAGATAAGCACCTTAACTAATTACACTGCACTGAACGGCATAATTGTTTTAACAAACAAATCATTCGGTAATGAAAAGCTTGCAATGGCATTAAGTTCTAAATGTAAAAATGCTCCTATAGTAATTTTACAAAACGGACTGAATGTTGAACAGCCATTCCTCGACAATGGGTTTTCTCAAATTTATCGTGTCGTCATTTTTGCTTCGAGCCAGGAACTGACTAAAAATAAATTCAGATTTAAGCCTGTTGAACCTTCGCCAATTGGAATCATTAAAGGAAATGCATATACACAGGAAATGATTGTTAAGGCAATAAGCAGCGTTTATTTTGAATTTATTTCCGTGGAAAATATTCTGCCGCTGGTATGGACAAAGACAATTGCCAATTGCGTTTTTAATTCTGTCTGTCCGCTACTTGAAACCGATAACGGCATATTCTACCGGAATAAAAGTGCATTAAAAATTGCACATGATGTGATAGCTGAGTGTGTTGCTGTAGCTCAACATGCTGGCTTAAGCATTGAAGTTGAAAAAGTTTTGGATAAGTTGTTGCAGATAAGCCGATCGGGCGATGGCCAGTTAATATCTACCTACCAGGATATAATAAACAAGAGAGAAACAGAAATTGAATCTTTTAATTTTGCCATCGCTACAATTGCAAAGGATTTGAACGTCAGACAGCCAGTAGTACAAACCAGTTTATTGGGTGAACTGGTTAAACTCAAATCTGAAATATCAAGGGGTAATTGAAAAATAGAATAATTTTCTTTAGAGCTGTATTGAATTCCAAAACTTAAATCAATGCAAAAAACCACACTTACCACGATCTATAACAGGGATTTAAACCGGCTACTTACTGAAATCCAGCAATACAATAACGAAGCTGATCTTTGGAAAGTTAACGGGCAAATAAAAAATTCAGCAGGGAATCTCTGTTTACATTTGATTGGAAATTTAAATTTATACATCGGTAAAGTATTAGGAAACTCAAATTATATTAGAACCAGGGAGTTAGAATTTTCATGCAAAAATATCCCTGGAACAGAACTGATTAAAAAAATAGAAGAGACTATTGAAACTATCAATCTGTCCTTAGATAATTTAGATGAAAAATTATTGGAAAGCGAATACCCGTTATTAGTGTTTGATGAAATGACTTCAACAGAATTCTTACTGGTTCATTTAGCTACGCATCTAAATTATCATTTAGGCCAGATTAATTATCACAGGCGAATGATAAATAACGACACAAAATAAATCTGCATATCAACAAGGCATTCATCTTAATTGTAGAAATTAATAATCATTGTTGCCCGGGTAAATCCGGGTTCATTCAATGGGAGCCTTTTCAGTATCGGATTCTGGCCCCTCTCCTTGGAGAGGGGTTGGGGTGAGTTCATGCAGGCCTTAAGTTTTTGATGCTTTTGGTCGGACAATAATGATTAATAATAAAAAAAAGCGAAATGAATTTTACAGTAATCTTAAATCAGCGTATGAAGCAACTATTGTTTCTAATATTTTTTTGTGTTACAACGCAATGGTTATTTGCACAGGATACATCAGTAAAGGACAGTAAACCATTTATTCTTGGGCGTATCATTGAGATGCAGTCGGTGGTTTTGTCTGAAAAGAGAACACTGAATATTTATTTGCCCGATGGATACCAGGAGCAGGACAGTCTCAGATACCCGGTTATTTATCTATTAGATGGTTCAGCAGATGAAGATTTTATTCATATTGCAGGATTGGTTCAATTTTTCAATTTCCCCTGGGTTGATGTATTACCAAAATCGATTGTTGTAGGTATTGCAAACATTGACCGAAGAAGGGATCTCACTTACCCCACCATAATAGAAAAAGACAAAATTGAATTTCCAACCGCAGGTAAATCTGAAAAATTTATGAAGTTTTTTGAAAGCGAGTTACAACCGTATATTGATAGAAATTTTAAAACGAATGCTTCTAAAACAATAATCGGCCAATCACTAGGAGGATTATTTGCCACCGAGGTACTGTTTAAAAAGCCATATTTGTTCAACAAATACATCATTGTAAGCCCCAGTCTATGGTGGGATAATGAGAGTTTGTTAGCGTCTCAGCCAAAAGTTTTGCTGCCGGGTTTTACAGACACTGTTTCAATTTTTATCGCAAATGGCAACGAGGGGAAAAGAATGGAAGGGGATACAGAACAACTGCTGCGTATCCTAAGAAGCGGGCATCGGAAAAATATCAAAATAAACTTTGAAAAATTTTCTAAAGAAAACCATGCTTCAATCCTGCACCAGGCAGCTTACAATGCTTTTATAGCGCTCTATAAAAAGCCTGCGAACATTCGATAATTGGCACTACTCAAAAATCGGATAGATTTAAAATACTCATACAAGAATTTCTGAAATCCTTAAAGGTAATCGTAGAATTACAGCTGACACCGCATTGAGATTTAGTAAATATTTGGTAACTCAGCTAAATTTTAGCTTGGATTGCAAGACGATTTTGATATTGAAGTGGAGATGTCTGCAAAAGGAGCAGTTTTAAAATAACAGGATCTCCTTGATTTTCAATTGCCAAATACATTCCACCCTTACGGCTAATTTAGTAAATTCGTGCGTTACATGCAATACTCATTTAGCATTATGGATAAATATAGCACATTCGGACAGCGGTTTTTATCAGGTTTTATTGACGGACTAATCTTTCTTCCACTCGCTTTGGCGGATAATTACATTCATGATGTTAAGGACAATGTACTTTTTGTTATTTGGCAATTTGCATATTTGATCAGTTTGACTTTATACACAGTGATCGGACATGGGAAATATGGTCAAACAATTGGAAAGAAAATTATGAATATACAAGTTCTTGATGTTAATGAAGTGAGGTTAATAGGCTATCGAAGAGCTTTTTTAAGAGAATCTATTTGGGTTGCATTAAATATCGTCTTCCTTATTTATTATTCCATAGAATCTTTCAGAAATCCAATAAATGTACTAGAGCTTCGAGTAACAGTAATGGATGGTTTTTGTGGAATAAGTATGATGCTGTGGTTTTTCTTAGAAGTCATAACATTACTATTTAATTCTAAAAGACGAGCAATTCATGATTATATAGCAGGTTCGGTTGTTATAAAACTCATTGAATTGAAAAGAGAGAAAATGAAATTAAGCCAAGAGCAGTTAATTACTTCACTTCAAGACAAGTAATCGTACTGCATGTAATAACTAAGCTTTCGTTTTGCCCAACGGGCAAGAAATGAAAGCGATGTTGAACGAAACCTTGGTAGCCGGCCGGTTATGGAGTTGTCAATTTTATCTTTAAGACTTTCAAACAGGCAGAACGCCTGTTTTTTTATTTTGAAGTGGCTGCAACCATTATAAACAGAGGGTTATAGCGGTTTATTTTTATAGTTGGCACAGAGGTTCCCTTACCCATTGTTCAAGCAACAGGTGCG
>JBDSBG010000116.1:0-39182 GCA_039921685.1 Ferruginibacter sp.
AAAAAATAAAATCCAAATCAATTCAAATCGTTTGAACTTCTGATGCTCTCAAACCCTTATCCAGCAATATTTTCAAAGAACTAATGCATATCTTAACAAGACGGTCATGATTTAAGATGTAAGATGTGTAGATAGTTATTTAGGATTTAATCGTGCAGTTTTATTGGTGGCAGTAAATATTGCAGTTAATTCGTTTGCTTCCTTAATTAATATTTTAGTTGCATCCCCGGATTTTACATTGGCTTCTTCTATTACTTCCAGCCAATACAGGGTTTCATCTGACTCCTCAAGCACAATTTGAATTTTATTGATAAAATCAGACTTTGATTTAGCTCTTGCTGTAGCTCTATAATTAGCTGCAATCGAACCTGCTGATCTGAGAATTTGTTTTGCTATTTCAAAACCAACAGCCGTTTTCGGAAAATCATTACAAAACTTAATGATATCAATATGGGATTTTTTAGTCCTTTGTTGTAGTTCTTTTTTATTCATAATTTTTTCACGAAAATTATGAACTAACGGTATTTTATCAATGATAAAATCAACATTTAAAACTGCTAAAATCCACGAAAATACATGGTTAAAAAATCTTAGATCTTAACTCTTAACTTAACTCTTAGATCATACCTCTTTAGAAATGTACCCAATTAAACTTCACTCCTCCATTAGAATATTCAAGTGATGGGGTAGGAAACTTGAGAATATTTAATATCATTAGCGCCATTTTTATTGCTTTCTTATTTGTTTTGATCTTTGTCAGATCGATATCGGGAGCCAGGTACCATTGCCGGTAACGTTTTACATCTGGCCTGTAAAATTCTATATTACCATCTTTGTCTCTGCCTATATTTTCCCTGGCACCAAACATGCCTTCTGCACCGGTACCAACCGAGACATTCAGCCAGGCCGGTATTTTTGAATGTGGAAAAAACGATCTTAGGTTTGTACTCAGCCAATAGGTTTGACCATTGTAGTCTTTTAAAAAACGCTCAGGATTTGTTTTACCGAAAACCTTGTTACTTCTTACATTTAAAGATGGATCATCATATTGCTTTCTATGGAAGGACCATTTGAATTGAATGCGTTGTTCATCCCAGGCAAGTTCCTGCGAAACAAGTATGCCACTACCAATCAAATTAGCTCCGATATCTCCCCAGCTCCAGCCCCATTGGCTGCTGAAACCATCGAGGGTTTCAATCACGGTTTGGTAAACAGCCCCGCTCATACCGCCAATCCATATACGCTGTTTCCTGCTTATGCCTGTCCAGCGCCAAAGTTCCATACTCGCTTTACCTGCAGCGTATGCACTATATGCATGGCCAATCTTATCAACCTGTTTCCATTCAGGAAAATCATCGAACGTGTGAAATTTACTTTGCGGATAATTTTTGTACCAGGTTGAATAAAGTCCAACCATGATGCCGCCATAGCCAATCACATTTGCAGCGGCGATAAGTTTTACTCGTTTTTTATTATAAGGATAAGTGCCAGAAGTTCCAAAACAATGATCCAATTTTATTACAACAGGTAAATGTATGGAAGAAGTATCCCCAACCTTATTTACATCCTTTACTGAATCCTGGGAATATGAAAAAAATGATAATAATACCAACAAAATGCAGCACACAGCTTTCTTTTTAGAAGGTTGAGTGACTACCGAAAATGAATTTAAAAATGAAGCTGAATTCATAAAAAACAAAAATAGCGGTAAATAATCTTAATGATGTACGAATAATATACATTTGTTGATCTTAACTATCCTGTTTCAGCCATCATATTACATACTCCATCTCATTATTTTAATTATTAATTAATTCAGACCTTTTTTTATGAAACTATTTCGCCATTACTTTTCAACGCTTTTAATTTTATTAATCAGCTGTAATTGTTTTGCAGGCTCACCCACATCTTTAACATCAATCTCCCTTGCACCAAATCCCCAGCAGGATTTTTGTGCCGGTTCCGATATTCTTGTTCAGTTTTCAGTTAATGAGGCTGCCAATGCAGGAAATGTATTTACAGTTCAGCTTTCGGACGCAACAGGTTCTTTTGCAAACCCAGTCACTATTGGATCAATTGCTTCTGTAACATCCAGTTCTTTTAATGCAACCATTCCGTTATCTACCGGTCCTGGAACAGGATATCACATTCGTGTGGTAAGTTCGTCACCAGTAGTTATTAGTAACGATGGGCCGGAACTCAGTATATATGGGCTTCCTTCCGTTACAATTGAAGGTTTCGGTAGCCCAGTTGGCCCACCGGGCGGTTTTTGTGCAGGGGTAGGGATTTTTCTAACTGCCAATGTAGTAGGAACAGTAGCCAGCTATCAATGGAAATTAAATGGTTCAGATATTAGCGGGGCAACACAATCAACATATCATGGAACAGTAGGCGGAGATTACACAGTTGCTGTCACGAATTCAAACGGATGTTCAGTAGAGTCCGACATATTTCTGGCTTTTGAACTAAGCAATCCTCAGGGAGAAATTACCGGTAATAGTATTCTTTGCCCGGGCGGAACTGTTTTATTAAATGCAAATACAATAACAGGCACCTGGTACCTTAATGGTGGCGAAATACCGGATAATTTTAGCAGTTTACTAATGGCTACAACGCCCGGAGACTACCAATGGTTGCCCCATACCGTATCAGGTTGCAGTGGAACAATTTCGCCCGTATTTACCGTGACTGAATTGACCACTTCTTTTACGGGCCTTGCAAGTAGTTATTCAAATTTAGCAGCTCCTGGCACTTTGGTAGGCAACCCAACCGGCGGTACATTTAGTGGTCCCGGTATTTCAGGAAATTCATTTGATCCTGCTGCAGCTGGTGTTGGCGGGCCTTATACCATTACATATACTTATACCAGTCTTCCAACACCCCAAAATCCTTTGGGATGTACAGTAACGAGTTCTCAACCAACTACGGTAACATCGGGATGTATTGCACCTCTTGCAACGATCACTCCAACTGGCCCAACGACTTTTTGTGTAGGAGGTACTGTATTGTTTAATGCCAACACAGGTACAGGCCTTAGTTATCAATGGCAGGTAGATGGAGCTAATATTGTGGGTTCAGTTGGATCTTCTTTTGTTTCTACCGCTTCAGGAAGCTTTACGGTGGTGGTTACGAATGCAGATGGATGTTCAGCTACATCTTCCCCGGTAATTGTAACAGTGAATCCATCCCCTGTTGCAACAATAACCCCAGCGGGCCCAGCAACTTTTTGCGGTAACAATAGTGTTACGCTAAATGCAAATACAGGAACAGGGTTTAGTTATCAGTGGCAGATTGGTACCGTTAATATTACCGGAGCAACAGCCTCTTCTTTTGTTGCAAGCTTATCAGGAAGTTATAGGGTTCTGATTACCAATTCCAGTGGATGCCCGGATACATCTTCCGCTATTATTGTCACATCAAACCCATTGCCTTCTGTTTCATTTACCGGTCTTGCAAATATCTACGCAGCAGTTGCCCCTGCGTCTACGCTTACTGGTAATCCTGCAGGTGGAACCTTCAGCGGGCCCGGCATTTTGGGAAATACGTTTGATCCTGCCATAGCAGGTGTTGGCGGCCCCTATACGATCACATACACTTATACCAACGCCAACGGATGCACGAATACAACCATACAGCAAACCAATGTCGGTTCTGTCTGCCCGGTTCCAAATTTACCCGGATCAATTTCTTCAACCGACGATGGTACATCTGTTTGCCCGGGAGATGTAAGAACCTATACAATTCTTCCAACACCTGGAGCAATATCTTATACATGGACAGCGCCTCCGGGTGCTAACATCACCGGTGGGCAGGGTTCTGTCACCGCCACTGTAACTTATGATGCCGGGTTTACTACCGGAGATTCATTGAGGGTAACGGCTAACAATAGCTGTGGAAGCAGTATTCCACGTGCCAGGAAGATCAATCGCAAAGCAGCGCCTGCCTCACCTGTTGCTATTAGTGGCCCGGTAACCGGGATATGTAACATGACTGTTATTTTGTATTCAGTCATCCAGCAAGCGGGAGATACATACAACTGGTCATGGAATACCGGAGCTGTTTCAATTGTTTCGGGACAGGGAACGAATGAAGTTGCCAGCGATTTTACAACATCATTTATCACTGGTAAAATATCTGTTACTGCCAGCAATACATGTGGTACTTCTACGCCAAGAAACCTTATTGTAAACGCAAAACCTGATGCGCCCGGAACTATTTCCGGTCTCGCTGCTGTTTGTGCAAATCAACAGGGCGTTACTTATTCAATAAGCCCGGTTACCAATGCAGCATCCTATATATGGTATGCACCTACCGGGGCTCATATTAATGATGGAACGACCACATCTACCGGAACCACCCTGGCAACAACTGCAACAAATGTGCAGGTGAATTTTAGTACAACAGGTGGCCTTGTAAGAGTAAAAGCAGTGAATGCATGTACCGTAAGCAGTGTTGTATCTCTCCCCGTTTCTATCGTTTGTAAAAATGGTTTGCCTGTTACAGAAATCGCAACTAAATCAGTTGGAGATGTATATCCCAATCCTTCCAATGGACTTTTCAGGATCACCGTTCCTGCTATTTCTAAAATAGCCACTGCAAAGATTGAGATCGTAAATCAATTCGGGCAAATAGTTTACCAGGGTAACCAGCAATGCAGTAACGGAATGATTAATCTTAATTTAACCGGTAAATTTGCCAATGGCATTTATATGATAAGTTGTATTGTTGACGGACAAAAAACGGTAACCAGGCTCATGATTAGTAAATAACAACTTTAAGATTTAATAAAATGAGTCCCGTCATCTTCATGATGGGACTTTTGTTTTAGTTATTGAATTAGAACGGGCAGGTGCTAATTTTTTTCTTTTATTCATTTAGATGAAGCATGAATGATATATTTTTGAAGACGTTAAACAAAAATCATGGAAAAAAATATACAGGAAAAGATAGAAAAATGGCTAGCCGGTAATTATGATGAAGCCACTAAAGATGAGATCAAAAAATTGCAGGCTGAAAACCCCGATGAACTGGCCGATGCTTTTTACAAAAATCTTGAATTTGGAACTGGTGGTTTGCGTGGGATTATGGGCATTGGTACCAACAGGATGAATAAATATACAGTAGGAATGGCTACACAAGGTTATGCAAATTATTTAAAAAAATGTTTTGGGGATGATGTGAGTGTTGCAATTGCACATGACTGCCGCAATAATAGTGGCGAGTTTGCCGATATTACCGCAAATGTTTTTGCAGCAAATGACATACAGGTTTATTTATTTGAAGCATTGCGCCCAACACCTGAGTTGAGTTTTGCGATCAGGCATTTTAAATGCAAGGGAGGTGTGGTTTGTACTGCCAGCCATAACCCAAAAGAATACAATGGGTATAAGGCTTATTGGGATGATGGTGCCCAAATGGTGCCGCCACATGATAAGAATGTAATTGCTGAAGTAGAAAAGATTGCCTCAGTGGATGATGTGAAATGGTCTGGTGGCGGAAAAAATATTACCATCATTGGAAAAGAAATTGATGAGAAATACCTGGACATGGTACAGGGACTCAGTGTTTATCCCGACGTGTGTAAATCACAACATGACCTGAAAATTGTTTATACACCCATCCATGGCACCGGAATTATGCTTGTACCGGCAGCGCTTAGCCGCATCGGGTTCGATAATGTACATATTGTGAAAGAACAAAGCATGCCTGATGGGAATTTCCCTACCGTTATTTATCCAAATCCGGAAGAAAAGGAAACGATGAGCATTGGCCTTAAACAAGCAGAAGCATTGAACGCGGATATTTTATTAGGTACAGATCCCGATGCCGACAGGGTAGGTATCGGCGTAAAAAATAATAAAGGGGAATGGATACTGATGAACGGAAATCAAACGGCCATGCTTGCTTTTAACTATATGATCGAGGCCAGGAAAGCAAAGGGCATAGCAAAGCCGAATGATATGGTGATCAAAACAATTGTTACGACAGATATGATCGATATAATTGCAAAAGCAAATGCTGTTAATTGTTACAATGTGCTCACCGGCTTTAAATGGATATCTTCATTGATAAAAGAAAAAGAGGGAACAGAGAATTATATCATTGGCGGTGAAGAAAGTTTTGGTTTGATGATTGGCGATAAGATCCGTGACAAAGATGCAGTGAGTGCAGTAACCATTATTTGCGAAATGGCTGCTTATGAAAAGGAAAAAGGTAGAAGCCTCTTTGATAAACTACTTGACCTGTATGTACAATATGGTTTTTATAAAGAGAGCCTGGTAAGCGTTACAAAAAAAGGAATGAATGGCGCCGCAGAGATCAGCGCAATGATGGAACAATACCGCAACAATCCCCCAAAAACGATTGATGGGGTGCCGGTAAAAGAAGTGATCGACTATAAATTACAGGTTGGTAAAAATATTCTCACTGGCGAGACATGGAAAATTGATCTTCCCAAAAGTGATGTTTTACAATTTATATTGGGAGATGGAACAAAAATTTCTGCAAGGCCCAGTGGAACAGAACCAAAAATAAAATTTTATTTTAGTGTAAATGCCCCTCTGGAAAACTCAACTGATTTTGATAAAGTGGAAAAGGAATTGGATGATAAGATTGAGCGGATTGAAAAGGAGATGGGGCTGAAATGAGTACTGGATGCAAAGCTTAGAATGCGCCCTGTTTTCTTTGCTTGTTGAGGAGTTCAAAGTTTTGACCACTGATATTTGCCATTGCCGGCCAAAGAATATATGCTGCATAACTATGAGAAAATTTGACGATTCATACCGCCATAAGGGCCTACGTAAACAATTAATGGATTTACTTCGTGAAAAGGGAATCACCGATGAAGCCGTGCTTGAGGCAATGAATAATATTCCCAGGCATTTTTTTTTAGATACAGCGCTTGATCACATTGCCTACGAGGACAGGGCGTTTCCCATTGCAGAAGGGCAAACAATTTCGCAGCCATATACAGTCGCATACCAATCTCAATTGCTGCAGGTAAGGCCACAGGAGAAAATACTTGAGATAGGAACCGGCAGTGCTTACCAGGCAACTGTACTTGTTGAAATGGGTGCGAAGGTTTTCACAATTGAAAGGCAGAAAAAACTTTTTGAAAAAACAAAGCAGTATATCTTTAAGTCAAAATACCCCAATCTTAAATTTTTTTATGGTGATGGATTTGAAGGTTTGCCTACCTATGCACCATTTGATAAAGTGATCATTACTGCCGCAGCGCCTTTTATTCCGCCTAAGTTGCTGGATCAGTTAAAACCGGGAGGCAGGATGATCGTTCCACTTGATGAAGGGATACATCAGCGTATGTTGCGCATTACAAAGAATGCAGATGGCAGCACAACTGAAGAAGCCTTCACCAATTTTTCGTTTGTGCCAATGCTAACAGGGAGGAAGAACTAAAAGGGTATGAACTGAAATCAGCTGGTGAATTTTCTGATACAAGGTAAATGGTAAGTATAATTATTAAAAGATCGGTCAATGCGCTTTTTCTCCAAAATAGTATTTATCTGTAATTTCTGTTTCATTATTGTTGTTGTATTACATTTTTTAAAAATGGTAAAACAGGCAGATAAGGTTTTCGATGGTTCAGTAACATTCCAGCCACTGATTGGAACCATTGCTATCCTTGGATATGTTGCAGCTATTATTTTAAACCTCGTTTTTTTAATCCTTTGCATTTATTGGATAATAAAAAAGAAAATCAATATTATTCCCAGGTGGATGGTAATCGTGAGTTTGATTCTCTTCCCGGTACAATTTTATTTCATCTTTATAATGCCCTGATCATATGGTACAGGATTTTTTAAAAGACAAGCCAACAAAACTCTTTGTAATATTTACAGCCTTTTTTGTTGCCAATGCATTGATTGCCGAAACTATTGGAACAAAATTATTTTCCCTGGAAAAATTATTTGGCGCAGAACCTTCCAGTTTCACCATTTTTGGACAAAGCGGCATTTCAATTACGCTTACCTGTGGTGTATTGCTATGGCCACTTGAATTTGTTATAACAGATATCGTGAATGAGTATTACGGGCCAAAAATAGTGCGCCGCATTTCACTGATTGCAATTGGATTGATCACATATGCTTTCCTGATGTTTCTTATTGCAATGAAAGTGCCGCCAGCCGATTTTTGGATAACGAGCCATGCTGATTCTGATCATGTACCTGATATGCAAAATGCCTTTAATGCAATTTTCGGGCAGGGCATGCGGATCATTATCGGCAGCCTTGTCGCTTTTTTTGTGAGCCAGCTTGTTGATGTTGCCGTGTTTCACAAAATAAAAAAACTAACAGGCGAAAAAAAAGTATGGCTCCGGGCAACAGGCTCAACGTTGGTATCACAACTTGTAGATAGTTATATTGTTTTATTCATTGCCTTCCTGGGTGTTTTTTCATGGCAACAAATACTGGCGATCGGTGTTGTCAATTACTTTTATAAAGCTTTTATGGCGATAATACTTACCCCGGTAATTTACCTGGTTGAACATCGGATAGAAAAATATCTTGGTAAAGACGTTACAAAAAGGATGAAGCTTGCCGCAATGGGGAAAGAAGAGGAATAGAAAACATTCCTTTACACTCCCCAATCTTTTTGCTCCGTGATAATAAAATCGAGCTGCCTTGTCCTATATCATTTTCAACCTTACATGCTGAGCATTGAAAATTGTACGTCGGTCATTGAATATTTTTATTAAACCCTATTCTAAAAAAGGCAGTATTACCATCTAACCGAACTTCCTAAAGTTTTATGCTTCTTCTGCATTCTCCAAAGATCAATAGCATAAAACATTTGTTTTTGAGCAACCTTTTCTTGTATGTATGAAGGAACTATTTCCTTTGTTGTTTCTTCTACTTCATTGTTGTTAATTGGGTCTATCACCCCCACGTTATTCGTTTTCATAAATGGGTATTTAATTTTATAATAATTTCCTCTTTTAACGTTCAGTCTTAAAGGAATCTTTGTGCAAACAGGGTTTATAAACTGGTTTCCATTGCAGGAAAACTGAATTGCGGCGCAAATATAGTCGGCTACGGGGGCCGGGAATATCATTATAGAGCTATTTGGCAATTATCATGTTTGAATGGCATTTCAATATGAAAAAATATTGAAGTATGATTTGATATTGTAGCGGTTACCCATTAATGCTATAAATTAGTAAATGGATTACAGTGAATCCCTGAAACAAGGATGACTGGATTAATATTGCATTTGCTAATTGAATAACTTTGAAAAAACTCGACGTAAGTTTCACAGATGTATAAGAGCCTTATTTTAATTATTCTTACTATAAGTATTTCTCCCTGCGGATTCGCACAAAAGGGAGAGAACAAGGCTGATACTTTTTTCCTGGCTAAAAAGAAAGGGATTCTGGGAAAATTGGGAAGAAGTATTGCAAGAAGTTCACCACCATCAGCAGCACCCATTAAGTCGGAAGATCCATTTAAAAAGTATAATGGAAAGATCATTCGTTTTATTGAAGTGGTACCAGTTGGTTTTAATCAGAACCTGAATGACACTACGGAAATCAGGAGGAACCTGGCTATAAGAGTTGCTAACAGGTTTCATAAAACCAGCCGAAACGCTACTATCAGGAGGAACTTATTTTTTAATGAAGGCGATGTTTTTTTGCCTTTACTTGTGGCAGATAATGAACGGTATTTACGAAGCCTTCCTTATTTAAGAGATGCAGTAATTGTCGTGTACCAGTCTATCATGTCAAAAGATTCTGTCGATATTATTGTGCTCACCAAGGATGTTTTTTCAATAGGCGGAAACTTCAGTACGAATGGCACAAAAAGAACCAAATCCAGCATCAGGGAGGAAAATCTCATGGGTACAGGCACGAAATTGGCACTGAGCGGTTTTTATGACAGGAATCGCAAACCCAAGACTGCATCAGGTATCGAATTAACCGAACGAAATCTCTTTGGCAGTTTTATCTCCGGGACAGCGGGTTATAAAACCTTCAAAAATGCGGTTCTTAGTGACCGTTATGAAGAGCAAACCCTTTTCATTCAATTTGAGAAGCCTTTGGTCAACAGGTACACCGACTGGACAGGAGCGCTTTACTTATCCCACAATCAATCGGTAGACGCATACCTGGATTCTTTGCCATTATATGAGTACACTTCTCAATACAGGTATGATAATATCGACATTTGGGGAGGGTATAATATTGGCTGGAAAAGAAAAAGAAAAACAGATTCAGAAAAGAGGCTCCGGCATTTTGTTTCTGCCCGCGCTTTTTATAACTATTTTTACAAAGTGCCCACCATGTTTAAAGATAGTTTTAACTACAATTTTGCCAACCGGAATGGAGCGATTTTTTCCTATACTTTATACAAACAAAATTTCTACGTTACTAATTTTATTTATGGTTTTGGCAGAAATGAGGATGTGCCTATTGGATTAACCGCAAGCATCACTGGAGGATGGACAAATATTCAAAATCGGCTGCGTGGTTATTATGGGGCCGAGTTTAACGCCAGCAGCTATTCGAAGAAAGGATTTTTTAGTTCATATATCGCCAGGGTAGGAGCTTTTCGAAGTGCTGATAAATGGGAAGATATAAGCCTTTTGTTGAGTGTAGATCATTTTACAAAACTGCATAAGATAACCAACGAGTGGTTTAACCGGAACTTTATTTCCGTTTCCTATACCCGTTTATTCAAACAAAAGCTGAATGAGCCAATCAGGCTCACCAACGATTTTGGCATACCATATTTCAGGGCGGATTCACTCAATATCCTGGAATTTAATTCAAGAGCAACATTTAAGCTGGAATCAGTTTTTTTCAACATGCACAAATTTCTGGGGTTTAGATTTGCACCATTCCTTTTTACCCAGATCTCTTTATTACAACCCACCGTTAACCCTGGCAACAAGACGGAGAACTATGGTGCTTTCGGAGCTGGTGTGCGTACTAAAAATGAAAACCTTGTTATTGGCACTTTAGAATTGAGAGGATTTTATTTCCCGAAGTTAAGCACAGCCCAAATGTCGAGATGGAAGATCGTTATCACAACCAATTTGCGGCCAAAATACAACGCTGTATTACTTAAGCGCCCGGATTTTTCACAGGTAAATTATTAATTATGTTCACTCAACAGGAAGCATCGGCCCTGAGGCAAAAATTTTGGATCAGTTTTGGAAAATATATGTCCCCAATCCCCTCTTCAACTGGCGAAAAAACCAATTGGGTTAATTACAGGACCGGTATTAAATTCATCAACTTTAAAATGGATACAGGTGAGGATTTCGCAAGTATAGCAATAGAAATATCTCATAAGGATGCTGCATTACAAGAACTCTACTTTAATCATTTCAGAACCTTTAAAAAAGCCCTGGAAGAAATACTGGAAGAGAAATGGGACTGGCAGCTAAATACTGTAAATGAAAGTGGTGCCCCTGTTGCCCGGATTTACGCTAATCTTCATGATGTAAAACTGTATAACGAAAATGACTGGCCGGCAATAATATCGTTTTTTAAAAAAAGAATAATCGCCCTGGATAAATTCTGGAATGAGTATAAGGATATTTTTGAGATGCTGACCTAGCAGGCTTGTGTATGATGCAACCGAACATTAGTGGAATTCATTTAACAAGTTTCGGTTTTGTCCAATTCATATTTTAATTTTATCAAAAACATATAAGATGCAACGCAAACTTTTTTTTAATATTTTAATGGGTACTGCAGTGTTTTTATTTGCTGCCTGCAATGGCGGATCGGATAAAGCGACTGCGAATGAAGAACCAGCAGATAAAAAAATGCAGGTTCCACTTATCCGGGAAGAACAGGTAAATTATTCCGCTGACGGTGTAAACATGGTGGGCTTTGTGGCTTACGATTCGTTGTCAGATAGAAGGCGTCCCATTGTATTGGTTGTACCTGAATGGTGGGGACTCAACGACTACACAAGAGCGAGAGCCAAACAATTGGCTGAGCTTGGTTACCTGGCAATGGCAATCGATATGTATGGCAACGGGCAAATAGCTGATAGTCCTTCGCTGGCTGGCAAACTTGCGACTCCGTTTTATCAAAATCCACAAATGGCGAAATCACGCTTTGATGCCGCAGTTGCAAAAATTAAAACTTATCAAATGGGCGATACTAACCAGGTTGCTGCAATAGGGTATTGCTTTGGCGGTGCTATGGTGATCAACATGGCAAAGCTGGGTGAAAATTTAAAAGGAGTAGTAAGTTTTCATGGTAACCTAACGGTGGTTCCTGCTAATAGAAGCCTGTTAAAAGCACCTATGCTTATCTGTCATGGTGCTAATGACCAGTTTGTTCCTGCAGAAGAAGTTGCATTATTCAAAAAGCAGATGGATTCCATTGCTGCGGTATACACGTTTAAGACTTATCCGGGGGCAACGCATGCTTTTACAAATCCCAGCGCAACTGCTGTTGGTGAAAAATATAAAATTCCGATTGCATATAATGCTGCTGCTGATACGGCTTCCTGGAAGGACATGAAAGATTTTTTTGGAAAGATATTCAAGTAAGGCCTTAATAAAACTTACATGATTAATGAGGCTGTGCCTTTGCGGTGCAGCTTTTTTAATGTCGCTTTTTATCACGTTCGAGGTATTCATTTTATGCCAATTCATTAATACCTGAGCTTGTCAAAGCTGATCTTTGGAAATAAGCATGCCATTACACTCTGCTCATGACATGTGCATCAAAAGCTTGAATACGAATAGTTGACAGAACAGATTTTTCTTGTATGATCATTAAAGTCATGCTTGGAAAATTTAATCTTTTAAAGGGTATTTTGTTAACCACTGAGGTCGCAGAGTTTTTTCACAGAGGAAAAGGAGCTGTAACTTCAGGAAGTAAAAGTTCAGCGATTGGTTGAAATGCTCGGTAAACTCCGTGCAAACCTTCGCGTCCTCCGTGGGTTGGACGGATGCAGAATGCACCGGGTAGTTTCTTATTTCTTCTACAAAGAACTTAAATTGTCTTTTATTAGTCCCTCACCCTCACAGTTCCTGGGTGCTACAGCTTTAATTATAATTGGTATTATACTGTTCATCAAAAGAATTAGGCAGAAAACCAAACCTTCCCTTGCCTGGTCCTCCTCCTTTGGCTAAAATTTCGATTGAAAATCCTGAATATGATTGAACTGTCATTCAACAAAAAATAGGTGAATCAATGTCAATAAAATGAAGCCACTTTCAGCCTAAATCGTTATTTTTAATGTCCTTTTTTCATTTTAGCACTTGCCTATAAAAACATTTTATGAAATTTTTATTACTGTTACTGGTTTTCCCTTTTTTTTCCCTGGCACAAAATGTTTCTCAACAAATAAGCAAAGCAGAAACAGAGGTTGATCAGTTAACCAAAAAGAAAGACAGCCTTTTATTAAAGATTGAAGACCTTAAATTCCGGAAGATACATGAGGACCTCGATAAAACAGGTTTACCAAAGTTAAATGCAGGTGAAGAAGTAGTTTATCATTTGGCCTATGCACTTGTATATGCCGAACCTTACGAGCAGGCTAAATGGGTTGCACATATAATTCTTCCCGACGTTGTAAGAGGCAATGAAGGCCGGTCAAATGATTTCAGGCCCGATGAAAAAATTAAGACGGGTTCCGCAACAGAGGCTGATTATTTTTTGCGTATATACCAACCCGATAGTACATTCAAATATGATGCATTTGGTTACGACCGTGGCCACATGGCTCCTTCTGCAGATTTCAGGTATTCAAAAAAAGCGCTCTCTGAAAGTTTTTTTTATTCAAACATGTCGCCACAGGTAGCACAGCTGAACCGTGGACGCTGGGCCGAATTGGAAGATGTAGTGCGGCAGTATGTTGTAAGAAATAACTCGCAGGTTTACGTTGTCACCGGCCCCGTTTTGAAACCTGGCTTGAAGAAAATTGAAAGGGGCGTGAATAAGGTTAGTATTCCCGAACTGTATTTTAAAGTTGCTTTTGATGCAACCAATAACCGGGCAATTGGATTCATAATGCCAAACAAAGAATGCGAATACCCGGTATTTAGTTATGCCTGCAGCATCGATAGTGTGGAAGCAATTACAGGTATTGATTTTTATGCATCATTACCTGATGAAGAAGAGAATAAACTGGAAGGCAGCTTCGACGTTAATAAATGGGTAGGAGAGCGGGAACTGGGAGATGTACTCCCTTTAAGAGCGGATAGCCTTCCCCGTAATACGTTCAATACGGTGCAGGCAAAACTATATATGGGAAAGAACGAGAACATCAAAGTATGTGGTACAGTCGTCAGTACAAAATTATCTTCAAAGGGGAATATTTTTATTAATCTTGATAAGAAATTTCCCAACCAGGTCTTCAGTATTTCAATATTCAAAGATAATACAGCTAATTTCAGTTATCAGCCTGATAAATTTCTTGCGGGAAAAACAATTTGCGTGACGGGAAAAGTTACCAATTATAATGGTGTTCCATCTATCAGCATCTCAGATGAAAAAGCAATCGAAATTTTAGATGATGAAGATTGAGGCTAAAAAATAACACTGCTACTCGTGGTTCGACCAGATATTTGATTTTCACCTAAAGCCATATTTTCTACAAACACAGTTGAGCCGCGTTCTGTAGGCTTCTCAGCGACATTTTTGATCCCCTTTCGAAATGCTGCAGCCTGTTTAGGCGTAAGCTCTTCTAGCAAAAAACATAGCCAATATTCGCCTTCCCTGCCCATTGGGCCAATATGAGCTGCACGGATCTTTTTTATTTTATTTTTCTTTTTATACGAAATTATGAACCTGCGCAATGCCGAATCTGTCGGAACACCGGTACCAATGCTGTTGAATTGGATCACAATGGGATACACAGTACTGTCCTGCTGCTGTGCCATCAATGAAGTGAAAAAGAAGCAAGCCAGCAAAGTCATTGCAATTCTTATATGCATCATCATATTTGTCTTCATCATTGTTTGCTTTAAAGTGACAAAGGTACTCCCAGAACAACCAAACACCCATGAACTTCTTACTTGCCTGGCAGATTATTAACAATATCTGTTTTTTTTTAAAGAATTGCATTTTCAATGTTTAAACATTGTATATTTGCCCTACTGGTCGTGGTAAGTACATATTAATAAAAAGAATGACGGATTTAAATATTAGCGGGGCGTATGGGTGGTTAAAAAAAATACTGCTTGTGGCAGTTATTGCTTTAATGGTTGGTTCTGTAGTAGTTTGGTACATTTTTAATGAAAAATTTACCAATACTGCTGAAAGAGGGGCAGTGTTTACTGTCAATGCCACTGATTTTATTCATGAATTTGAAAAAGGGGATAGCCTCGCCAATTTAAAATATGCAGAAAAGATCATAATAGTTAATGGCATAGTTTCTGAGATAGAGGCAGCCGACTCAACCACGAATATTAAGATGTCTGAACCTGCTACTGGTTCTTATATCATATTCGCTTTTCAAAAGGAAGACCAGCATGAAGCTAAAAGCGTTCTTCCCGGCCAGGCAATTTCGATTAAGGGTTCCTGTAGCGGTGGGGTTTACAGTTCTATCCTCGAAACGGAATTCATTACATTTAAAAGATGTGTTATAAATAAATAGTAAACTAAAATAAAAAACAACTAAAATGAAAAAAACAATTCTTGTATTCGCATTGGCTATCTCTGCAGCTGCTTCTTTTGCCCAGAAGAGAACTACAACATCGGCAACAATTAATTTTGATGCTACCACAGAAAAAGATGCTTTGCCAAAAGCGGAGAATAAAACGACCATTGCTTCATTGGACACTAAGAAAGGGACAGTCGCATTTGAAACAGTCATCAAGAATTTTTCTTTTTCTAATCCGATGATGCAGGAACATTTTAATGGAGAACAATGGATGAATTCAGATAAGTTTGCATCAGCGAGTTTTAAAGGAAGCATTACAAACCTTTCCGATATCAATTTTGACAAGGATGGTACCTACACGGCGGAGGTCACAGGTGAGCTTACAATGCATGGTGAGACAAAACCAGTTAAAACAAAAGCTACTATAACAGTTAAGGATAAAACAATCAACGCTAAAACAGAATTTAATATCAAACTGGAAGATTACAAAGTAAGCGGCGGTGCCATCGCAGCAGGTAAAGTTGCAAAGGAACCAAAGATCTCTGTAGTTGCAGATTTTAAATAATTGAAGAAAAAAATCGATGACCCAAAAGCCTTCTCGTTGTAGAAGGTTTTTTTATAGCCATAAATAATGAATGATATTTTATACCAATTAAAGCTGCGCCACCAAAGAATTGTCAGGCTGAGCTTGTCAGAAGCCGAGGTTTGTTAGGAAGATCACCTTCGACAAGCTCAAGCTGATCGACAAGTATTAATTTCCAATTGGTATTAACTTTATAATATCATGGCCAATTCTGGATTCTCAGCATATCACTGCGAATATTTTAGCTATTCTATATCGAACATACCTCTGCAGAGATTAACATCATTCCAGGTTCTTTACGAAGCATTCATTTCCATCTTCAGTTATTTTCTTAAATCCCATCACAATTAAAAACCGCTGGTGTTTCTTATTGATAGGTTGTGAATATTTTATTCGCTTCACAGATTTCGAGATCAAATAGGCTTTCTCTTTTTCAAAAATAAATTTACCGATTTTATAGTCCCTGTATTTTGCAACTGTGTAGTTGATATTTACAACAGCTGTTCCATCTTCTTCGAGGCTGGCGGCAAAAATGTTTGCGATAACAATATCTCTCAAAACAACAAAACGTATATTATCGCCCGCTGTTATTTCCTTAAACTTCGGAAAGTAAGCATTTACATCTGCCTGGTAGAAAGAAAGGAATCTATTCACGAGTGTGGCAGCAGGTTCAAATTCAAGTAAATCAAAATTTTCAACAGCCCTATAAATTTTTATTAGATAAAAACCATTGATCAATAACAATAAACTGTTGGTAATAATTATCGGCAATGCATGGATGAGGATACCATAAATAATAAATGCAAGGCAACCAAGTGTATTGAGCCACCTGAATTGAAGGTCATTCTTAACCATTAATGATACGGCAAGCAGAACGGATGCGAGATAGCCGAGTAACAGTGGTATCATGCTGTGAATTTGATTTTATTCATGAACTGAGCAGGTTAACAAAGTTGATAGATTTACATGGTTGTCCGGGTAAATTTTGCTCCAGTTAAACACTGCATGCCTTATACCCTTTAGAAATTAAAGCTACCCAACCGAAGAAAGTCAGGCTTGACAGGCAAGTATTAATTTCTAATTGGTATTAATTAAACTTACCTCTATCAACTTAGTAAATTAAAAACTCCCGCAATTAATGCAGGAGTTTTTAATTATTGATTATTAATTTTTAATGCGCTCTTAGCGTCTTACAATAACCCTTTCGGTAGCCAGCCTAACGCCAGCCTTGTCATAAATGGTAAGAACATAAACACCTGAAGAAGCACCACCAAGATCTACATTGATAACCTGGTATTGTATCCTGTCAGTAACATTCACCTGGGCATAAACCCTTGAACCTTTGCTATCGAAGCAGGTTACGTTTCCAATAAGGTTTGGAACTTTAACCTGGATTACGAATTGTCCGGCGTTTGGATTTGGATAGATATAGAACTTATTAGTGATAGAATCCGTTACAGTGATCCTGTTGGAATTACTTCCGCAGGTTCCTGTTGCATCAGAAACAAACACACCGTAATCTCCAAGTTCAGTAATTCCTACTGTGATCGTATTTGTATTATTGTTTGCAACTACAACACCGTCATGATCCCATGTATAGGTAAATGAACCAGCAGGGTTAACCGTTGCAGTTAGTGTTACCGTTTCGTATGGAAGCAGGGTTGTTGCTCCATCAGCACTGATCGTAACAACTGGTAATGGATTAGCCGTTACCGTTACAGCGGTTGTACTTGAACATCCAAGTGATGTACCTGTTACTGTGTAAACAATAGGGTTTGGCACACTTGGGGTACCTGGATTAACCTCAGGAGTTACAGTAGGAGTAGCAGTATTAGCACCACTTGTTATCGTGCCGCTTGATGCTGTCCAGCTATAACTATCAGCCCCCGTTGCTGTAAGTGTTGAAGTATTTCCTGTGCACACGGCAACAGGATCAGCAGTTGCAGTCAAAACCGGTAAAGGATTTACTGTTAATGTTACTGCATCTGAAGTTCCAGCAGCAGTACATGGAGAAGTAGTGCTGGAAATTAACACCTGGTATTGATTACCATTCATTGTATTTGTAATACCAGTTAGAACAAGTGTAGCATTTGTTTCTCCCGGAATGTTAGAGAAAGTTACACCGCCATCTGTACTAACCTGCCATTGATAATCAAGGCCGGTTCCGGAAGCAACAACAGTAAACGTGTGACTATCACCTTCGCAGGCAGTAAAGTCACCGGGCTGCGTAGTAATGTTAGCAGCAGTATTTACAGTAAGGCTTGCATCAGTACTTGTAGTTGTACCACATAGGTAAGTGATGATTACATGGTAAAGGTTACCATCATCACCCTGTGCAGTTGTAAATGTATAGCTAGCTGAAGTAGCTCCTGGAATATCTGTGAAGCCACCGGTTCCTGTATTAACCTGCCATTGGTATGTAACACCGGCTGTAGGAGATGAAACAGTGAAAGTCGCATCTGTTCCTGAACAAACCGAAGCATCTGAAGGTTGAGTAGTAATTGAAGGAGGCGTTCCTGGTTGAACTGTGAAGGCAACAGTGCCTGTTTGAGTAATGGCACCTGCTGTACCGGTAACTGTAACATTATATGTGCCAGGAGCAAGTGTATTCACGCCAGTCAAAGTAACATCGGTGCTGTTACCAGGAGTTAATGGATTAGAACTGAAGGTAACAGTAGTACCTGCAGGATTTCCCGATGCAATAAGATCAATTGGAGTAACAAATCCGCCAGTTGAATTACTTGTCAAAGTAGCAGTGGAGGAAGCTGCGCCACCACATGCAACTGTTGCAGGGGCTACGTTATTAAAGGAAAATCCTGTTGCTGCAGCTGTGATTGTAAAATTTGCGTCGTCGATATCAAAAAAGATATTACCGATTGATTCAACTTTTACTCTCGCAGTCGTGTTGGCTGGAACGCCGGCTGGTATTGTTACTGATTCAGTACCATCATTTGCAGTGGTAGCAGAAAGAACATACGGCCATGTATAACCGCCGTCAATAGACAAAGATATTTTCACATCAGAACAACTTACAGGTGCAGCAGTTGAATTCGCAACATCCCATGTAATTGTTTGAGTAGAGCCAGCATCCCATGAAAGGTTTGTATTTGGTTGCGTTACTTTAAACGGACCTGATGTAGCATCAACTGTAACAAGCATATCTGTGAAAGCCGTCTGGCCTACTGAAAGAGGGGCTGTTGAGCTGTAAACAGCGTTATCCCTAACCGTTAAACGGAAATTCAATGTCCTGGCAACAGAACTCAATGCTTCGATCTTTGCAATCGCATCACCACCTGGTAATGGATTTGTTACGAATAAACCAGCAAGGATTGTAGGTAATACCGGGCAGATCCTTGTAGGCGATGTAGTAGGGCTGAACGATAACCAGTTTGGTCCGCCAACCTTGGTTGGGCTTGCAACACTGTTATTGTTCGTTTGCGCACCACTTGCATTATCATTTTGTTCCCAGCAATAAGTAAGTACATCTCCTGCATTGGCATCAGTAGCTGAGCCTGTAAGTGCAAATGGAGTGCTTTTTGGGATAATATAATTAGCTACGGGTGCTACAACTGGTGTTGCATTTACAGCGGTAATATCAGTAGTTACAGGGCAGGTTTTTGTTGCCATGTTCGTCTGGATCTGCTGAATAGAAGCTTCGTGGAAAATATCTATTGAATGCGGAGCAACATCCTGGTTTGTAATTCCGGCATAACCCATAATCGTAATTCCTGAACCCACTTCTTTGTTTACACCTGAACCTTCATTGCTCATAGAAAAAGTATGATTTCCACCCATCTGGTGTCCAACTTCATGCACTACGTAGTCAATATCAAAATTATCTCCTTCAGGTATCGCATCTGCAGGTGAGGTAATACCACTTCCTTTTTGGTTGTTTACACAAACGCATCCGATACAACCAGCATTTCCACCGCCACCTGAAGCACCGAACATATGGCCGATGTCATAGTTGGCTTCGCCGATAAGAGAAGTTAATGTGGTTTGCAATTGCCCGTTCCATGCCCCAAGCGTGGTATATGGATCAGTTGCAGGGTTAAAAAAGATTACTGCATCATTGGTAGCAATGATGTTAAGGTGAATACCCAGGTCTTTTTCATACACGCCATTGCAACGTGACATGGTTGCATTAATACCACCATAAACCAACGCTATTTGAGATGCGTCAAAAGCGCCAAAATAGTTTGCATATTCGCCATTACATGATTGTGCAAGGCGCATGGTTTTTAGTTGACCTGCAGAGCTGTTCGTAAAATTAGAATTACCAACTTTAGCATGAATGTCAGAAGCCAATTGCTTGTCTTCTGTGCTGCACGTCCATGGTAATTGACCTGGATTTCTGTGAGATTTGAATACTGCGTAAACAGTGCGGTCTTGTGAATACGGTTCGATGAACTCATTTTCACTTCCGGAACGGAAGATCATTGTTGAGATCCCTTGTGGAGAAATGCTCAGTTTTAAAGTGGAAGACGGGTTGGTAACACCTCTTCCTGAAAAAGCCCTGATCTGTGGATATTCGGCCTGTAAAGCAGGCTCAAAGTTAGAAGCTTCAAATACTTCAAACTGCTCAATTCCACCAGTTGAATTTGGTAAGGAAATAACGGTTGAATGCCTTGACGCATTACCAACAACAGTGAATAACTCCTGCTTTAATACCGCAAGATTTAAATTAAATAATTTGAACTCTGAAGGGAAAGAGAGTCGTTTAGTTGCCTTGTATGCGGGAATACTACTAATGCTTTCCTTATTACCGGACCAAAACCTGTCCGACTGAGAAAAACCAAGCGTAGTAAACATTGCAAGCAAGAAAGTAAGTAGTAAAGTTTTTTTCATTGCAATTTTTGTTTTGATTGATTAATTGAGTGTGTAAATGTATGATTTTAATTCAAAAAAAGATCAGGCGCAACAACTAATTGAGGGTACAAAGCCGTAAAAACTCCCGATTTCTCGTCATTCCTGGTACCTTATGCCGATATTCCATATAGACTTGCACAATAGGTTAGGCTATAATTTAATGCGAATCAATGGAAACAGCCGGATGGCAATAGTTTAATGGCAAGGTGCCGTTTAGGTGAGGCTCATAGAAGTTTCAACTTTTTTTTCATAATAATATCCGTCTGCAGGTCATGGCCGAGCATAAAGTGATGCGTTGAAAATTTTTCAAAACCGTTCCTCTCATAAAAACGAATAGCTGCCACATTTTTTTCCCATACACCCAGCCAGATAAAGCTGCTTTTCCTTTGTCTTGCAATTTCCAGGGCTTTATCGATTAAATGTTGACCAATTCCATGTCCCTGGTAGTTTTCTTCGACATATATTCTTGATATCTCCATCCCATTTTCATCCTGCAGGTCAGATTGCGCAGCACCGATGTTCAGTTTCAAATATCCAACTACTTGGTCATTCAGCAATGCGAAATAAAACTGCGATTCGGGATCATTGAGTTCCAGCAACAGGCTTTCTGTGCTAAACGCCTGGTCCATGTACAGTTTCATATTTTCTTCTGTATTCTGGGATGCAAAAGCGCTGTAAAAAGTATTCCTGCTTATTTCTTGTAGATTGCCCAGTTCTTCTTTGTCAATTTGCTTAATCATGATATTGTTGATCATCATTCAATTGTTTTAAAATAACGGTACAATTTATTAATTCAATTGCTAATCTGCAATTGGCGCTTTAAAAATTATCCGGTGATCTTTGTTGAGTTGTTAAGGATCTTTTACATTAATACTGGGACGGCTATCCAACGAGCGAACCAAAAGCTCGATTTTGGATAACCGTGGTATAGCTTTGATACGGTTCAGCATTGCGAATCAGTGTATAACTTAAAAAGGCCGTTTATTGATTGAGCATTTGCAGTGCTAAGACTGGTCGAAGACATGCAATATTGAAAAGACACAAGTGATCCTGCGGAGCACTTGGTCAGTTTCGGTGCAAAAAATGCGTTGCACATACGAGCGAGTGTAATACTTTATTGGCTGAAACACCCCAACAAAAGACAAGTACAATATATGGCAGGCCATAAATTTTTTGACAGCACTGAAATGTATCAGGTGCAGGATCTAGAAACATTGACAGATCAGTTAACACCGCATCATCCTTTTGGAAGAAAAAAAGTAAATTTGCGTATAAAATGTAAACTATTATGACAACAGCCGCAGTACGAGAAAAGCTATATGATTATATCCGGGTAGCTGATGATAAGAAAGTGAAAGCGATTTATATGATGCTGGAAGATGAAATTACCCATGAAGTTGCGTGGTGGGAGGATAATGCTTTTACAAAGGAGTTGGACAAGCGGTACGCTGCTTGGTCGGCAGGAAAGGAAAAGGGTTACACTATGGCAGAGATAGAGGCTTCGATTGAACAACAAAAAAGAAAGCGCACTGCAAAATGATTTACAGTACAGAGTTTTTATTAAAAGCCCGTATCGAGTTATTGGAAGCCTGGGAGTGGTACGAGGATAAACAGCCCGGCTTGGGCGATAAGTTTAAGCAACATGTATATAGTTGTTTAAGGATAATCGAACAACACCCTAATCGCTATCCTGAAAGAAAAAAATATTACCGGGAAGCATTAGTGAAAATCTTTCCATATCTAGTCATCTACCGTATTGATAAAAAGCAGAAACGGATAGCCATTATATCAGTATTCCACAACAGCCGTAGACCCAAAAAGAAGTATCAAAAAATATAACTCCCTCTAACCTTTAGCATGGAGATCAATTGCGGTGTTGCCGTCAGTTTTTGTGTCCTTTGCTCTGTTACTGTTCCCAATCTTACAAGCCTATAACTACAACCCGCGAGCGCCGCGGTCTGGTCTCCGGCCAAAGACGCTAACGAAGGATCATAGGCTGAGCGATGGGACAATTCATACTTAACATAACACTGGCATGGTTGTCCAACAAGCGAACCTAAAGCTCGCTTGTTAAATAACCGTGGTATAGCCGTGATAGGGTTGAGCATTGCGAATCAGTGTATAAATTAAAAAGACCGTTTACTGATTGAGCATTTGCAGTACTAGGACTGGTCGAAGACCTGCAATCTTGAAAAACACGACTGATCCCGCGGAACAATTGTGCCGGGGGTACAACAAGACATTGCTGTATTTATTCGGACTACAATAGTTCATAATTCCTTTGCCTCTGTTGGTGTTCCCATTCTTACAAAACCATAACGGCAACCCGTCAGCGCCGCCGTCTGGTCTCCGACCAACGGCGCTAACGAAGAATGTAAACTTCTCTATCCCAGCTTCATTATTTTCAATATAGATTGCTAAGCTCTTGCTGTTTACTTGTATGTAAGATTAATTCCCTGAATAATGACTTAACATACCAAAATTATCAATCCCCTCCAGGTAAAACTTTGCAGAGGAATAAAAATATTCTTCAGGGTAATTACATAGCCCGGCTCTTACCGGATTATTATGCCCGCCCGGATGACCGGTCGGACGGGAATATAATTAAGCTTTTGAGAAAAAACCTCAGGGGTAAACAGGTCTACTCCCAGGGGTTCACTTACCCGAAGGCCCGCACTACACGCAGTGAACAATATAGTCTTATGTTTTTTACTTACCAACGCATTAAACTGTAGGGCCAGCTCTCTTTCTCCTAAAACATTGGGCAACTGCAGTAGTTTCTTTGGCCTTGGTATCTCCCAAAAAAACTTCTCTTTGCCAAGTTCCTACTCGTAATAGTATTTCAACGCATTCAACCGGCAGTAATTTCTGTGCGTGAGGCATGCACCGAGGCGCCGGACACTCAGCACGGGCTTGCTGGCTAAGGCCGGCTGTTTTACGGATCGCGGGTAATGCTTTCATTTTTTTTGTTTTGTGCCAATGGATGTTGTGCCAATTTCCTTTTGGCACAACTGGAGTTGGCACAAATCCCCACGAAGTTTTTGTTGCAGGCCAGGAGGTTGTTCAGTATTTTTTGTGCGTGAAGCACCACCAGGCGTAAATTATTCTCATAAGATTCAAGAGTGGCTTCGCCATTTAAATCCCTATAGCATTTTTTAAGTGCTGCAAAGAAGTTTTAAATGTTGCCCGTAGAAATAGATATATGAATTTTTTCTGAATAGTCTGAAGCTACGATTTCAATACTACTTTGTGTGTTCGTACCCGCCCATTTTTGCCTCTGTTGCTGTTCCCATTCTTACAAAACCATAACGGCAACCCGTGAGCGCTGCCGTCTTGTCTCCGACCAACGGCGGGCTGCTACGGGCTTGTAACAGAAGCGGGAAGACCAACAAGAGCAAATCATTTCAGGAACATCCATTGCCTTTAACGAAAATGGGTGTAGACCGGGTAGAAAACTTTGATAATCTTACATTTTCTTAAATATAATCGAAACTTTTTTCCTCCACTTTGCGCTGTTGGAGACCAGACGGCGGCATTCACGAGATATTGCTACTGGCTTGTAACAAAAAAGGGAAGACCAACACTGCAAGATTATGAAGCCCCAATGATTTCACCATTCACTTTTCACCATTAGCCTAATTCAAAAACTCCCACATTAAATGCAGGAGTTTTTAATTCATAATTCTAAATTGTTACTTCATAATTCCTATCGTCGCACAATAACTCTTTCAGTAGCGAGCCTGATACCAGCCTTATCATAAATAGTAAGAATATAAATGCCAGAAGATGCTCCACCAAGATTTACATCAATAACCTGGTAAGGCGCCCTGTCCGTAATATTGATCTGTGCATATACCCTTGCTCCTTTACTGTCAAAGCAGGTCACATTTCCAACCTGGTTGGGGTTCCTGAATTTAATCACGAATTGACCCTGGTTTGGATTCGGGTAGATGTAAAACCTGCCATTTAGGGAATCCATGATGGCAATATCGTTCGACGTGCTTCCACATGTACCCGTAATATCAGCAACGGTAACATGATAAATACCATCATCAGTAACACCCACTCTTAAAGAATCTGTGTTATTCGGCACAACCACTCCATCTCTTGTCCATGTATAGAAAAAACTACCAGCGGGTGCAACAGTTGCCCGTAATAACACAGTTTGAAAAGGAAGCAGGGTTGTACTGGCACTAACAGGGTCCGTGCTTAAGGTCACAATTGGCAATGGGTTAGCCGTTACCGTTACTGAGGCCGTGCTCACGCACCCAAGGGAAGTGCCTGTAACAGTGTACACGATTGAATTTGGCACACCTGGAGCACCTACTGTTACTTCGGGATAAACGGTTACGTTTGCGGAATTTAAACCGGTTCCCGGCGCCCACGTATAACTATTCGCACCCGTTGCCGTCAGGTTTACCGCACTGCCGGTACAAACGCTGGTTGCATCAGCAGCCGCTGTTAAAACTGGTAAAGGATTAACCGTTAACGTTACCGTATTTGAAACGCCGGGAGCAGGGCAGGCTGATCCTGTACTCGAGATGACTACCTGGTATTGATTGCCGTTCATGCCGTTTGTAATCGCCGCAAGGTTCAGGGTTGCGTTTGTTTCACCGGCAATATCGGTAAACGGCCCGCTGGCAACACTTACCTGCCATTGATAACTGATACCTGTACCCGAAGCTACCACCGAGAACATATGGCTATCGTTCTCACAGGCTGTAAACGATGCAGGTTGTGTGGTAATGTTTGCAGCAGTATTCACAGTAAGGCTTACATCATCACTGGTTACACTGCCACATTGATACGAAATGATCACGTGGTATTGATTGCCGCTATTAGCCTGTGACGTTATAAAAGAATATGTGGCCGCAGTTGCTCCCGGAATATCACTGAAACCACCGGTTCCTGTATTCACCTGCCATTGATACGTTACCCCTGCATCAGGAGAAACAACATTGAACACCGCATTGTCACCGGAACATACAGATGTTGCAACCGGTTGTGAGCTGATTGATGGCGGAGCCCCGGGTAATATGGTAAACGAAAGTGAGGTTGATTGTGTAGTGGTACCGGCAACTCCATTGATTGTGATGTTATAAGTGCCCGGTGAAAGTGTATTGATATTATTTACCAGGATGTTCGTACCATTTCCGGGTGTAACCGGGTTGGGACTAAAACTAACCGTTGTACCTGCCGGGTTTCCTGCAGCCGAAAGAATAATGGGCGTTACAAATCCGCCAAAAGAAGAAGTATTCAAATTGGTGCCTGCAGAAGTTCCCGCTCCACATCCAACTGATAAGGCCGAAGGTTGCGTAAATGCATACCCTGCCGGAGGCGGAGTAATGGTAAAGTTTGCATTGGAAATATCGAAGAAAATATTACCGATCGCTTCTACTTTTATTCTTGCAGTTGTAGAGGTAACAGCCGGTATTGTCACTGCTTCCGACCCGTCATTGGCAGTACTTGCACTGATTATTGTTGGAAAGGTTAAACCACCGTCTGTAGATAAAGAGATCATAACGGTAGCAACGTTAATGGGTGCAGCATCTGTGCCCACCACGTTCCAGGTAATAGTTTGTGTAGAACCTCCTGCATACGATTCACCACCATTGGGAACAGTGACGGCAAATGGACTCGTTCCAACCGTTGTGACTGAATAAACCCCGGTGTAACCTGTCTGGCAGCCATTTCCACCTGTGACAATGCCGCCACCACCCGCATGGTTATCCCTTACCGTTAGCCTGAACTTCATTGTCCTGGCTGAAGTGGGCAGCGTTTCACCTCTGAGTCCTCCCATTACGGCAGGTGGCACTGCAGGTAAATAGTTTGCTGCTATGCGTGCCTGGTCAGGAAAAGTTCGGCTGCCGGTTGTCTTGGGTACACGTTGTTTAAAAAGAGGAGAGGTTGTATTTGCTGTACCGCCATTCCACGTAGTTGTTGGCCCAAGGTTCCAGTCTTCCCAGCAGTAAGTGAGTGCATCGCCATCTGCATCAGTTGCTGTTGCGGTTAATGTAAACGGAGTATTAACGGGAATGCTTACACTATTATTTGACATCGCAGTGATCTGTGGTAAGTTATTTCCTGTTGCAGTCATCACGCCACAGGTTGCCCCGTTTTGCAGGTACACACTGATCTCGTCAAAACTTACAGAATGAAAAGTCGGATCGCTGTGAGGTTGGATATCATCATTGCCACAAATACCTGCATAAGCCATTATTGTTGTGCCACTTCCTACTTCATAGGCTGTTGGTCCATTTCTATTCCCTCCACCACAATTACTTGCACTGCTGTTAAAAGTATGGTCTCCTCCAAACTGGTGCCCTATTTCATGTGCAACATAATCAATGTCATAATCATCACCCACGGGGTTAGGGCTACCCGTTATACCGCTTGCTTTCTGGCCATTTACACATACAACGCCAAGGCCCGCAAGCCCGCCACCGCCAGTGCTGAAAGTGTGGCCAATATCGAAATTTGTATTCCCGATTGTAGCACTGATCACATTTTCACTTTCATTGATCAGTGTGCCGGCATCATTATTTCCATTGAACGGATCAGTGCCGGCATTTAAGAATTCAATCACGTTATTGTTGGCGACCAACACCATTCTTACAGCAAGTTCTTGTTCATATACGCCAACAACACGGTTCACGGTAGTAACGATTGCGCTGTGCAATAATGCCGGGGTCGTTCCTCCAACCGCAACGGCATATTCTCCTGTACAGGCAACTGCAAGCCTGTAGGTATTTAGTTGAGTTCCCCTGCACGGGCCCACAGGAACAACGTTTGTCCCACCCGGCCCTTTGCTGCCTGCATTTTCTTTTACCTGGCAAACCCAGGGGTCTTCCTTTTTATTCTCGCGTGCATAATAACTGATATAATTATTTACATCCCCTCTTGCGAAAGGATCTATATAAACATTTCCGTGCACAGATAATACCTGTGCATGAAATCCGAAACCGGTGTAGTCAAAACGAACGGTTGCGTATGGGTCGTCGATACCTTGTCCTAAAAATGTTTTTATTTCAGGGAATTTTATTTCAAGCCCCGGCTCCTGGATGCTGCTTTCCCAAACCCTGAACCTTTCCCAATTACCATCTGGCATCGGTAATTCTATTACAGCTGCAAGTTTCCTGTCAACGATATTTTTTTCAGATGGGAGTGACCATAAAAAAGTTTTCAATTTCGCCGTACTCACAGCAACTGTGCGGTATTGTTGCGGAATGATTGTGCGTTTGTGATTGCCGGATTTTATTTCACTTTCCTTTACATCATCAAAAAAACGATGTTGGGCATGTGAAGAATAACCAGCTACTAGCACCAATAAAAAAATAAGTGATTTTTTGTCGAATTGTTTCATAATAACAGTTTAGTCGGTAAATGTGTGGTAGGTAAATGTATCATTATTTTTCCAGAGTGCCGGGCCTGTTGATGGTGATCATAAAATCCGGAAAATGAATGAACACTTAACCCCAACTGCAAAATTCTGACTGAAAAAATTCAGAGCCTCTCATGGCAACCAAAGCCTGTCATACCTTCTGTGATATTTATTTTTTTTCGATGACTAAATGTTATAAAAAACGGTTTTAAACACACGGCTGCCTGTAAATTTTATTACTTTTTTTGAAAATTTACCATTTATTCAAACACTATTTATTAATCAATTGGCTTTTGTTTTTCAGTGCCATACTAAATGGAACATTCAGTTTCACACTAACATTCCTTCCCATATTGTAAACACCGGTTCTGCCGGTAGCCATGTTTTCTGCGCTGTATTTTAACCTGCTTAAATGATTTTGGTAGCCAACGTCAGTTAAATTGTTTACAGAGATGTTCAATGTGAACAATGTGCTGCCACTCTTGGTTTTGAAATCAGAACCAATGCCGGCATTGATTAATGTATAGCCTGCTGTAGCCGTTTCGGTATTGTAAGCAATGAACGGATGCGATTGCCTGAAGGTATTATCGATTTCAACTTTCACATAAAAGTTGTTCAGGAATTTAGTTGTTTTTTTCAGGTCTGCCTTGATCTCGGTAAATAATTTTGGCGCAGGAATAAAAGGAAGATTTTTTGTGCCTTCAATGGCATCCTGCAATTTACCCGATACAAACGAAAATGAATTTTGAATATGCAGCCAGTCTAAAGGGTGGGGGTGGATATCCAATACAGCTTCCATACCGGTAAGATGTGCCTTGCGTTGGTCAAATTTAAAAGCCGTCAGTTCTTCACCATTCGCACTCACGATAGAATCTGTCCCTGCAAAATTTTGAAGCTTGCGGTAAAAAATAAAATTTTGGAAATTATTGTAATACCCGGAAAGGGTAAACGAAAAATGTTTCGCCCTGTATTCAAAGGCTGCATCTGCCTGTGTGCTCAGCTCACTTTTCAGGTCCTTATCCCCATATTCATAACGAATTGTCCCTTCATGTGATCCGTTTGAGGCAAGTTCTGGAATGCCTGGCGCCCGGAATGCCCTTGCTACATTTAATTTCAAATTCACGCTATTGTTCAAGGCATAGGTAGCACCAATACTTCCTGAGAAATTCGAAAACTGTTTATTGAAGGCTCTAGCTTTTATATTACCGTTATCCAGAAGGTTGTGTACGTCAATCTTCCTTGAATCAAAACGAAGGCCACCGCTCACCGTTAGTTTCCTTATTTCTTTTTGAAAAAATCCATACCCGCCAATATCATTGAGCGTATAATCGGGAATTAATTGTTCAACACCCTTATTGGTATTTTGTTGAGTCATTCCATTAATGCCAATCGAGGGTTTCCACCCTTTAACCTCCTTAAAATGCAATTGCGTGGTATAGGTCACTGTTCTCAAATCAAAGAACAAGGCTCTTTCAGCAGGATCTTCCGGGTTTGAAAATTCTTCCCGCTGGTTGTGCTGCCAGCCAACGTTAATGGATAGCCTGTGTGAACCAATTTTAAGATTGTTATCTGTGGCAATTTTAAAATGCCGGATATGTTGATACGGCAATTCCGGTGCAGTGCTTTTAAAATCTTCATCTGTAGCCCTGGTAATGTTGCCCCCTGCGGTCTCTTTAATGAAGAAGCCGCTATCATCTCGTATGCCTTCAATAAGGCCGGTTTTTAGATTGAAACTGCTTACCAATAAATGGCTGTAACCCCAGTTGCCATTGTAACCGATATACCCCCCAACGTTATGTTCATTGAATTTGGAGTTGAAAACATAACCATCATATTTGTTTTTATAGTCAGCTGCTTCTTTTAATGTCCCATATGCATTCCAGCTAATCCCACGGAGGTTGCCGGCAACATTTCCATACAGGCTGCGTAGTTTGTTGTTCGTTTGGTAGTTGGAACCTGCATTCACTTTCAAGGTATTTTGTTGTACCGGGATATTTGTAATGATATTGATTACGCCAGCCATTGCATCACTGCCATAAACAAGAGAGGCTGGTCCCTTCATCACTTCAATTTTATTTACACTTGCTTCATCTATTTCTATTCCGTGTTCATCGCCCCATTGCTGCCCTTCCTGTCTTACACCGTCATTAATGGTGAGCACCCTGTTATAACCCAATCCTCGAATGAGCGGTTTGGATATCGCAGGCCCGGTGGAGACTGATGAAATTCCAGGCTTACGGGTAATGCTTTCAATAATATTCGGAGAAGCACTTTGCATAAGATCTTCTTTCCTCATAACGGAAACCTGGAAAGGTACTTTTTTTAACTGGGTAGCTTTTGTAACACCCGTCACAATCACTGCATTGTTTTCAACAATTGACTCGGTCATGGAAAGATCTTTTCTACTGTCGCCACTGATCGTGATATTTTCTGCAATTGTTGAATAGCCCACATGGGAAAATTCAATCAGATGGCTGCCTTCAGTGATGTTAGAAATGCTGTATTCCCCCCTGGCATTTGTACTGGTGCCTGATTTAATA
Organism: Ferruginibacter sp.; assembly: GCA_039921685.1. Lineage (GTDB taxonomy): Bacteria > Bacteroidota > Bacteroidia > Chitinophagales > Chitinophagaceae > Ferruginibacter. The sequence continues at coordinate 30,964 of JBDSBG010000116.1, forward strand.
TCTACAATGTAAATGCTAACGCCTTGTAATGGTTCCCCCGTTTTTCCGTCCGTTATGGTTCCAGTGAGATTACCTTTAAGCGAAGCTGGCTCACCTGCAATAGTAGTTTGGGAAAGCCCCACAAAAAATATAAACAACAATATGCTGAGATTTTTTTTCATTATAATATATATTCAAAGTATTCGGTGGAAATTCCTGGTAGCGGCAAAAGGCGAGATCGGGTCGGCCCTTTGCTGTATAGCTATTGAATGCTACACCTGCACAAACTCCAGGGTTGAATTTTAAATTAATGGTAAAGCACTATGACAAAGCAGGGGGGCCGCGGTGCCGATAATAGAAGTACGTAAGTGATAGGACTTCTTTCGAAGGAAGGCTGATGTATGGATGATAGGCATTAACCGCGACCGCCAGCTGGCTTTGAAACGGCTCGGTGAACGGGGAAGTCGCTACGATGCTATTGCAATCACAATGAAAGCCGGCTGCGCCAACTTCAGCAGTACCGGTAGGTTGGCTCGCATGGCTGTCCTTATGATTGGCAACCATAAAATGCAGGACCTGTTTCGGAGTAATACTTAACAGGAAGCTGCAGCAAATAAATACACAGGACAGCTTTTTTAAAACAATATGTTGAAGTGGATTTTTGATATGCGGTTGCAAATTACAAACTTTACCGAACATCCGAAATTAAAGATATGGCATAGATAAAATTTAGCATTTGTATTCTAACAAATAAAAACGAAGCGCATGTTTATCTTAACATTAGTAGAATACCAATTAGATTATCCAGATGAGCCTGTCGGCAGACAGGCGTGTCGAAGCCGGGCTATTTACGACCATCACCTTCGGGAAACGCAAGCTAACAGACAAGCATTAATTCCTAAGGGTTATAAAATAATTGCACTTTCCCTATAAAAGCATCTAATGGATTTTCTGATTGCCTGGTATGTTACTAATTTATTTCAGCAAGCATATTCAATGCTGCAAAATTGCTGTTCAGCTTATTGCGGAAATAGAATTGGGTGATCCGGATCGTGAGATTCATCCGCATGTTTTATATAAATACAGACGTTGGACCTTGTCAGCCTTCATTGAGTGTTAAATGAATATTGATAAGTTCATTGAGGCTGCAATTATTGCATTGTAATTGCATTAAGAGTAAAAAATTTGTTTTTTGAAACGAACTTACTCAAATTAACTACAAAAAATACCGTGAAAACACCCTCTTTTTTTAGAAAACTATCTACTACTTTTACATTGTTTCAGTTAAAAATACTCTCCTAAAGTATCAATATCCTTGAATTAAATAAAACCCTAATGGCTACTCCATTTAGAGTATTTATTTATCAAACCAATCCCCTTATGTTTACAAACCTAATTTTCAAGACCAACCAAAACTACCATGACCCTGAACCAGTACAACACACTTACTGAAGAGAAGCGGGCTTTTATACTCGAGAAAGCAGGAGCCCTTGTAGCCCGTACTTATAATAAATATTATGAGTTTGAGCTCTACCAGGTGAATTCATTTTATGTAGAAGTAATTTCAAAAATTGATGGAACCTTTTGTGGCACGCGTGCATTTACTGCCATTTCCCAGCTTGACAGGTATCTAAACAGCATCGATATTTCTCCACTAATAGTGTGATTTGATAATTTGATGATTTGGTGATTTGATGATTGACCAGGTCGGAAAGTGCTTTCATATAGAAGCAAAACAATCCTGTATTTTAATTATCAAATTACCAAATCATCAAATTATGAAATCTTTCTTTACTTTTGCGCCCTATGACAACAGAACAATTAAAGAGTATGAGAGACCGTGTGCTGGTTTTGGGGAGGTTTCTTTGACGTCGCTAACAGGGAAGCAAAAATAGCAAACGATAAACAACTTTCACTTTCACCAGGCTTTTGGGACGATAATGCCCGTGCAACTTCTATTCTCAAAGAAATAAAAGTAAATGAATATTGGATTAATCTTTTTCGTGCTGTAGATACGGCCGTGGAAGATTTTGCAGTGCTGTTTGAATTCTGGAAAGCTGGTGACACAACTGAAGAAGAAGTGAAGGCCGCACATACAGATGCCATCAACAAGATCGAAGAAGCTGAATTCAAAAGCACACTCAATGAGCCGGAAGATGAACTCCCGGCAATGCTGCAAATAAACAGTGGCGCAGGTGGAACTGAAAGCCAGGATTGGGCAGAAATGCTTGCCCGTATGTTTAGAATGTACGGTGAAAAACAAGGATGGAACGTAACTGAGATGGACTGGCAGTGGGGCGATGGAGCAGGCATCAAAACTGCGACTTATAAGTTTGAGGGTCCCTTCGCATATGGCTTTTTAAAATCAGAAAGTGGTGTGCATCGATTGGTCCGCATTTCCCCCTTTGATAGTAATGCAAGAAGGCATACTTCCTTTGTGTCTGTGAATGTTTATCCACTCGTTGATGATACCATCAATATTGAAATAAACCCAGCCGATGTAAAAATGGAAACTTCCCGAAGTGGTGGTGCCGGTGGACAAAACGTAAACAAAGTAGAGACAAAAGTTCAACTCACCCATATTCCCACAGGTATCGTGGTTGTTTGCCAGCAAGACAGGAGCCAGCTTGGAAATCGTGAACTGGCCATGCAAATGCTCAAAAGCCGGTTGTATGAAATGGAACTGCAAAGGCGCAACGAAATAAAAGATGCCGCAAACAGCAAGAAGAAAAAAATAGAGTGGGGAAGCCAGATACGTTCTTATGTTTTCCATCCTTATAAAATGATCAAAGACCACCGCACAGATTATGAGGTTGGAAATGTTGGGCCGGTGATGGATGGTGAATTGGATGGGTTTATTAAGGCGTATTTGATGAGTGAGAAGGAGAATGCGTGATTAATTTAGTGATTTGATGATTTGGTGATTAGTGTAATGTAAAATTTGGTCCAACTAAATTTAATTTAGCGCATAAATTATTCTTAGCTATAATGATTTTTGTATTTTGATCATCAAATATCAAATTACCAAATCATCAAATTAAGTTTATGCAGACCGATAGAGGAAGGAATTTAATTGTAGAACTGAGTTTCGCCTTTGCATTAAAAATTATCAGGTACGTAGAAATATTGGAGAGAAATAAGAAGTATATAATTGCAAAACAATTATTGAGATCCGGAACTTCAATTGGAGCAAATGTGCGGGAAGCTCAGAATGCAGAAAGTAAGGCAGATTTTATTCACAAATTAAAAATTGCAGCAAAGGAAACAGACGAGACCGAATATTGGTTATTACTTTGCAAAAATTCTGAGGGTTATGAAGATTGCGAAACATTAATAAATGAGTGTATTTCGATTGCAAAAATATTGTCTAAAATAATAAGTTCCTTAAAATTGAAATTAATAGCCAAATAATCAAATCATCAAATCGCGTAATCATCAAATTATCAAATCACCAAATTATTTTTTATGCAGTACGGAGATTTTTACTACCCCATGCCGGCGAATGAACCAGTATTAAACTACGCACCCAACAGCCCTGAAAAAATTGCATTAAAAGCAGTTTTGAAAGAGCTAAAAGCAAATAAGATTGATGTTCCGATGTATATCGGTAACGAAGAGGTGCGTACAGGTAAAACAATGGAGCTTCGTCCCCCACATGAACGTAAACATTTGCTTGGACAGTTCCATGTTGGCGAAGCAAAGCATGTAACAAAAGCGATCAATGCTGCATTAAAAGTAAAAGAAAAATGGGCCAACATGAGTTGGGAGAACCGTGCGAATATATTTTTGAAAGCTGCAGATCTTCTCGCTGGAAAATATCGTCCATACATCAACGGCACTACCATGCTTGGACAAAGTAAAAATGCCTACCAGGCTGAAATAGATGCCGCATGTGAACTAATAGACTTCCTACGTTTCAACGTTCACTTCTTAAGTGATATTTATCGCCAGCAGCCCATCAGCGGGCCCGGCATGTACAATCGGCTGGAGTATCGTCCATTGGAAGGATTCGTTTTTGCATTGACACCATTCAACTTCACCGCAATTGGTGGCAACCTTCCTACCAGTGCAGCCATGTGCGGCAACGTGGTAGTTTGGAAATGTGCTAACACCCAGGTATACAGTGCACAGATGTTTATGCGCATTTTAAAAGAAGCAGGTTTGCCCGATGGTGTAATCAATCTTGTTTTTATTGATGGCCCAACCATTGGTGAAGTGATCTTTAATCATCCTGATTTTGCGGGCATACACTTTACCGGTAGTACAGGAGTGTTTAATAATATGTGGCAAACGATCGGAAAGAATATGAGTATGTACCGTTCTTATCCACGCATCGTTGGTGAAACAGGTGGAAAGGATTTTGTCATTGCTCACAAATCAGCAGATCCTGATGTGCTGGTTACTGCATTGGCAAGAGGCGCCTTTGAATACCAGGGACAAAAATGTTCTGCCGCATCAAGGGCATATATTCCATCAAACCTTGCAGCAGAAGTAAAGAAGAAACTGGTGGACCAGGTGAAGTCGATGAAAATGGGAACAGTAGAAGACTTCACCAACTTCGTAAATGCCGTGATTGATGAAAAAAGTTTTAATAAGCTAGAAAGTTATATTAAAGCTTCAAGAAAGAGAGACAGCGGTGCTAAAGTGTGGGTAGGAGGTAAATGTGATAAAACAGATGGTTATTTTATTGAGCCAACGATTATCGAGGCAACCGATCCTCAATATGTAACCATGTGCGAAGAATTATTTGGGCCCATATTAACCGTTTACATTTATGACGAAAATAAATTTGAAGAAACCTTGAAGCTTGTTGACAGCACTTCTCCATATGCCTTAACCGGGGCAGTGATCGCAAGGGATCGATTTGCAGTTGAGCTTGCTACGAATAAGCTTCGCAATAGTGCCGGTAACTTTTATATCAATGACAAACCTACCGGTGCTGTTGTTGGCCAGCAACCATTTGGTGGTGCAAGAGGAAGCGGAACAAATGACAAAGCCGGCTCTATCTTAAATCTTTATCGTTGGTTAAGTGCACGCACCATTAAGGAAACATTTAGTTCACCAACAGATTTTAGTTATCCATTCATGAGAGAAAAATAAAGCAAGTTGAGTATTTGGGATTTGAGTTTAGCTGCTCTGGGTTCCGAAAATCATCAAATCATCAAATTACCAAATCATCAAATCACATTCCTGTGAATAATATGTGAACAAGCCACGGGTTACGTTTGCGAGGAAAGGGTATTAACGGCGAAGACAATAAATTTCATAAATCAGAAAATCATATTATGACAAACAAAGTTTCTTTCAAACTACCGGCAGAGTTCGTTGCTGACGCCGTTTCGGGTGTAGTAGTTGGTGAATTTAATAACTGGAACCCTGAAGAAGGTATTTATCTTCAAAAGCAGGAGGATGGTTCAATGATCGCAGAACTTGCATTAACGCCGGGAAAAACCTATGAATATCGTTATCTTTTAAGTGATGGCAGATGGGTGAATGACTACAACCAGAAAACATTCTCAAATAATTACGCAGTAGAAAACTGCGTGATAAATGTTCCGGAAGTTGCCGAAAAATTAGTTGTTGCGAAGCAAAAAGCAGCAAAAAAAACCAAACCAGTTCCCGCAGTAATTATAGATGACCTGACAAAAATTGAGGGCATTAATAAAAAAGTTGAAGCCTTGCTGCTTAAAGAAAACATTAAAGGTTTCAGGGATCTTGCAAAGGCTACAATCAAAAAACTACAAATCATCCTTGATGCAGCAGGCAGCAAATTCAGCATCTACAATCCTGCTACCTGGCCGAAGCAGGCCAGGTTGGCTTCAACGGGCAAATGGGATGAACTGGCCATATTACAGGAAGAGTTGAAAACAATTAAATAAGATGGAAGATCTGATGATTAAAATTTGATATCCACATCAGCTGGTTTAGTGGCCTTTAAATTTTCCTTGTTACAAGCGTTCCAAAATCATAAGCCCTGCTTCTTGCAGGGCATTTTCTATTCAGGGGTTGGAGAAAGGTTTATCAATTCATTTTTTCAATTCTCAAATCCTTCAATCCTGGTTATCTTCACATCAGCAAATTCCAAATCATCAAAAAGGGTCAATTAGATATGCAAATTCTACTTTCACCGAAACAGCTCGAACTAATTATACTTAGGCTTGCACATCATCTTACGGAAAACCACCAAGACCTGGCTGATTTTGTATTCATTGGGATCCAGCCAAGGGGCGTAAAATTCAGTGACAGGTTGATCGAGGCGATCAGGCGCTTGCGCACAAACGAAATGATTGCCTATGGCGTATTGGATATAACTTTTTACCGCGATGACATTCGGGAGGAACTGCACAAGGCCAATAAAACCGACATTCCATTTTCCATCGAAGGAAAAAATGTGATCCTCATCGACGATGTGCTTTATACCGGCAGGACAATCCGGGCTGCCCTTGATGCCCTACAGGATTTCGGCCGCCCCAGGAAAGTTGAATTATGTGTACTGGTTGACCGGAGATTTAATCGTGAACTACCTATACAACCGGACTACTGCGGCAAAACAATTGACTCGATCGTTTCGCAAAAAGTAAAAGTGGAGTGGGAGAGGAATGAAGTGGTGTTGTATTGATAAGGGATCGGGGATACGGGATGCGGGATATTGGATTCGGGATATCCTGACCACCAATACCCGAATCCCGAGCCCTAATCTCACATCCCGCATCCCGCACCCCGCATCCCGCATCCTCCTCCAATTTTGTCCCTTCCCCATTTTTATCTAGCTTCGCTTCTTAATGCAACTATCCACCAACCATCTACTGGGCATTAAAGAACTTTCCACAGACGACATTTCCCTTATTTTATCAACGGCACAACAATTCAAAGAAGTATTGCAGCGCCCCATCAAGAAAGTTCCATCATTAAGAGATGTTACCATAGTCAACTTATTCTACGAGAATTCAACACGCACCAGGATTTCTTTTGAACTGGCAGAAAAAAGGCTAAGTGCCGATACCATCAATTTTGCTGCTTCGGGTTCATCTGTATCTAAAGGGGAAACCTTGCTGGATACGGTGAACAATATACTAAGTATGAAAGTCGATATGGTGGTGATGCGTCACAGTGCCAGCGGCGCTCCGCATTTTTTGGCGAAGCAGCTACCCGGCACCGCTATTATCAATGCGGGTGATGGTATCAATGAACATCCTACCCAGGCACTGCTCGACGCATTCTCCATCATAGAAAATGCAGGTTCATTAATGGGAAAAAAAGTATTGATCATCGGAGATATCATGCACTCAAGAGTTGCGCTCAGCAATATCTGGCTATTGAAAAAAATGGGCGCCGAAGTGATGTTGGCCGGGCCACCAACCCTCATACCCACTTATATAAAAGAAGCATTTGATGTACAGGTGGAATATAATCTGAGGACGGCGCTGCAGTGGTGCGATGTGGCCAATGTGCTCCGAATCCAGCTGGAACGCCAAAGCCAGGTGCTATTCTCCTCCTTAAGGGAATACAATCTTGCCTATGGTGTTACAAGGAAATTATTGGAAAGTATCGGTAAAGAAATTATCATCATGCACCCGGGACCCATAAACCGCGGCGTGGAAATAGACAGTGATGTTGCCGATAGCAAACAATCGATTATTTTACAGCAGGTAGAAAATGGTGTGGCAGTAAGGATGGCAGTGTTGTATTTGTTGGCGGGGAAGTAAGTTGATTTGATGATTTGATAATTTGATGATTAATTATGCGAATTGTTTTAAGGGGACGAGTCTGAAATTTTTTATTCAATGCTGTCCCATCACCAAATCACCAAATCATCAAATCATCAAATCGCCTCAGCACCCCATCATCAAATCATCCCATCACCAAATTACCAAATTACCAAATCATCAAATCCCCCCATCATCAAATCATCCCATCATCAAATCATCAAATCAACATGGAACGTATCTGTCTTTTTCCCGGCACTTTTGATCCGGTAACCCTGGGCCATACCGATATTATTGACAGGGCCTTGCCATTGTTTGACAAACTGATCATTGGCATCGGGCGCAATGTAAACAAGCAACCCATGTTCAGTGAACAGCAACGCCTGCAATGGCTCAATGACATTTACAAATCAAATGACAAAGTGGAAGCGGTTGTATATGATGGCCTTACTGTAAACTGCTGTAAGGTAGTGGGGGCCAATTTTATTTTAAGAGGCATCCGTTATGTAAATGATTTTGAGTATGAAAAAGCCA
>JBDSBG010000117.1:0-9652 GCA_039921685.1 Ferruginibacter sp.
GTATAAGAACCTGCAATTCGGAAACAGCAGCGGTACTTATAATATCAAAACCTTAACCACCGCCCTGAAGCGGATGGAATTATGTGGGGCATTGTTCCTCACACAACCGGGTCCAAAAATGATCTGGCAGTTTGGAGAGCTTGGGTATGATTATACTATCAACTTTTGCCAAAACGGGACCATCAATACAAATTGCCGTACAGACCCCAAGCCCATCAGCTGGAGTTATTTTCAAAATTCCGGAAGGAACCAGTTATACCATGTTTGGGCAGGGTTGTTACAACTAAGGCAGAATCCAATATACAGGCCACTGTTTGTTTCCAATAATATCACCCGTGATTTCAGCGGTGCATTCAAATGGTTGAAATTAAGTGTAGGGGCCACACATCTCGCTACCATTGGTAACTTTGATGTTGTCCAAACTACCGGCTCCATTACGTTTCCAACGGCCGGTACCTGGTACGATTACCTAACGGGTACTACGATTACTGCAACAGGCTCTGCCCAGTCATTTACACTGGCACCCGGAGAATACCATGTATTCACAAACCAATTCGTGGCGCTACCGGTTACGCTTACCAGTTTCAACGGAAAGAACAATGGAAAAAGCAATTTGCTGTTCTGGGGTGTGAACAATGAAGAGAACCTTGGTTCTTATGATTTACAGCGCAGCCTTAACGCCCAGGATTTTGAGACAGTAGCTAATGTTACGGCTACGGGTAATAGCAATTATAATTACACGGACGATATCAGCGGAATAATTGCGCCTGCTTATTTTTACAGGCTGAAAATGGTGGACAAAGATGGTAATTACAAATACAGCCCCGTTGTAAAGATCACTGTTTCAGTTAATGGCGGATTTATAGAAGTGAATCCAAATCCATTCAAAGAAATATTAAATGTAAATATCGAATCAACAATTAAGGATGTAGCTGCAATCAGCATTTCGGATATGAGTGGCAGGTTGTTACTCAAAAAATCAGTAGCAGTGTCTGCCGGCAATAATGCTTTTGAAATCAAAGAAGCTGCAGGCCTGGCAAGAGGAATGTATGTTATGACAATAAAAACATCACAACAAAAACAAAGTATCAAAATAGTAAAGGGCAAATAGGCCCGGTAGTTAACCCTGCCCGGGCAATATTTTTTATAATAAAGTAAAAATTTAAATTTTATTATTATGCCACTCAAACCTGAAGGAAGCCTCAACGGAAAAGCTGTAAAGTCGCTTAAGATCATCCAGTCCGAAGTTCAAAGCACGAATAAAATCGCCTTGTCAGTTGATTGTGTAATCTTTGGTTTCGATGAAAATAAATTAAAGGTCCTGCTCATCAGGTCGGATATGAAAAAATTTCAGAGCAAGTGGTCCTTACTTGGTGATCTCGTGAAACCAGATGAAGATCTTGATACTGCTGCTTACCGCATTTTAAAACAACGAACAGGTCTGGATCATCTTTACCTGGAGCAGGTTCATACTTTCGGGAGCATAGGGCGGCATCCAGGCGGCCGGGTGGTGTCAGTTGCTTTTTATTCACTCATCAATATTCAGCATCATAAATTGAAGATCCTCGACAATGAATTGCATTGGCATGATGTTGATACAGTAATAGATCTCGCTTTTGACCACCAGGAAATTTTTGATACCTGTTACACCAGGCTTCAAAAAAGGGTGCAGGAGCATCCACTTGGATTCAGCCTTTTGCCAAATAAATTTTCTTTGCGTGAATTACAGAATCTATATGAAGCAATTCTGGGCGTTAAGCTTGATCGCCGGAATTTCCGAAAAAAATTCTTTGCCATGGACTTTTTGATAGACCTCGATGAGATAGAAGAGAATGTACCACACCGCCCTGGCAAACTTTATAAATTCAATTACAGTAAGTATGAAAAGCGAAATAAAAAATGGGTGGGCATTGACTTTTAAAAACCCGTTGCCAAACAACCTCAAGTCAGTTTTTTGCGTATTGAATAGGTGATATTTTTGGTTGTTAGAACTGATGAAAACAGGACCTAATTAATTATTAACATAGATTTCATTTTAAAAAAAAAATCTTACTTTGTGTAACTTTTACACATTTGCCTTAACTACCAAAACCGTTAATGTTTGTTTTATGAAAAAAACTATTCAAAAAATCCCAAAGATTTTACCGGTGCTTATCTTATTTGTGCTGATTTCTTTCACATCCATGGCACAAAACGCCCTTTCCGGTACTGTAACAGATTCCAAATCGGGTGCGCCCGTTTCAGGTATGACTGTTACTATAAAGGGAACCAAAACCTCTACGCAAACCGGGGCCGATGGGACCTTTAAACTAACTGCACCTGCAGGAAAGAACACCTTGCAGTTTACTTCAGTAGGATATGTTACACAGGAAAGCACATCTGCAGATGGTATATTCAGGATCAGCGTTGTACAAGCCAACCAGGTATTGAATGAAGTGGTTGTTGTCGGTTATGGTACAACCAGGAAAAAGGATCTTACTGGTGCTGTCAGTACAGTAACATCAAAAGACTTTCAGAAAGGAAATATCACCACGCCGGAGCAACTGATAGCAGGAAAGGTGCCAGGTGTTTCTGTGATTTCAAATGGCGGCCAGCCGGGATCGGGAAGTACCATTCGTATTCGTGGTGGTTCATCTTTGAATGCAAGTAATGACCCGCTGATCGTGATCGATGGAATACCGTTGGACAACAGTGGCATTTCCGGTGCAAGCAATGCTTTGAGTTTTATCAACCCGAACGATATTGAAAGTTTCAGCATATTGAAGGATGCATCTGCAGCCGCTATTTACGGAACAAGGGGTGCTAACGGTGTCATACTTATTACTACTAAAAAAGGCAAAGGCGGAGAGGTGAAGGTTAATTTTTCAAATCTTGAATCATGGGCAAGGATCTCCGATAAAGTAGATGTATTAACAGGTGACCAGGTTCGCGGAATCATTAATGCTAATGGTACCGATAAACAAAAATCACAGTTGGGCACAGCTAATACAGATTGGCAGGATGTGATCTATCGCACAGCCGTTTCAACTGATAATAATCTTTCTATCTCGGGAGGCATTAAGAAGTTGCCCTATCGGTTATCGTTGGGTTATGCTTATTTAAATGGGGTATTGCTTACAGATCATCTTGAAAGGCAATCAGTAGGCTTGAACATTAATCCTACTTTTCTTTCCAATCATTTGAAAGTAGATCTTAACTTAAAAGGGGTTTCTCAAAAGACTCGTTTTGCTGACCAGGGCGCTATAGGCGGTGCTGTTAGTTTTGATCCTACCCAGCCTGTGTACAGCGGTAATGGTAATTACGGTGGCTACTATGAGTGGCTGGAACCAAATGGTGACCTGATTTTGAACAGGCCAAATAACCCACTGGGACGGCTGGCTGCTACTGATGATGAACAAAAGCCAAGAAGAAGTTTCGGAAATTTACAGTTGGATTATAAATTTCATTTTTTACCAGATTTGCATGCGAACGTAAATCTTGGATATGATATAAGCAAGAATACTGGTACCAGGTTTATCCCATCTTACGCTGCAGTTGGCTACAACATCAATGATCCGTATGAAGGTGGATCTATCAGATATGGTGAACAAAGGAAGCAAAACACAGTATTTGATTTCTACTTAAATTATGTAAAAGACATTGCTAAGATCAAAAGCCGTGTTGATATTACTGCCGGCTACTCATACAATGGTTACGATCAGAAAGATTATAACTTCCGTACGTACACAGCAGTAGGAGACACATTCGCAGGCACAATAGCACCCGGTATAAAATACCACCGGGAAGAGCATAACCTGATAGGTATCTTTGGACGTTTGAATTATGTTTTTCGTGATAAATATATGTTGACTGCAACAATTCGCCGCGATGGATCATCCCGTTTTAATGAGGACAACAGGTGGGGAACATTTCCTTCAGTGGCACTCGGATGGAAAATTAAAGATGATCTTTTCAGGGCAAGCAGGGTAGTATCCGACCTGAAATTACGTGCAAGCTATGGAGTTACAGGGCAACAAGACGGTGCGATAGGAAATTACAGTTACTATTCTTATTACAATACAACGGGAGTAAACTCAGCAATGCTTTTTGGAGACAGCACCATCCTTGCGGTATATCCAACGGCATTTAATGCAAATCTTAAATGGGAAGAAACAACTGCCTATAACCTTGGACTTGACTATGGATTTTTTAATAACAGGATAACAGGTAGCCTCGAATTCTATTACAAAAAAACAAAAGACCTGCTTAACCAGGTTGCACAACCGGCAGGTAGCAATTTCTCTCCATATATAATTGCAAATGTTGGTGACATGGATAATAAGGGTGTTGAACTAAATTTAAATCTTGCTGTTATAAGAAAAAGAGATTTGACTTTGGATTTCAACTTCAACACAACATATAACAAAAATACCATCACAAATCTGACTGCTCTTCGTAAAGATGCTAACTACATCGGGCAACTGGTAGGTAATGCTGATGCGGTGAATGGTTTCATCCAGATCAATGCTGTTGACGGCCCAAAAAATACTTTCTACTTATTTCACCAGGTTTACGATAAAGATGGCAGACCGATCGAAGGGTTGTTTGAAGATATCAACCGGGATGGTGTGATCAATGAAAAAGATAAGTACAAAGGGCATTCTGCAGATCCAAGTGTTTATTATGGATTCAGTGCCAACCTAATTTATAAGAAGTTCAGTATGGGTTTTGTTGCAAGAGCTAATTTCAATAATTACGTGTACAACAATATAGCGAGCAACTTTGGAAGGTACAATGTGGTTGCGGGTGCATATACTATCGGTAACGCATCTACGAGCTATCTTGATACCCGTTTCCAGGGGACAACTGATCTGCAAACATCCAGTGATTATTATATTGAAAATGCCTCTTTCCTTAAAATGGACAATATCAATATGGGATTCAATGTTGGCAAGCTTGGTAAGTACAGGATTGCTAACCTTAGGTTGAATGCAGTACTTCAAAATGTGTTTACAATCACTAAGTACAAAGGCCTTGATCCTGAACATGGTAATGGTATTGATAGAAATCTTTATCCGAGACCAAGAACATTATCAGTAGGTTTTAATCTTGACTTTTAATAAAATAAAAATATGTATATGAAAAATAATTTAAAAACATTGCTTGCCGGCCTTCTTTTGGGTTTTATGATATTGTCGGGATGTACAAAAAAGTTAGACCTCGCTCCTAATGATGCCGTTACCAACGACATCATATTGTCATCAGAAATTGGATATAAACAAGCGCTTGCTAAAGTTTATAATACCATGATGGTTACCGGGCCAGACGGTTCAGGTAGCGGAGACTTGCCTGCACAAATTATTTCTGATGCAGGTAACTCAGATTTTCTTCGTAACCTTTGGTACCTGCAGTGCCTGAGTACAGATGAGGCTGGCTGGACCTACGCCAATAATACCGATCCAATTGGGATTCATCAATTAAACTGGACCTCGGTAAATTTCTCAGTAAAATGTGTTTATTACAGGGCTTATTATATTATCACACTCGCCAACAATTTCCTGATCGAATCAACTGATGCTAAATTAAGCAGCAGGGGTATTTCGGGAACTGATGCTGATAAGGTGAGGTTGTACAGGGAAGAAGCAAGATTGATAAGAGCTTATCAATACTCTTTGCTGATGGATCTGTTTGGCAACCCACCATTGGTTACAGATGCAACGCCTATTGGTTCTACGGTTTATCCTGAACAGGTTGGAAGAGCAGGAATATTTAGTTTTGTTGAATCAGAGTTATTAGCAATCGAAACTACACTTGCCGATCCAAAAACAAATGAATACGGACGTGTTGATAAATCAGCTGCCTGGTCTTTACTTGCACGCATTTATTTAAATGCAGAAGTTTATACAGGCTCGGCAAAATATACCGAAGCAATCACTTATTGCAAAAAAGTGCTGGCTGCAGGTTATACATTACATTCCGATTATAAAGAATTAATGCTTGCTGATAATAACCTCAACGGCGACGAGTTCATCTGGGCGTTTCCTTATGATGGACTGAGTACTCAAACTTATGGGGGAACAACTTTTCTTATTCACGGACCGGCTGGTGTTCCTGGAAATATTTCCGGTTGTAGCGGAACCTGGGGATGTATCAGGATAACCCAACAATTTGTTGGTCTTTTTGATGCACAGGATGTACGTGGCCAGTTTTATACAAATGGCCAAACCCTGATCATGGGAACTTTATTAGGCGATGCAACACAGGGTTATTCATCAACCAAATTCAGAAATTTATTGAGAAATGGTGGTCCGGCTCCACGCATTGATGCCGGAAATACTTTTTCCAGCATTGATTTCCCAATCTTCAGGTTGCCTGAAATTTACCTTACTTACGCTGAAGCTGTTTTACGAGGTGGAACAGGAGGTGATAATGTTACCGCACTTGGTTATCTTCAGCAATTAGCAGTAAGGGGAAGACCGGCAGATCCCAATGCGGCTGCATTTGCTCAACTTAATTTACAATATGTATTAGATGAAAGAGGACGTGAATTATTTTGGGAGGGGCATCGTCGTAGCGATCTTATAAGGTATAATCAATTTACAACCAGCACTTATTTGTGGGCCTGGAAAGGAGGTGTAGCATCGGGATCAGCAGTGGATGGCAAATACAATCTTTATCCTATTCCATCTGATGATCTTACATCAAACCCTTCATTGGTTCAAAACCCTGGCTATTAATAAAAACAATTCATTACAAAAATAATCAAAATGAAAAAAGCAATCACGCAAGTAATCTTCTTAACATTACTGGTTGCAATATTTGCTGCCTGCAAGAAAGATGAAACAAAAGTTTCTGTTGAAAGCGCTACGCCGCCGGTATTAACAGCAACGGAATATACCTCACCGATGGTATTGCTTAGGCCAGACCGTGCGCTGCAGGCAATGAAGCTAACATGGACCAATCCAGATTATAAATTCAGTACGGGCATCAGCTCGCAGGATGTATCTTATACCATTGAACTGGATACAATAGGAGCAAATTTCAGCAGCGCGAATTTGAAAGAACTCGTAATAGCCAAAGACCTGGGATTATCACTAACGATCGGGCAATTGAATGGGCTCTTATTGAATTTCAAAGAAGAACAACCACATCATGTTGAAATGAGGATAAAGGCAGCGCTTGCAAACAATGCTTTACCGTTATACTCAAATAAAATAAATTTTATTGTAACTCCTTATCTTGATGTAGCCGTGCCGCTTCCACCGGGAGGCCATCTCTATATCATTGGAAGTGCAACGCAGGGTGGATGGGACAACCCAGTTCCGGCAGCCACACAGGAATTTACAGCAACGACTACTACAACCTACGAAATCACAGTTCCTTTAGCAGCTGGACAGGAATTTCTTGCAATACCTGAAAATGGATCATGGCAGAATAAATATGCTGCAGACGGTACAAATTTGCCTACAGAAACAGGTGGCATTTTTGGATACAACGGGGCAAACAGCACATACAATAATAATTTCCCCGGTCCCGGTGCCAGCGGAACCTATAAGATCGTTTTCAATTTTAAAACAGGTTTGTACACAGTTACCTTACAATAAAAACATCAGGGCTTAATTTATAAAAACTTGAATATGAAAAATTTTTTAAAACTCCTTTTTGCATCTGTTGTATGTACCGTGGTATATACCTCATGTAAAAAACTGGACAAACCAACAGTAAGTGGTAATGGTAGCGAGGTAGTCTTAAGTAGCTCTTCGAGTTCACTTACACCTTCTGCGGCCGATTCTAACAATGTAGTTGTGTCATTCACCTGGACAAATCCAGGTTATGCAACAGATACGGCCAACTATAAATATGTGCTGGAAATAGATTCAGCTGGAAGACAATTTACCAAAGAAGCTACTAAAACGGTGTATGGCAGTAATAGTACCACTTTAACCGGAAGAGAGTTGAACAATATCCTCCTTAATTATGGATTTACACTGGGCGTTCCTTACGAGTTAGAAGTAAGATTGTCTTCTTCTTATGGTAACAATAATGAGAAATATGTTTCCAATACACTCAGGATTTCGGTTACACCTTTCAACGACCCTTCTGCACTAACGAGTTCGGTTAGCAGCGTTGTATTGAGCCTGCCGGATGCAGCCCTGGATGCAAATACATTTAGCTGGACGCCTTCCTTTGTTGGTTATACAGGAACCGTTACCTATTCAATACAGTGTGATCTTGCAGGGGCTGGTTTTGCCAATCCTAATGAATTTCTTGTAGGAGATGATCTATATACAGTAACCTATAATCAGGACCAGGTAAATACAGCAGCCGCAGTTGCAGGTATTGTTCCAGGTGCAGCAGGTACGCTGGAGTACAGGTTAAAAGCAGTTACATCGCAGGGTGCAATATCATATTCAAATACAGTTAACCTGGATGTTCAAACATATATTTCCACGCTTAGGTTTTATATGCCAGGAAGTTACCAAACTGCTACAGGTAACGGTACCGACTGGACGCCAGGCGATGCTCCGGAAATGATCAGGGATCAGCGTCCCGGACTTTTAAACAATATGTATTACATCTATATCTGGCTACCTGCAGGCGCCCAGTTTAAATTTACACAAGGCCAATCATGGAATGTCAACTATGGAGACAACGGTAGTAATACCTTGAGTTCAGGAGGTGGTAACCTGAGTGTTGCAGCCGATGGATTTTATCGCATAAGTATTAATGTTAGTACACTTCAATGGAACATCATGCAGGGAAGAATGGGATTTGTTGGTGGTGCAACAGGTGCAGGCTGGAATCCGCCAAATGTATTCCCTGATTATGCATTGGGTAATGCAGGAACTAATTTATTTGTTGGATTAACAGACCTTGCCGTTGATGGCTGGAAACTTATTGATAATGATGCATGGAATAGTGGAAGTAATGCAGTTGATGAAACAAGGAGCTATGGTACCCCGTTACCAAGTGGCAGCACACTGGAAATAAACGGAGGTAACTTCAACGCAGTTCCTGCAGCTAGTAAGTACAGGGTTATCTGGGATGGACGTGACCGTGATAATGTAACTTACCAGTCAATGGATGCTTCGATCATGAAAGTGGTAGGAGATGGGCTTACCGGCGTAGCTGCCTGGAACCCGGCCGCTTCACCAGTCATGACTTATGCTGGTAACAACAGGTGGACGATCACACTTGGACTGGAAGCGAATTTGGATTTTAAATTCCTTGCAGGTGCTGATTGGGGCGCTTTCGATTATGAGGATAATAGCGGCCAAAACAATGCAACAGGCGTGGCAAAGAAAATTAAATGGGAAGGTGGAGATAATTTTAAAACACCTGCTGTAGCCGGTACTTACACCATCATACTTGATGAAGGTGCACAAACTGTAACGATCAATTAATATAATATCTTGGTTATTTAATGAAGGCCGCTCTTAATGAGCGGCTTTTGTTTGTGTGATAGGTTTTCTTCGAGTTGTTATATCATTTAGATTAAAGTAATTTAATTGGTATTAGTTAGGTTCTGCTGTGAAGAAATGTTCAATATAGGATTAGGTAGAATAAGCGCATAGCCTTTACTGGCTTTGGTTAGTACTTCAAATTCGTTGCTTTCGCCTCCACAGCCGGCGGGCTGCGTACCTGCACCGGCGCTGCTTTCCGCCGTTTGAAA
>JBDSBG010000118.1:0-9907 GCA_039921685.1 Ferruginibacter sp.
GGGAGCCTCAATAAGGAGCTGTTTAATTTTTTCTCCTGCTATATCTGTAAATTTTATTTGCTCAGGGGAAAGATTCTTTAATTTTTCTTTTTGGCCAGGGGTAGCTTTTGCTTCAATGCGATCGTAAAAAGATTCACCAAATTCCTTTGTGAGTTCATTGTATATTTTGCCGGGATCGTTCACTGTGTTTGCTGTGATCTCTGCTGACAGCAATGCCGGAATAAATCCGTCCTTATCTGTTGTCCAAACATTGCCATCTATTCTTGAAAATGAAGCTCCTGCACTTTCCTCGCCGCCAAAGCAAAGTGACGAATCGAAGAGACCATCTACGAACCACTTAAACCCAACCGGTACATCGTAAATCTTTCTTCCAAATTTTTTTGCGATCCGATCAACCAGTTGTGTTGTCACAACTGTTTTACCTATGCCAGCTCTTTTATTCCATTGAGGACGATGTTGAATGAGATAAGCAATGGCAACCGATAAATAATGATTTGGGTTTAACAGCCCTGCACTTTTAGTAACAATACCATGCCGGTCATGATCCGTATCGCAGGCAAATGAAATATCAAAATTATCTTTCATTGCGATGAGGCGTTGCATGGCGTAGGGAGAGGATGGGTCCATGCGGATCTGTCCATCCCAATCCACGGTCATAAAACTGAATGTAGGATCAATAATTTTATTTACAACTGCCAGGTTGAGTTTATAACGATCAGCAATCGGTTGCCAATAATTAACGCCGGCACCACCAAGCGGGTCAACGCCTATGCTGATCTTCGAATCACGGATCAGGTTCATGTCAATGACATTGCCAAGATCAGTGATGTAGGTATCCAGGTAATCGTGGCGGTGCGTTGTAGCAGCAGCCAATGCTTTTTTAAAGGAAATTCTTTTAACTGATTGACAATTATTTTGCAGCAATTCGTTTGCTTTGGCTTCTATCCAATTCGTAATCGTACCTGATGCTGGTCCGCCGTTGGGCGGATTGTATTTAAAGCCGCCATCATCCGGAGGATTGTGAGAAGGCGTGATAACGATACCATCTGCCCAACCGGTTTTTTTTCCGGAATTATACTGCAAGATGGCATGAGAGATTACAGGTGTTGGCGTATACTCATCTCCGGTAGCAATCATTACTTCAACATCGTTTGCCGCCAGTACTTCCATCGTGGTAGCAAAAGCTGGCGCAGAAAGTGCATGTGTATCAAAACCCAGATACAGTGGACCATCTATTTTATGCGCTTTGCGATAAATGCAAATGGCCTGCGTGATAGCAAGGATATGGTTTTCATTAAACGAAATTGTAAATGAAGAACCACGATGGCCGGAAGTTCCGAAGGCAACCCGCTGGGCCGCTACAGCCGGATCTGGCATACCTGAATAATAAGCAGTAACAAGCCGGGGAATGTTAGTGAGCATTTTTTGCGCTGCAGGCTTGCCAGCTAAAGGAAATATTTTCATGATCTGTTCATTTTGTATAAATTATTTATGTTTATTCAGCTTTATAGCGCACCGCTATTTCTACAACTTTCTTGAGCGTTAGCCCTTGAAATATAATGGAAAAGATGACTACAAAATAACAGCTTGAAAGAATTAATTCCCGATAGGGTGATTCAGGAAGTGTTAATGCCATTGCAACTGAAATTCCACCCCGAAGACCAGACCAGGTAAGTATTGAAAGGTTGCCGGGATTCAATTTTCGAAGTAAAACGACGGCTGGTATAGTAACGCTAACAAGCCTTGCTATTAACAGGATCACAATAGATACGAGACCGGTAACCCAATGCTCATGAAGGAACGGCATTACAACCATTTGCAATCCGATCATAACAAATAAAACAGTGTTTAGCAGGTCGTTAACCAGTTGCCAGACTTTGCCAAGAAACTGATCAGCAATATTCTTTTTATCCGTGCTCTTGTTGCCGATAATTAAACCTGCAGTAATTGCAGATAATGGAATAGACGCATGAAATTTACCGGCAATGAGTGATATGCTTAATACCAGTGCAACGGAAATTAAAAATATTGTTTGAAAATCATGAATTGTTCTAATCAGTTGGTAGCCTAAATAACCCAATATTAATCCGATAATTATTCCACCTAATACCTCTTGCGCAAATATGTGCATTATTGCTGCAAAAGAAGTACTCCCTGGCTTATCCGCTATTCCGAGGATAATTACGAAAAGAATAAGACCGACACCATCATTAAATAGTGATTCGCCTGAAATTATTGTATCAAGCCTTGGGGGAATCTTTGAGGTTTTTAAAATGGCTGCTACTGCAATAGGATCTGTTGGGGATATGATTGCACCAAACAAAAAGCAATAAATGATTGGTAAATGAATATGCAAAAGCAATGTTACCAGGTAAAGCAATCCGCCAAATACAGCTGTTGAAATAATTACACCCAATGTGCTTAACAGAAATACCGGCGAACGTTGTTCTTTTAATTTCTGGTAATCAAAATGAAAAGCACCGGCAAACATCAGGAACCCTAGCATTATATTCAAAAGCACTTTTGAAAAATCAATACTTTGAGCGAATGTTTCAACTGAATTCTTTAAACCATTATTGGTTTTGCCTATTAATAATATTATGATGGAAATCACAATTGAGATAATGACCAAACCTATAGCTCCCGGCAGTTTTATAATGCGTTCATTCAGGTAAGAAAAAACGGCACTGATAAGAATAAGAATTGTAATAATGGTTAGTAAATCCATATAAAATAATGAGTGTAGACGGTTTTTAACTATAATTTTGGTGTGATTAAAAAGTTGTTTTGTGCTGATAAAATTTGTAATTCAGTCAGATATTATTTTGTCACCTTATTAAACTAATTATGGAACCGGGCTGTGGAATAATTATCAATTCAATGTAGGGTTACTCAATAAAATGCTCTTGTATTTCCATTGTCGCATTGTATTCACCCTTGCGTGCAACAGCATCAAGTTTAGCCCGGTGATATAATAATTTTTGGGCTTCTTTCCCATTAGCCTCCTGTCCCTTCCAAATTTCCAATGCAGGTTGCTGAATAGCCCTGGCAAAAGAAAAACTAACGATCCATGGTAGCCGATATTTAAAATCTTTATTAATTGCATTCAAATGTGCTGATGCCAGTTCGGGTGATTGGCCGCCGGATAAAAACGCTATTGCAGGGACTGTGGCGGGAACTGAAGCGAGCAAACAATTTACCGTTGCCCTTGCGACTTCATCAACAGTATCTTTTTTATAAGCGCTTGTTCCGGCTATTACCATATTCGGTTTTAAAATTATTCCTTCCAGGTCTATTTTATATAAATACATTTGATAAAAAAGCATTTTTAATACCTGCTCAGTTACATCATAACAATGTTCTATTGTGTGAGCACCTGTCATGAGCACTTCGGGTTCAACAATTGGCACAATACCAGCTTCCTGGCACAATGCTGCATATCTTGCCAATGCATGAACATTGGCGTCTATACAAGCTGCAGTTGGAATATTGTCGCCGATCGTAATCACCGCACGCCACTTGGCAAAACGAGCACCCATTATTTTATATTCGTTTAACCGTTCACGTAACCCATCCAAACCTTCCGTGATTTTTTCATTGTCAAAAGCAGCCATTGCTTTAGCACCCATATCAACTTTGATTCCCGGGATAATGCCGGATTTAATCAAAACATCAGTAAAAGGAATTCCATCTTTTGTTTGCTGGCGAATGGTTTCATCATACAAAATAGCGCCGCCAATGCTTTCGCTTAAGCCGGGCGTTGTTACGATGAGTTCACGGTAACTGCGGCGCATTTCTACAGTTTGTGGAATGCCTGCTGCTTCAAAACGTTTATTGCAGGTTGGGTTGCTTTCATCCATGGCGAGTAATCCCTTACCGTTAGCGAAGAGACGCTCAATGGTTTCTTTTAATCTTTCCTTATTCATTTTATATTTTTTGATCTTTTCGATTTTCGATTCCGGCAATTTTGTTAAGCCGCCGCACAAATCTTTCTTCGTTCTTAAAACTGGCATTGATAAATACCTGCACCAATTCAAAGGCCAACGCCGGTCCTGTAATGTTGCCACCTAACGACATGATATTCATATCATCGTCCTCAACACCCTGGTGGGCAGAGAAAGAGTCGCTGATCAGAGCCGAACGGACTCCTGCAATTTTATTGGCGGCAATACATGCGCCAACACCACTTCCACAAATGGCAATGCCCCGGGTAATTTCCCCATTAGCCAGTGCCTTTGCCATCGGAATAACAAAATCAGGGTAGTCATCACTGTTATTGAGTTGATAAGCACCGAAATCTTTAATATCATAACCAGCTGTTTTCAATAACGCAACCAGTTTAACTTTCAAATCAAATCCGCCATGATCAGCGGCTATGCCTATCAGTTCTTTTTTTTCAACGGGGTTTGTAGTTGCTTCCATTATTTATCGTTTTGCTTCCATTTCCAGTTAAGAATTTCAGGCATGTCCTTGCCATGTTCATGTACATAATGTTTGTGTTCAATTAATTTATCCTGCAATTGTTGCTTTAAGTAAGCGCCCTTACTTCCTAAATTTGGCAGGCGATCTATCACATCCATCACCAAATGAAAACGGTCAATATCATTCTGCACCCGCAGATCAAATGGTGTAGTAATAGTACCTTCTTCCTTGTACCCTCTTACATGAAGATTGCGATTGGCACGACGATAAGTAAGGCGGTGCACAAGCCATGGATAACCGTGGAAGTTAAAGATGATGTGCTTGTCTATGGAGAATATTGAATCATAATCATGGTCGTTCAATCCATGCGGATGTTCTGAACTGGATTGTAGTTTCATCAGATCCACTACATTCACTACTCTTATTTTAAGATCGGGTAGATGCTCCCGCAATATGGAAACAGCTGCCAGTAACTCCAAAGTAGGTGTATCTCCGCAACAAGCCATCACCACATCAGGTTCAGCGCCCTGGTCGTTGCTTGCCCATTGCCAAATACCAATTCCTTCTGTACAATGTATTACAGCGGCATCCATACTTAGCCATTGGGGAAGTGGATGTTTACCGGCAACAACTACATTCACGTAATGCCTGGAACGCAAACAATGATCAAAAACTGATAAGAGACAGTTTGCATCAGGTGGAAGATACACCCTGACAACATCAGCTTTTTTATTAATTACGTGATCGAGAAACCCGGGATCCTGGTGGGTAAATCCATTATGGTCCTGTTGCCAAACATGTGATGCCAGCAAATAATTAAGGGATGCAATCTTTCTTCTCCATGGTAATTCAGATGTTACCTTCAACCACTTTGCGTGCTGGCTGAACATGGAATCGACGATGCGTATAAAAGCTTCATAACTATTGAACATGCCGTGACGACCGGTAAGCAGGTAACCTTCCAGCCAGCCTTCGCACTGGTGTTCACTGAGCATGGAGTCAAGCACTTGTCCACTTGGCGCAAGAAACTCATCATTTTTTTCTTCTCTTGCTTCCCACTGGCGATTTGTAACTTCGAATATGGCTCCCAGTAAGTTTGAGATTGTTTCGTCTGGGCCGAATATCCGAAAGTTATGCTGGTGCTGATTTAATATGGCTACATCCTTAAGGAATTTTCCGAGTATCATTGTATCCTGCCCCATTACAGCACCGGGAGAAGGAACATGCAATGCATGTTTATGAAAATCCGGCATGATCAGATCATGCAAAAGTATTCCGCCATTTGTATGTGTGTTGGAACCCATTCTACGGTTACCAATAGGTGCTAAATCGGCCAGTTCGGGAATGAGCCGACCATTTTCATCAAAAAGCTCTTCTGCATTGTAGCTCTTCATCCATTGCTCCAATTGTTCCACATGTTTCGGGTGATCCGCGTCAACCAATATTGGAACCTGATGCGAATGAAATGTTCCTTCATTTGGAACGCCATCCACTTCTTTCGGTCCTGTCCAACCTTTAGGCGACCGCAAAATGATCATTGGCCAGCGGGGCCTTGTATTATCATTGTTATCTCTTGCCCTGCCTTGTATACGGTGAATTTCTTCTATTGCTTTATCCATTGCAGTTGCCATAAGCTGGTGCATGGTAGCAGGATCATCACCTTCAACAAAATAAGGGATCCATCCACAACCCCTATAGAATTGTTCCAGTTCTTCGTGTTCTATACGGGCCAACACAGTTGGGTTGCTGATCTTATAACCATTTAAATGTAAGATTGGCAATACAACTCCATCAGTGATTGCATTGAGAAATTTATTTGAATGCCATGCGGTAGCCAAGGGCCCTGTTTCTGCTTCGCCGTCACCAATTATACAAGCGACAATCAAACCGGGATTATCAAACGCAGCCCCAAATGCATGACTCAATGAATAACCTAATTCACCGCCTTCATGAATAGAACCCGGTGTAGTAGGCGCTACATGACTTGAAATGCCACCTGGAAAAGAAAACTGTTTGAATAATTTTTTTAACCCCGCTTCGTCCTGAGTGATATTCGGATATACTTCACTCCATGTACCTTCGAGGTAAACATTGCCTACTAATGCGGGACCACCATGTCCAGGCCCAGCGATGTAAAACATATCGAGATCGTACTGCCTTATAATACGATTAAGATGTATATAAATAAAATTTTGTCCCGGCGTGGTTCCCCAATGCCCCACTACCAAAGGCTTTACATGTTCCAATTTCAAAGGTTCTTTTAATAAAGGGTTATCGTACAGGTAAATTTGTCCGACGGATAAATAATTAGCTGCCCGCCAATAGGCATTCATTTTGCGAAGTAATTCCGGTGATAGGGTTTGAATAGCTATATCAGTCTGTAGTATTTTCATTATCTGGTTTTTTAATTTTTCTAAAAATTGTTGGTTGATAAAACAATCATCGAACCGGGAAATTGAATCGCGGCATCGTCTTCGGCGGTTATAAATATTTTGCTAGGTTTGAATGAACTAACAGTTTGAAAAGAAGCCTTTAATTTGCTCGATAAAAAACCCGTTGAACTATTTATTTGGCCAATGTTTTTTATAACATTATTTTCAGTTTGCAGCCAAACTACATAAGTATCTTTTGAAGGTTGCAATCTTTTAGGCTCAGCAAGATTCGATATAGATATTTTAATTTGATAGTTACTGTTCTTATCTTTTTTTACTTTCACAGAGCCTTTAGCGGCCGGAACAACAGAAGAAGTCTGAAACGACGTTTTTCTCGAACAAGAGCTAAAATAAAACAGCATCATTGCGGCAGCAATAGTGAAAGCAATTTTCTTTGTTGTAGTCATTTTTATATTATGCATAATTTTTGTTTTTAGTTATTTATAAAATGGAATTAAGTATGTAGAAGTCCAGGTGAAAATGTTTTTGTTTCATTATTTACCGTTTATATTTTTACAGCTATGTATTATTAAAATCTTTTGTATAATAATACTTGCAGCACTTTTAGGTGAAATACTTTTATCTAACCTTCAACATACCGGCATTTATGGCTACAACTATTGTACTCACAGCCATCAAAGCTGCACCTGCCGCAGGGCTTAACAATATTCCCCAATGATATGCCACACCTGCTGCCAATGGCATGGCCACTACATTATAACCTGTTGCCCAAAATAAATTTTGGACCATCTTCCGATGAGTAGCTTTACCAAATAAAATGAGACTCACGATGTCTTTTGGATTACTGTTGACTAATACTATGCCTGCAGTTTCTGCTGCTATATCGCTACCACTGCCAACTGCAATACCAACATTTGCCTGTGCCAGAGCGGGTGCATCATTTACACCATCACCGGTCATAGCTACAAACTCTCCCTTGTTTTGCAATTCCTTTATCTTATCTAATTTTTGATCTGGTAAAACTTCTGCAATAAAACTATCCATACTGAGTGTTTCACTTACGCTCTTTGCTACTTTATTGTTATCGCCCGTTAATAATATTGATTTGATATTTTCTTTTTTTAATGTTGCGATCGCTTCTGCTGATTCGGGACGTATTTCATCCGACAAAGCAATGTGTCCTGTTAATACATTATCGATGATTACAAACACAATTGTCTCCGTATCACTGGCTTTAAAGCCATCGGGAACAGCGATGTTTTTTTCTTTTAAGTAGCCGGGGCTAACGACCAGTATTTTTTTCCCTTCTACAGTTGCTTCAACACCCTTGCCTGTAATGGCATTAAAGTTTTCCGCTGCAGGAACAGTGAGCGATAAACTTTTTGCTTTCAGTAAAATACCAGTTGCAATTGGATGTTCCGATTTTTGCTCCAAGGCAGCTGCAAGTCTTATCAATTCATTTTCGTTTATATCTTTTTGTAGTGATACAATTTTCGATACTTCAAATTTTCCAACTGTCAATGTTCCTGTCTTATCAAAAACAATTGTGGTTATCTTTCTTGCATCTTCAAATGCCGTCCTGTTTTTAATAAGTAACCCATTTTTTGCTGCGAGGGAAGTTGACTTAGCCACTACTAACGGCACCGCCAACCCTAAAGCATGAGGGCAACAAATAACGATAACAGTAACCATTCTTGCCATGGCAAAATCTAAAGGCTGACCCGTTAAATACCAATATAAGAATGTAGTGATTCCAGCAACCATTGCAATAACCGTTAACCATTTTGCTGCTTTATCTGCCAGCAATTGCGTTTTTGATTTGGCTTTTTGTGCATCATCCACAAGCTTTATAACCTTTGATAGATAAGAATCTTTTGCGGCATGTGAAACAGTAACTTTAATAGAACCATTTCCATTGATAGCCCCGGCAATTACTTTATCACCCATTATTTTTTTTACAGGCTTTGATTCTCCTGTCAACATGGATTCATTCAAATAACTTTCGCCGTCTGATATGATTCCATCGGCTGCAACTTTTTCTCCTGGTTTAACAAGAATGATATCTTTCTCCTTTAATGTTTCTGTTTTTACATCATGAACTTTATCTCCCATTACCATGTGTGCATCGGAAGGCATTAACTGCACTAATAGTTCCAGTTCTTTGGATGCGCCTGCAATAGATTTCATTTCAATCCAATGCCCCAGTAACATGATAAGAATAAGTGTTGCCAGTTCCCAATAGAAATCCATTCCTTTAAGTCCAAATACCGTAGCTGTGCTGTAGATGTATGCTACAGAAATTGCAAATCCAATCAGCGTCATCATGCCAGGGTTCTTTTCTTTTAATTCATTTACCAACCCTTTTAAAAAAGGCCATCCGCCATAAATAAATATCAGGGTTGATAATGCAAATAAGATATAGGGGGAGCCAGTAAATTGCCAGTCAGCTCCAATGAAATGTTGTATCATAGTTGATAACAACATTACGGGTACAGTTAATATCAATACCACATAAAATCTTTTTCTAAAATCAGCAATCATCATGGCATGATGGTTATTCCCTGCATGACCCATTGGCGGATTAGATCCGTGGTTCATATTGCTGTGGTTCATTGTAGAATGGTCCATCATGATTCCTTATTAGGATGTGTTTTTAATTTCGAAATCAAAGTATTGGTCGCTTCATCTGAAGAAATCCCATAACCATTTACCAAGACCCCTTTCATACCAAACTTAGATGAGGAGATGGCATATAATATTGACTGGTCATCGGGATTTGATTGCCCCTCAAACCGAAAGACTTTATCAATCTCAAAATAAGCAGGAGATAGTTTTATGTTAGCCTGATCACTGACCGACTCTTCATTTTGTGTATTAAAATCTATCGTATAACCTTCCTTTTTTAACCCATTAATGGTTTCCGATAAAGTGCCATAAAATTCTTTCATCTTAATTAATTTTATTGAGAAAATATCACGCATACAAGCGCAGCGTTTTCATTTCCGTTAATGAGTCTTCATTTTTCCAATGATTGTATCAAGCGCATTTTTTATTTTTTTAATAGCGTCGTCTGTAGCCTGCTCATAATTATT
>JBDSBG010000119.1:0-3910 GCA_039921685.1 Ferruginibacter sp.
TTACAATAACTTCACGCAAAATTTACCGCAGCAAGATCAGATGAGAAAAAATATTTTTGTATTACTGGTATGTGTCATTGGTTGTTATTTGCTGGCAACATTTGGCAGCGGCTGTGCGCAGGTGGGATTTCCTACAGGTGGCGATAAAGATACGCTTGCGCCCGTGCTTGTAAAAGCTACGCCTGCAGACGGGAAACTGAATTTCACAGGAAATAAAATCACCATCACATTTGATGAATACATTGAATTAAAAGAGCTGCAATCCAACCTCCTTGTATCACCATTACCAAAAAAAAATCCAACCATCGGGAGCAATCTTAAAACGATCAACATAAAATTAAAAGATACCCTTCAACCTAATACCACCTATAGTATTCATTTCGGGAACGCAGTTGTCGATGTACATGAAGGAAATATATTAAGGGATTTCAGTTACACTTTTTCTACCGGCAGTTATATTGATTCCCTTCAAATTAAAGGCAGGGCTTATCTTGCTGAAACAGGAAAGGTTGACAGTACCCTGCAGGTATATCTTTATAAAAATGCTTCGGATTCAGATATTACAACAAGAAGACCTGATTATATCACAAAGCTGAATAGCAATGGTGTTTTTACATTCGAACATTTGCCTGCTGCTTCTTTTAAAATTTATGTGTTGAAAGATGGTGATGGCGGGAAAACTTATAATGCAAAAACAGAAACATTTGCTTTTACTGATGTAGACATTAACCCGGCCGGGCGCATGGATCCAATTATGCTATTTGCTTATGCAGAAGAAAAAGAAATACCCCGATCTCTTCCTTTGCCCAAACAACCGCTGGAAAAGAAATTGAAATACACCGCATCCATCACCGGGAAAACACAGGATATTTTACAGCCATTGGAGTTTACTTTCAGTAACGGATTGAAAAAATATGATTCATCAAAAATTATTGTGAGTGATACCAATTTCAGGCCGCTGCCAAATATCATCCCCGTGCTGGACAGCAACAGGAAAAAAATTAGCATCAATATTCCATGGAAGCCTGAAACTTTTTATACGTTCATTCTGCCCAAAGAAGCTTTTGAAGATTCCGCAGGTAATACTTTAGAAAAAACAGATACTGTCCGCTTTTCATCAAGAAGAACCTCTGACTATGGCCGCATTGTTTTAAGATTTAAGAATATTGATCTTAGTAAACATCCTGTGATCCAGTTCTTACAAACCGATGCAATTAAATTTTCTTTCCCTGTTACAGGTACTGAATGGGAAAATAAACTTTTCCCGCCGGGCGAATATGATGTACGGATTCTTTATGATACAAATAATAACGGTGTATGGGACCCGGGAAATTATAAGGAAAAATTGCAACCTGAAAGGGCGATCTCTTTACCTCAAAAATTAGGGGTGAAAGCTGATTGGGATAATGAGCGGGAAATACAGTTATAGGTTCAACGTTTAATGTTTAAAGGTTTAAAACGTTGGTTAACTTTTTGAACCCGTTAAACGTCGTAAACGCCTTAAACCTTCTTAACTTTGCTCATGGTTTTCTCCTCAACATTATTGGAAAATGCAGTAAACGAATTTGCCAAACTTCCGGGTATTGGAAAAAAAACGGCATTGCGGCTGGTGCTTCACCTTATCAAACAGGATGAATTGCAGGTATCCCATTTCAGCGATACCATTTCAGCTATGAGGAAGGAAATAAAATTTTGTAACCGTTGCCATAATATTTCCGATTCTACCCTATGTAATATCTGCAACAACAGGATGCGCAAACAGGAAATGATCTGTGTTGTAGAAAATATCCGTGATGTGATCGCAATTGAGAGCACACAGCAATTCAATGGAATCTATCATGTGTTGGGCGGCATCATTTCTCCCCTTGATGGCATCGGCCCCGAACAATTAAATATTGATTCTTTGCTGCAACGAATCAGGTCAGAAAACATACAGGAGATCATTTTTGCTCTGAATCCAAATATACAGGGCGATACAACTGTATATTATATTGGCAGGAAATTAAAAGGTATTCCCGTTAAGATCACCACTATTGCCCGCGGCATTTCCTTTGGCGGCGAACTGGAATATGCAGATGAGATGACGTTGGCAAAAAGTATTACAAACAGGATCCCGGTAGAGCATTATATTAGTTCGATTGACAATGGATGAGGTTAATTGAAAATTGATAATTGATAATTGACAATGCACCCTCACTCCTCTCCAATGGGCTACTGTGTGGACACATCCTTCATTTCTTTTTGATCAGTTAGTTATGACTAAACATGATAGACACGCGGATGATGGAAATACGGAGAGAAACGGAGCAACTTTATTAATAAAATCGCTGTCTTTATTTAAAACTGCTTTATGACCAACAAAATAAAAACATACGCTGTTCTATTTTTGACCATCCTATCTGTTGCAGTTTTCTCGTGCAAAAAAGATAAGGAGGAAACTTATACCTATATGAAAGAAGGCAAGATCATTGGCATGGATAACAGAACCTGTATTTGCTGTGGCGGAACTGAAATAATTATCGATGATGTTGCCAATCCTAATGGCTGCAGTTATTTCTTAGCGGCGCAATTTCCCGACGGTTTTACGATTAACGAGAAGGAAACTTTCCCGATCACAATAAAAATGGATTGGGCCGTTGATAGCTTGCATTGCTTCGGTAACTATATTGCCATTACTAAAATCGAGCGAAAATAGTTCGCCACTGATTAATCAGCTGCACTTTAAAATGCGTTTTACAGCTGTTGGTGTAGGCGCCACAAGTGTTCAGAAGATTTTTGTATTTTAAGTTATTTGATTGACCACAATGATAGATACACGGATGACACGGATAAACGGATAATCACGGATAAATGCTGCTGGCGCAGCATGTCACTGATAATAAACTTAATAAATTGATCCGTAATTTTTGGAACAAAATATAAATCAGTTCATCCCTCTCTGATGGGCTTCATCCAGGCAGGCGTGTATCCGTGTTCTCCATGTATCTATCATATTTGCTGGTAAAATCAAATCTTCCGAACAGTTGTGATAGGGCACCAGCAGGTCTTCATTGTCAACCCGGGCTGTACCAATTTTCCTTTTTTCTGTGTATTTTTAGAATAAAGCAACCATCACAGGCATTGGACGTACTTACTACCGATACTAACAACAATCAACAGGACTTGAAATTTCTCGATGAAATAATAGCGGGCTGTAGAGAGAATAACCATAGAGATCAAAAAACGCTCTATGAGCGGTATTATGGCTATTGCCTAAAGATCGTGTTCCGGTATATATTTCGGTATGACAAAGCAGTTGACGTGGTAAATGATGGTTTTGTAAAGGTTTTCGGCAAACTGCATACATTTCATTACGACCAATCCAGCAAAATTGAGATGATCCTGATGGGATGGATGCGAACCATTATGATCAACACTGCAATTGATCGCTTAAGAAAAGATAATTTCCTGCCCGAAATTGGGATCATTAATGAAGGCGCATGGATAGAAGACAAATCGCAATCTGCTGACCAATCACTGCTGTATAAAGACCTGATCAACGAAGTAAAAAAATTACCACCTACCTATAGAATCGTTTTTAACATGTATGTAATTGATGGATTCACGCACCAGGAAATTGCCAACCAGCTAAAAATTGCGGTGGGCACTTCCAAATCAAATCTTTCAAAGGCAAGAGGGATCCTGCAATCGTACATAAAAAAAGCTGATTTAAAAAAATGCTACGTATGACCGACGAAAGTGAAGAAATATTTCGCAGAGCGGCAGAAAGTTACCCCGTTAAAACAGATAGTGCTGATTGGGAAGCTGTGCTTAAAAAAATGCAGAACAGCGACAACGAAGGCGCTGCCGGCGAATTCGTTGGTACCGATAAAAAAAGAAATAACAGGAAATTCTTTTTCCTTCTTTTATT
>JBDSBG010000120.1:0-4175 GCA_039921685.1 Ferruginibacter sp.
ACAAAAATAAAACTGTAACCTATGTTGTGCTACAGTCTGGACTGTTAAGAGCCCTTAAGGGCAACCCCAGCAATAGCGGCTTCTTAACGATGCAGAAAAAGTGTTACCTATGTTGTGCTATACGACACTTAAGACATAGGCGGAAAGAGTTGAGAATAGTGCAAAGAAAAGTGCATTGACAGGTGGAATTGAACGGGAAATACAGGATGGAAGGGATACTTCATCAATTTCAAGCAGAACGCATACTTCCACTAAGATATAGTAGTATATTGCGTCCCCGAAGAACGGAAAAAGCTATTTGATTGGGAATCATTACACTCATAATCAGAGGGTCCCTGGTTCGAGCCCAGGTGGGCCCACAATCAATAGCCCGGTTTTTCGGGCTATTTTTTTAAATATCATTTAACCTTTCATTAACCCGCAGGCATTTATTTTTGCCGCTCAAGAATTGATTATGAGAAAATTATTAGTGATCCTTTTTGCTCTCTTGTTAGCAGTGCCCGCATTTTCGCAAATAGCAACTCCTAAAAAGAAAAAAATTAACCTGGGCGGACGGTCTGCAGATCACTTCATGCTTCAATTCAGCATTGATAGCTGGTCGGGTGCCGCGGATAGTGTAAGCAGCCGGATAAAGGGTTTCTCAAAAGGATTCAATTCTTACATTATGTACGACCTGCCGTTTAAAAGCGATCAACGTTTTAGCGTTGGCCTTGGAATAGGTATTAGTACCAGCAGCATGGGTTTCAAAAATACATATGTTGATATAGCATCCAAGAATGCGCAATTACCATTTACCGCTGTTGACTCCCTGGATCATTACAAGAAATTTAAACTTGCAACATCTTACCTGGAAATTCCGCTCGAGTTAAGATTTACAGGCAATCCTGAAAGACCAGGTAAAACGTTTAAGATAGCCATCGGCGCAAAAGTGGGTACTATGCTAAATGCACATACTAAAGGCAAAACCTTGCTTGATGGAACGGGAGCAACGATCAGAAGTTCTGTTGACAAGATCTCTACAAAAAATTATTTCAATTCCACCAGGCTGGCGGGTACGGCACGGATTGGTTATGGCTATTTCAGCCTTTTTGCTTCATATAATTTTACAACCATATTTAAAGATGCGGTTGCACCTAATACAAAATTGCTGCAACTTGGGATCACCCTAAGCGGCTTATAAAATCAGGAATATTTTTGTTGAAGTCCCTCGCTAATGCGGGGGATTTTTGTTTACTGTTTGCAATAAGCTAATTTTGCCTCTCAACATGGGTATCATACATCATGAGCGATGAAATTAAACACGAATGCGGCCTTGCTTTCATTCGCCTTCGCAAGCCTTTCAGTTATTATCAGCAAAAATATGATTCAGTATTGTATGGTTTAAATAAACTGTACCTGCTGATGGAAAAGCAACACAACCGTGGCCAGGATGGAGCGGGTGTAGCAGCAGTAAAATTAGATACAGAACCCGGTTATCCCTTTATGTACAGGTTGCGCAGCAATGCCAGCCAGCCGATCGCTGATGTATTTGCAAGGATTGGTAAGGAGATAGAAGAAGTAGAAAAATACCAGCCAGATATTAGAAATCATCCGGGCCTCATGAAGGGGCATTTAAATATAATGGGTGAAGTACTGCTTGGCCATTTGCGCTATGGCACACAGGGAAAAAATGACGTTGAATTTTGTCATCCCTTCATAAAAAAAAATACGATTCCTACACGAAACATTGCTTTGGCTGGCAATTTTAATATTGTAAACAAGGAAGAATTGTTTGACCTTATCAATATTTCACCCGGCGATTTTGAATGCCAGAGTGATCTTGCTGCAATGATGGAAGTAATACATCATTTTCTTGTAAAAGCAGATGAAAAAGCGCCCGGCCAAATGGATATCATCCAGGTGTTGAAAAAAGCAACACCGATGTTTGATGGAGGTTTTCATTTTGCGGGTATTGTTGGAAACGGGGATGCATTTGTAATGAGAGATGCACATGGCATAAGGCCATCTTATTATTACATAAGCAGCGATGTAATTGTTGCTGCTAGTGAAAGGGCCGCAATACGAACCGCCTTTAACCTGGAAGAAAATGAAGTGAAAGAACTGATGCCGGGCATGGCGCTCATTGTGAAAAATGATGGCAGTTATTCGATAGAGCAGATCATACCGGCGCAGGAACGCAAGGCCTGCAGTTTTGAAAGAATATATTTCAGCCGTGGAAGTGATGAAAAAATATACAGGGAACGAATTGCGCTTGGTTACAATTTAAGCAGTGTAGTATTGAAGGCTGTTGAATATGACCTTAAAAATACCATCTTCTCATTTATACCAAATACTGCCGAGATCGCTTTTTATGGTTTGATTAAAGGGGCAGAAGATTATCTGAATAAAATAAAGATCGAACGGATAATGAGTTGGGGAAATGACTATGATGAAGAGAAACTATCGGAGATGGTTAACCGAAAAATCAGGATCGAAAAAATAGCAATCAAAGATGTAAAGCTGCGCACTTTTATAACCCAGGATAGCAGCCGCAACGAAATGGTGCAACACGTGTACGATATTACTTATGGCACGGTTCGGAAAAATACAGATACCCTTGTTGTTATTGATGACAGTATTGTGAGAGGTACAACTCTGAAGGAAAGTATCATCCGCATGTTGAACAGGCTTAGCCCAAAACGTATTATCGTTGTTTCATCTGCGCCGCAGATCCGTTACCCGGATTGTTACGGGATTGATATGAGCAAAATGGGGGATTTTATTGCTTTCAGGGCTGCCGTGGCATTGCTAAAAGAACGGGGCCAGGAGAGTTTACTCACTGAGCTTTTGAACAAATGCAAAGAGCTTCAGCGTAACAATCAATTGCACACAGAAAATGTGGTGAGGCAGATCTATAAGCCTTTTACACTGGATGAAATAAGCAATAAAATTGCCCGGCTTATTACACCAAAAGATGTAGTCATACCCGTTGATGTTATTTATCAAACGATTGAAACACTGCACGAGGCATGCCCCAACAATAAAGGAGACTGGTATTTTACCGGCAACTATCCTACACCGGGAGGAAACAGGGTTTGCAACCGGGCATTTATGAATTATGTAGAAGGGAAAAATGTGAGAGGTTACTGAGATCGCTGCTCTGCTTTTGGGTTAAAACACTAAGAAAATCTGTTGAAAATACGCAGGCGGAATTTCCCGCTTTTCCATCTATTGATTTACTTTTGGTAATAAACAACAGGGCCAGGCTGTGATAGCTCGCACTGAAATTTAATACCATTAGAAATTAGGCTGCGCCAGCAGATTGCAAAGGCTGGCAGGCAAGTATTAATTACTAATCGGTATAAGAATAAAGCCCGGTATTTAGACAAATATCTGGTTTGTATAGACCAGGAAAGAATGTGGAAATGAGTTAAAACCGAAAAATCATGAAATACCTTTATGTCGCAAGGCATGCCAAGAGTAGCTGGACCGACTTCACCAAAGCCGACTTCGAACGCCCTTTAAATGATCGGGGAAATAAAGATGCCCCCGAGATGGCAAGAAGGGTTTTAAAAAGGCATATGGATATAGACGCATTTGTAAGCAGCCCTGCAAAAAGAGCAAAAGCTACCTGTAAACATTTCTGTGATGTTTATAAGGCAGACCATGACAAAATTATTTATATTGATAAGCTATACCAGGCTTCTGTGGATGTGTTTTATGAAGTGGTACATAGCCTGGACAATAAGTATAGAAGTGTGGCGATGTTCTCACATAATCCGGGCATCACTGATTTTGTAAACACTTTGTGTGAAAATGTCAGGATTGATAACATGCCGACGAGCGGAGTTTTTGGGGTAGAATTGAAAATTAAAGAATGGAAAGATTTTAAAGGAAAGGTAAACCAGTATTTGTTTTTTGACTATCCTAAATCGTAATGAATGTATGATCTAAGATTTAAGATGTCTTCCAATATAAATTCCAATATAAATTTTTATCATTAAAAAATCAACCAATCGTTTAGTTTAAAATGGAAAATTAACTAGCTTAAGAAAATCTTAAATCTTACATCATGACCGTCTTGTTAAGATATGCATTAGTTCTTTGAAAATATTGCTGGATAAGGGTTTGAGAGCATCAGAAGTTCAAACGATTTGAATTGATTTGGATTTTATTTTTTATAATTAGCTGTAAAT
>JBDSBG010000121.1:0-25525 GCA_039921685.1 Ferruginibacter sp.
TGGTTTGATAAGGACACAGGAACTGATAGCGGCAAGGAAAATAGACGGTGCGGAACAATATTTCAGCAGGGCATATGAATTCGGTTTCAGCAAAAGTGCTGATGAGGCTTTGCGGATCTGGGATAAAGAAAAAATATTAAGTGATGTGGTTTGGGTGATTCGTAAATACCAGCCAGATATTATTATTAAACGTTTTCCGCCGGATGGAAGAGCAGGCCACGGCCATCACGCGGCATCATCCATACTTGCCGATGAAGCATTCGTCGCTGCGGCAGATCTGGCACGTTTTCCCGAACAATTCAAATTGGGTGTAAAACCCTGGCAGGCAAAAAGGATATTATGGAACACTTATAATTTTGGTTCCAACAATACCACCAGCGAGGAACAATTGAAGATAGATGTTGGTGGATTTAACCCGCTTGTTGGCAAAGGCTATGGAGAAATAGGGGCTGAAGCAAGAACAATGCATAAGAGCCAGGGTGAGGGACGGCCCAGGAGGCGTGGGCAGCTATATGAATATTTTTCTACTACCGGTGGCGAACCACCGAAGAATTCATTGATGGACGGAATTGATATTAGTTGGTCGAGGATCGCCGGAGGGCGAGACATTGAAAAGATGATCAATGATATTATTAAAAATTTCAAAATGGACGAACCGTCTGCTTCGCTTCCGGAACTATCGAAACTCTATGAAAAGATCAGGGCACTGCCTTATGAGAACTGGCGCAATGACAAATTGGGTGAATTACAGGAGATCATTGAAGCATGCAGTGGCATGTATATGGAAGTGACAGCACAAAATCAATTGAATGTAATTGGAGATAGTGCAAATTTTGCTATCAACTTCAATAATCGGTTGGGCGTTGCCGTTGATGAGGTGCAGGTTCTCTTGTTAGGCAAAACCTATTTGTTGCCAGGTATTAAGCCTAATGAAAATAATATCAGGAACGTAACAATCAATATTGCGAAAGATGTACCTGCTACACAGCCTTATTGGCTTGAACGCCCGGTACTGGGAGGGGCTTATGATGTAACCAACCGGGATGATATTGGTAAAAGTGAGAACCATGATCATTATGCCGTGTTTCAAGTAAAGATGCGTGGCAATACATATTCTTTCGAGAAAAAGATATGCTATAAGTATACTGATCCTGTAAAAGGAGAATTATATGAACCAATGGAAATAATAGAGCCGGTGCTCATAAATTGTAACCCACCCATTATAATATTCACCAATGATGCAAAAAATCAAACGAAACGTTTGCAATATACCGTACAATCAAACCAGGCTTTGAATGAGAAAGTCCAGTTCAGGGTTGTTTATGATCATAAGCAAACGATTGTTTTTGATTCTGTGGTAAACTATCCAAAAGGGTCAACAAAAACCATTGGGGTTACTATCAACAGCGATTCATTGAAACCGAACAGTACTGTGACTGCCGGGGGCGAACTTAGTGCCGCTTCTTTGTATAAAGTACAGCATTCGGCCTTACGCAAGATCAGTTATGACCATATTCCCGACTTGTATTATAATTTTTATGATAAAGCGAGAATAATAAAGTTGGATCTTAAAACAACCGGAAAGCGTTTAGGCTATATCGTTGGGGCCGGTGATAAAGTGCCACAAGCTTTGGAAGCCATGGGTTATGAAGTTCGTTATTTAACCGAATCTGATATCACTGATGATAACCTGAAACAGTTTGATGCCATTATCACTGGTATCCGGGCATATAATATTTCTGAATGGCTGAGTAATAAGAACGATGTGTTGATGCGTTATGTTGAAAACGGTGGCAATATGATCGTTCAATATTTAAAGAGTAACACGATAGGACAAAGGAAAGTAAGAGTTGGCCCATACCCATTTACTGTCAGTTCGGGTTCGCGTATCACGGAGGAAGATGCGGCAGTTAATTTCCTGTTGCCTGAGCATCCGGCATTGAATTTTCCGAATAAGATCACGCAAGAAGATTTTAAAAATTGGGTCCAGGAAAGAAGCACCTATCAAATGGAACAAAGTGATTCTCATTATGAGATGCCGTTGGGAATGAATGACAAGGCTGAAAAGCAATCTACGGGCAGTCTGGCCATTGCCCCTTATGGAAAAGGTAATTTCGTTTATGCGGGACTGGTATTCTTCCGGCAATTGCCTGCAGGTGTGCCGGGAGCGTACAGGTTGATGGCGAATTTGATTGCGTTGCGGGGGAGGTAGTGGGGGGGAGGGGGGATACGGGATACGGGATACGGGATGCGGGATGATGGATACTGGATGCGGGATGATGGATGCGGGATACTGGATGTTGGATGTTGGATGATGGATACTTGATACGGGATACTGGAGGCGGGATGATGGATGCTGGATGGTGGATACGGGATACTGGATGCTAGATGCTGGATGATGGATACTGGATGCTGGATACTGGATACGGGATACTGGATACGGGATACTGGATGCGGGAAAGTCTGATTGCAACTTAAACTTGCATTTGGAAATACAGAATGGCGATAAGAAATAACTATGTATTCATTGGAGACGTCAAACCTTAAAAATCGCTTGCAGCTTGCAGCTTGCAGCTTGCAGCTTGTAGCTTGCAGCTTGCAGCTTGTAGCTTGCAGCTTGTAGCTTGCAGCTTGCAGCTTGCAGTTCACAGCTCACCGCTCACAGCTTGTATTATGGAAAAGAAACAGTCATACTGGAACAAATGGTACATCGGGGTACTTATTTTCCTCGTTGCGCAGGTAATTCTTTTTTACTTTATCACTCAACAATTTGCATGAGTAGCATCGATTGGATCATATTGGTTACAACTTTAGGTGCGATCATTCTTTATGGCATTTATAAAAGCAGGACCACTAAAAACCTGGAAGGCTATTTCCTGAGCAACAGGAGCCTGCCATGGGGACTTGTTTTATTAAGTATCATGGGAACACAGGCAAGTGCGATCACATTTTTAACCGGGCCGGGGCAGGCATATAGCGACGGGATGCGCTTTGTGCAATATTACTTTGGCCTGCCACTGGCCATGATCGTTATAAGCATATTTTTTGTCCCGGTTTACAGCAGGCTGAAAGTATATACCGCTTATGAATTCCTGGAACAACGTTTCGACCTCAAAACAAGAACACTCACTTCTGCTTTGTTCCTGATTTCAAGGGGGCTGAGTACGGGTGTCAGCATTTATGCGCCATCGTTGGTATTGAGTTCCATCATGGGCTGGAACATTTATTATACCAACCTGGTCATGGGAGGCATGTTGATCATTTATACCATGAGTGGTGGTGCTAAAGCCGTGGCACATACGCAGAAGTTGCAGATGATCATCGTTTTTATTTCATTGTTCCTTGTTGGATATATGGCTGTAAACTTATTGCCGGAAGGTGTCGGATTTAAAGATGCGCTTGCAGAAGCCGGTAAAATGGAGAAGATGAATATCATTACATCCGGGCAAACGGCTGACGGTTTTGACTGGAAGGATAAATACAATATCTGGAGTGGTTTGATCGGCGGTTTTTTCCTGGCGCTCAGTTATTTTGGAACCGACCACAGCCAGGTCGGACGATACCTTACCGCAAAAAATATGACGGAAAGCAGGATCGGTTTATTGCTCAATGGACTTGTAAAGGTTCCCATGCAGTTTTTTATTTTGTTATTGGGAATCCTGATCTTTTCATTTTACCTCTATCATAAAGCACCTGTGTACTTTGATGAAGCAAAAGTGCAGATGGCGGAAAAAACGGAATACAGGGATTCATTGGTGATGATTGAAAAAAATTATGATGCTGCATTGGTGGTAAATGACCGATCTGCTGCTGCAAAAAACAGGATTGAATACAAGGCAGTTCTGAAAAAGGCATTGCCCGGTTATGATGCCAACGACAACAATTATATTTTCCTGCGCTTTGTAAAAGACAATTTACCGATAGGCTTGATCGGGCTGATCTTCGCAATAATTTTCTTAGCGGCATGGGGCAGTATTGCTGCTGCGCTCAATTCACTGGCAGCATGCACAATGGTTGACTTTCATATGAAGTTCTTTGCAAAAACCGAAACTGCTGCAAAAGATTATAGTTTATCACAATGGTACACATTGGCCTGGGGTATATTTTGCATCATCATTGCCATGTTTGCACAAAACATCGGCAACAGTTTAATAGAAGCAGTAAACATACTTGGCTCTATTTTTTATGGCGTGATCCTCGGAATTTTTCTTGTAGCGTTTTGTGTGAAGTCAATAAAGGGAAACGCAGTTTTTATTGCAGCAGTTATTTCAGAAATTTTGGTGATCATCATTTATAATTTGGAAATTATTTCCTTCTTATGGTTGAACGTGATAGGTGCGTTGTTTGTGATCATCTTAAGTTTCGGTATACAGCCTTTCATGAAAAAGGTTTCAAAGGTTTGAAACCTTTGAAACCTCACAAGCGATTTGAACCAAACTAAAGTTTTTTCAACAGTGCCTGGTTCATTCTTATATAGTCATCATTTTTATCTTCGGTAGCAAGTTCAAGTGATTTTGTTGAACTAATTTTTGCACCCGCATTATCTCCCATCTCTTTTTGGATTTTTGCTTTATAAAGCCACATCCAGTAAGCTTTTGGATTTTCTTCGATCGCCTTTGTTACGTTGTCAAGCGCCTTGGTTGTATTACTTTCATACTCTGTATAAAATTGTGCAGCCTGCCAGTACGATTTTTTATCGGTTGATAAAGCGGCATCTAGTTGCGCCTTTATTTTCTCCTTCACATTTGTTTCAACGATAAGCGTAACAATTGTTTTTTCCCACATGAAATTCAATTCACAGGCTTCTGGCCTGATATTCCCGATCTCCATGGTAAATGTTTCAAGTTTATTTCTCAGCTTTAGTGCTTCTGCCTTAACCCTGATCACGTCATCTGATTCTTTATACGTAGCAACGCTTGAAGTAATTCCTTTATTGAAAATGACATCCCAGCTTTCAAGATTTGGAATGGTATAAATTGCATAGGTCCCGCTATCAAGTTTCTTCCCGTTTATGATTACGGGATCTGAAAATGTAATAACCGTAGCGGCATTGGCACCGGTGCGCCACAGCTTATTGAATGGAACAAGTTCACCGAAAACCTTTCTTCCCTTCGCACTTGGCCTTGAGTATTTAAGTTCAATACTGCCAATACCAAAATCCTGTTTAAGGGTTTGAGTGGGAGAGGGGGCCGGCATTTTTACCTGTGCAAAAATGGAGAGGCAAATAAATGCCAGCAAACTACTTAATACAATTTTTTTCATTGTTGTGTGATTTAATTATTAAATATTTCAATTTAGAATTTTATCAATTCAGCTGATATCATATTCAGCCACCGAATTTGTTGCCACGAATGTACGAATGGGTTTGAAGTTATTGCCACGAATGCACGAATGGGTTTGAAGTTATTGCCACGAATGCACGAATAAAAGATAAATCAAATTCGGGTATTCGTGGCAATCAATTCTTTAATGTTCTTTTTTTATCGGTCAGAAATTCGTGTATTCGTGGCAATCAATTCTCTAATGTTCTTTTTTTATTGGTCAGAAATTCGTGTATTCGTGGCAATCAATTCTTTAATGTTCTTTTTTTATTGGTCAGAAATTCGTGTATTCGTGGCAATCAATTCTCTAATGTTCTTTTTTTACTGGTCAGAAATTCGTGTATTCGTGGCAATCAATTCTTTTATGTTCTTTTTTTTATTGGTCAGAAATTCCTGTATTCGTCCATCCCTATTGAAAATGCACTTTTACAGTTTGATAAAATAACCTGTTATTAATAAATTGTTGTTGTGCATGCTGATTTTGTTTTTCGGAAAAGCCCTGCAAGCCAAAAAGCCCAGCTGCATTACCCTTATTGATCGCAATCTCGAGGTATCCTGCAGCATTGAACAAAGCCAGTTTTTCGCCCTCCGGCACATCTGCGTAAGTATCACTAATCTTGTCAATCACTTCATCTCTTTTAAAAACAATGGTGAAACTTCTTCCTTTCCTTTGTTCTTCAAATTCTTCTTTGCTGATATTTACGATTACGTTCTCAAAATTGTCGATAAAAATGATCTGGCCCTCAATCCAGTTATCGCCTAATAGTGGCTTCAGCGGATTTTTAATTTTGATTGATACTACTTCACCCAATGCTTCCAGTGTTGCACCATTTATTATTTCATTGAATGCTTTGCCAAAAACATTTATACAATACAGTGTGTTTTTTTGATCCGTTTTACCCAGCGATAACGCAACTACTTTTTGTGGTGCTTCTTCAAGGATCATGGTGAGTAAGCCATTGTCTGCGCAACCAATATAATGCCCGTTGTGTTCTGCCAGTAAAAGATGTTCGGGCTTTTCATCGAACATATTTACAAGAATGATATGAAAAGTTCCCTTCGCAAAATTCTTGATGGCATTTCTGCAAACGTATGCTGCCTGCGGATAATTAAACGGAGAAAGTGAATGGGTAATATCCACGATATGAAAGCTGCTATTGGATTGTAATAACTGGCCCTTCATAGCTCCCGCTAAAAAATCCTGCTCACCAATATCGCTTGTTAGGGTTAATAAAGGCATTATTAAGGTTAAACTTTTTTTGTGGTTAATGATTGTGGTCGGCAAACGGCAAACGTCAATCGTCAATCGGCAATCGGTAATCGGTAATCGGTAATCGGCAATCGTGAATCGGCACTTGAAATCTTAAATCTTAAATCTTACATCTTACATCTTAAATCTTACATCATCCATCATTTAACAAGTTTCCCATCCTTATAAAAAAACTTCCTTGTAAGTTTATCGGCCCATGAAGGGAAAAATTTATTTACAAAAAAAGTTTGTTTTCCTTTGATTGTAAGAATAAGTGTGCGTTTCTTTTTTTCAATTGCCTTAAGAATATATTTAGCACAGGACTCCGGGCTCATTAATTCTGCTTCTGCTATCGGACTTTCGCCCTGCGCTTCAGCGTTATGATTGAGTGCAGCATTGCGTATATTGCTGCGTGTATAACCCGGAGAAACCCACATCACATTTACGTCTTCCTCAAGTAATTCAGTTCGGATAGATTCAAGCCAGCCATTCAATGCAAATTTGCTGGCAGAGTAGCCGCTCCTGCCGGGCAGCCCACGAAAACCTGCGATGGAAGAGATACCAACTATGGTACCCTTTCTTTCTGTAAGTGAACTTAGTGCAAGTTTGGTGCAATATACGGTCCCAAAAAAATTTATGTCCATCACTTTCCTAAAAACGTCCAGGTCTGCATCTTTCAACAATGCCCTCATGGAGATACCGGCATTATTGATCAAAATATCTATGCCGCCAAATTGCTTTATGGTTGACTGGATGAACAATTCGCAGTCATTATAATTACTCACATCTGCTACCACGCAATGCAAGGGTGATGAAGAATACTTCAACTGCAGGTCATATAATTTGTCCTGGTTACGGGCGCAGGTAGCAACTTTGGCACCCAACTGAAGCGACTGCTCTACCAATGCTTTGCCGATGCCGCTGCTGCCCCCAGTGATAGCAATGACTTTATTTTTAAAAAAATCGCTCATTTGAAAATAATATATGGCAAAAATAAGCCAGTTAGGCTGCCATCTGAAAATAAAAGATAAAAAAATCAATGAGAGTGCGTGGTAGCTTGCGAGATGGTTAAAGCAAATTCAAGGATTAATAATGACTGATAACTGTAAAATCTGTTTGAACCAACCCTTGTTTTTCATCAAGAGTGGAGATATTACGATAGCTTCTACAATACAAACGTTCAAATAAATGAACGCCTCGTCGCCTGGGCCAGGCAATCGGTCTTTTCATTGATAATGTAAGATTAAGAATATAAATAATTACTTTCTTCGAAAACTGCAGAAAAGGAAATGCTGTATAGTATTAAAAGGTGTTATATGATTTTCTGATACACATTTGATGCGGTCAAATGCAGTTTCAAATCTTTTGCTCATTGAGGCTTCATTGTATTGTTGAATTTCCAGCCCACTACATTTTTTGGGGCCATTTTCAGAAAATGTACCTAAAACCAAATACCCAGCTTTCCTAATTCCATTTTCAGCCACAGCAACATATTTGTTAATGGCTGCATCACTAATAAGAAAATGAAATGCTGCCCTGTCGTGCCAGAAGTCGTATTGAACAGGTGGTTTAAATTCTGTAATGTCTGATACAATCCAATGAACTTGATTTGCTTTATCGCCCAATCTTTGCTTTGCTCTATCAAGTGCCTTAGATGAAATATCAAGCACCCAAATATTTTGATATCCCTTTTCTAATAAGGCATCTACCAGGTGACTGTCGCCGCCGCCGATATCGATAATGTTAGCAGTAACCGGAAGCTGAAATAATTCTAAAAAATTTATTGATGTTTTGGGATATGGCTGGAACCAGCTTACCTCAGTTTCCTGCTTGGTAGTATATACAGTTTCCCAATGGTCTTTTAGTTCTGGCATAAAATTGACTATTGTTCTGGCAATTTATATTTTATTACCCAATACTTTGCTTAAACTTTCAAAGTTGAAGACGTTTTATGTGCTTCTTAGATTCGTATTTTTTCATTTTGAATCAGGCAAAATTCCCGAGCGCTCTTCATATGAATACAACATAGATCTCATAGTTGTTTTTCACTCGGGCACATGATACAATAGGATCCAGAAACGCCAATGATTAATTTCTCAATCATTGGAATTTTTGGTGGCTCATTAATGCCTGTTAAGTATTCGAAAGGCATTTGCAATTCAAATCAATGCTGGTGATCAGCATGCTCATCTT
Organism: Ferruginibacter sp.; assembly: GCA_039921685.1. GTDB lineage: Bacteria > Bacteroidota > Bacteroidia > Chitinophagales > Chitinophagaceae > Ferruginibacter. The sequence goes on from JBDSBG010000121.1 coordinate 8,764, forward strand.
CTTTTATACTTTTTAAATCCATCCCACATTTCGAACATTTACCGGCTTTGTCACTGGTAACTTCAGGATGCATTGGACAAGCGTAGGATTTTGTCATTTTACTGTTGTCAATTTTTTTCAAGTCCATTCCACATTTCGAACATTTGCCTGGCTTAGTACTGGTTACATCAGGATGCATCGGGCAACAAAATGATTTGGGCATGTCCATTTTCATCTTACCGGTTTTAGATTTTACCAGGTCCATTCCACATTTTGGACACTTGCCTGGTTTATTGCTGGTCACTTCGGGGTGCATTGGGCAACTGTATTTTATTTGGTCCATTTTCATGGTATGCATCTTTGCTTTTTTCATTGTTGTATCCTGCGCAAATGCACAGATAGAAAGAATGCTTAAAATTCCAGTCATTAATAATTTAAATGCTTTCATGTAGTTTGTTTTTGAGTGAATAAATTGAACTCTAAATGGTTTTGAATTGTAAACTTATATTGAACTGCTTCAAATAAGACATAAAGTAACCAATTTTGAACTAATAAGCTACTGACAACAATCAGGCTCAGTTATGATGGCAAATAGGTTTTTTATCTTTCAGGCAGGGTTGGTTTACAGGAATAGCAAGATAGGCGGGTGCTTTAATGTCTCGGAATTTCCGTAGTAACATTATTAAATGGGCCATGCAAAAAGCAGTGTTGGACCCTGTTCTTCAACAACATTATTTTTTGACCATAATTCTTTTGAAAAATAACTTCAATTTTTTTATGGTTCTCAACATGCATGGTTAGCTAAAGCATGTATCCCACAACGTGACAATCTATCACTTGTAGATTTGTAATACATATAAAGCCGCAAATAAATTCAGGCATCTACCGTCTATTGGCTTTCACCCAATTTGCCAATTCCTGGATTTCCTGTACCTGGGAGTCCACGATATTAGTTGACATGGTCTCTCACTGCGGATTATTTTTGACAATTTCTCACCAAATAAAAAACCCACAAACTTAATGTTTGCGGGCTTTTGTTACGTTTTGACTTTCGTCTTGTGATCTGGCTGGGACTCGAACCCAGGACCCATACATTAAAAGTGTATTGCTCTACCAACTGAGCTACCAAATCTCCTGTCCTTTTTAAAGGAGTGCAAAAATAAGGGCAAAATGACTCCGAATCAAATTTTTTTAAAAAGTTTTCCCACATAAAATCAAGATGTTGCTAAAACGCTTTGCTGGCCTGCATTGTGGATCCAGGTAAAATGATCATGCCGGGAGTATTTTTCTAAAAATCGAACAAGATCGGGAATAACGATGGGGCTGCGAAACTCTGTAGCGACTGTTTTATAAGTGCAAGTTCTGCGTTTGCGATTCACATATAAATCACGAATACATTTTCGGGAACCTGCAAACTGTTCTTCAGTGAAATGATGGTAGAAATTTTTCTTCTGTTCTGCGAACCGAAACAACCAAAGCCTTTGTAACATTCACAAATTCATTTTCCACTGCCCACGAAGTTCATTTGTTATTTTTTCTATTCCTGTTTTAGTAATAAATATTACAATTGTATCTTCCTGTTTTATTGTAACCATACCTTCATTTGCGAGAATTCTTAAATCCTTTTCAATTGTTGTCCAACTTTGAAACTGCCGTAAAATTATTTCTTTTGGCCGGCATTTATAAGTTTCAGGTTGAGCATCATCTTTAATTATCTCGTAAATAGTCTGCAACGTTTTGTAATGTCCTTCCATCCGATAAATATATTTCAAAAAATGTGAGTATAAATTTTTTTGTTATTTATAAAAACCACAGGCAATTATACAAATTTATCCAAATTGGCTGCCAGCTTAATTTGTTTCGACTCTTAAATCATGAAAAAATTCCGGCAAATGCAACATTATGGCTATTTTAAACCGGGATTCCCTATGAAAATTAAAACTTAATCCTTTATTTTGCAACAATGAAATTTTTTGCTTTCATAATGGCAATGATGGTTTTGACATTAGGTGGTATGCCATGCATGGACGAGCCTTATGTAAATGATCAGGGCAGTGATAAGATCCAGGTTTCTTCCACCAACGATACAACTGGTCACAGCGATACCGATGCCTGTTCACCATTCTGCACCTGCAATTGTTGTTTCTCGGGGTTTACAGTCATAGCTGCTGTTACGCTAAATTCATTTACCATACCTGCAACAGCAAAGATCTATGCGTCTTATCTTCCTTCAACCGTAATTGAGATTTCTTTGCCTGTCTGGCAGCCTCCACAATTATCTTAATTGTATTTACCTGTTTTTTGCTGCATTCATTTCGTTGTCAGAATAAATAATATTCTGCGGATTAATATTATGGACAAGCAGCAAAAATAAACTTCCCTTCATTTTCACAAATGGTTGTCAACAAGTAGTAATTGTGCTTGTAACTGCTATTCCTGAACAAGCAAACGATAGGCTAACAGCATCACGTTCTTAGATCATATTCTCAAATAGCTAAAAAATATGCTCAATAAAATAATTCAGTTTAGTATAAAAAATAAACTTATTGTAGGGGTACTCACTTTTGTACTCATTATATGGGGTTTATGGAGTGCAAAACAATTGCCGGTGGATGCCTTGCCGGATGTTACAAATAACCAGGTGCAGGTGATCACCCAGGCACCAACACTTGCCGCCCAGGAAGTAGAACAGTTTATTACTTATCCTGTTGAGAAATCATTGTCAAATATCCAGGGCCTGGTGGAAATGCGCTCTTTCTCACGGTTTGGGTTAAGCGTAATTACAGTTGTGTTTGAGGAAAATGTAAACGTATATTTTGCAAGGCAGTTGATTGCGGAGAAACTACTGGAAGCTGCAGACGCTATCCCAAGAGAAATAGGTAAGCCCGCAATGGCACCTGTTACAACCGGCCTGGGGGAAGTTTACCAGTATGTAATTCATCCCAAAAAAGGAAGTGAGCAAAAATATTCTGCCATGGACCTTCGCACCATGCAGGATTGGATAGTTGGCAGGCAACTCAGCGGTATTCCGGGTGTTGCAGAGGTTACTGGCTTTGGAGGTATCTCAAAACAATATGAAGTAGCAATCAACCCGGATAGGTTAAAGGCAATGAATGTAACAATCCCGGAGATATTTACGGCCCTGGAAAAAAATAATGAAAATACCGGCGGTGCGTACATCGACAGGAAACCCAATGCTTATTTTATTCGGGGAGTTGGACTGCTCAAATCGTTTACTGACATTGAAAATATATTGATAAAACATGAGGGAGGAATTCCCGTTTTGATCCGGGATGTTGCCAGGGTGCAGTTTGGTTCAGCAGCCCGATATGGTGCCCTTACCTACAACGGGGAAAAGGAAGTGGTTGGTGGTATCGTTTTAATGATGAAGGGAGCTAACAGTGCTTCCGTTGTTGAACTTGTGAAGGAAAGAATGAAAACGATTCAAATGTCTTTACCGGCAGACATACAGGTGGAAGCTTTTTTGGACAGGACAAATTTAATAGACAGGGCGATTCATACTGTGAAAACAAATCTTATAGAAGGTGCACTTATCGTAATACTTGTGCTTGTTTTATTTCTTGGGAATCTTCGTGCAGGCCTAATCGTTGCTTCTGCCATTCCTTTGTCCCTTTTATTTGCCCTGGCACTCATGAACCTATTTGGTGTAAGCGCAAATCTTATGAGCCTTGGGGCAATCGATTTCGGGTTGATTGTGGATGGAGCAGTGATCATAGTTGAAGCAACGCTTCATTTTTTATCCGTGCAAAAAAATAAAGAGCGATTATCTCAAAACCAGATGGATACCATTGTTGGTAAAAGTGCAGTAGGTATGATGAGTGCTGCAGCATTTGGCCAGCTGATCATCCTGATCGTTTATTTGCCTTTACTTTCATTACAGGGTGTTGAAGGAAAGATGTTTCGCCCAATGGCTGAAACAGTCGCCTTCGCCATTTTGGGAGCGTTGATATTGTCCGTCACTTACATTCCCATGATGAGCGCACTTATTCTTTCCAAAAATATTGGGCGCAAAAAAACTTTTGCTGATAAAATGATGGCTTTCATTCAACGCGTATATGAGCCAGTTTTGAAAGGAGCAGTGAGCTTCAGGTATTTTGTTGCAGGCATTGCCTTGGTCCTGTTGATCATTTCTATTTTTATTTTTACAAGGATGGGTGGAGAATTCATACCAACCCTGGAAGAAGGCGACTATGCGATAGAATTCGTTTTGCCGCAGGGATCTTCGTTGTCGCAAACTACTGAAACGGTACTGATGGCAGAAAGGATGCTGAGGACTTTTCCTGATGTGAAAATGGTTATCGGGAAAACAGGTGCAGCCGATGTGGCCACGGATCCGATGCCACCGGAAGCCTCAGATTTAATTGTTATCATGAAACCGAAGAATGATTGGACAACTACAAAAGATTTTAATGAAATGGCGGACCTGATGAGGGAAAAGCTGGAAAACATACCCGGTGTTATTGCTGAACCGAGCCAGCCGATACAAATGCGCTTTAATGAGTTGATGACCGGGATAAGGCAGGATGTGGCCATAAAGATCTTCGGCGAAAATTTGGACAGCCTTGCGGCTTATGCCGGTAAAGTTGCTAAAACAATTCAGTCAGTTGATGGAATTACACAGCCCCAGGTTGAAAGGGTGGATGGCCTTCCTCAAATAACGGTGGACTATGATCGCAGCAGGCTCGCCGGTTATGGTTTGAATATTGAAGCTGTGAATCACGTTATTAGTACTGCGTTTGCAGGTGAAGTGGCCGGCGCTGTTTATGAAAATGAAAGGAAATTCGATTTGGTTGTAAGATTAGATAGTAGCCATAGAACGTCAATAGAAGATGTCAGCAATTTATTTATTCCACTTACTGATGGGAATCAAATTCCATTGTCGCAGGTTGCAACCGTATCGTTCAAAACCGGACCGGCACAAATAAGCCGTGAATCTGGTAAACGGAGGATTTATGTAAGCTTCAATGTGACTGGGCGGGACGTGTCGGGTGTAGTGAAAGAAGTTCAGCAAAGATTAAGTGAAAAAGTTCAATTGCCTACCGGATATTATTTTACTTATGGGGGAACATTTGAAAACCTTGAAAAAGCTTCTGCCCGTTTGATGATCGTTGTTCCGTTAGCGTTATTGCTGATCTTTTTCATACTGTACCTCACTTTCAAATCTTTTAAGGATGCGTCGCTCATATTTACAGCAATCCCGATGAGTGCGATTGGTGGCGTTTTCGCTTTATTGATCAGGGGTATGCCATTCAGTATTTCTGCTGGTGTTGGTTTTATTGCCTTGTTTGGTGTGGCGGTATTAAATGGAATCGTATTGATCAGCACATTTAACCAATTACAAAAAGAAGGTATGGATGATATTTTTCAACGGGTATGGGAAGGAACTAAAATCCGCCTGCGGCCAGTATTAATGACAGCCATGGTGGCCTCTCTCGGTTTTCTACCAATGGCATTAAGTAATGGAGCCGGCGCAGAAGTTCAAAAACCCCTGGCAACAGTTGTAATTGGTGGGTTGATAACTGCTACGATTTTAACACTTGTTGTTTTGCCATGTTTGTATATTATTTTTTCAAAAGCAAGTTTGGTAAGAAAGAAAAGCATGGTTACAGTATTAGGAGTACTACTTTTTTTGATTGCTGGTACAACAAATTCAAATGCCCAACAAGTTGCTGTCAGAAGAATCAGCGTTGATGAAGCAATAGGCTTCGCAAAGAATAATTTACAGTACCAGGTAAATGCTCAGCAGATCAATAAAGGTAAAGCGCAGGTGGGCACAACCACTGCCTTTTTGAAAACGGGAGTATTTGCTGAAAATGAGGATTACCGGCCTTCTGATAAAAAGGGAATTCTTAAAATTGGCCTTAGTCAAACGATGGCATGGCCGGGCTTAGCGAAATCACAGAAAAGATTGTACAATGAACAACTGAAGTATTACCAGGCAAATACGGCCGCACTTGACGCTGAAATAAAAAGAAATATAAGGAACGTGTATTACCAGGTTTGGTACCTGCAAAACAAAAAGCAATTATACAACAGGCTTGACAGCATTTACAGTTCCCTCAACAACGCAGCGAGGTTGAAAGTAAAAACGGGTGACAGCCCGGGGCTCGATAGTATTTCTGCCAATGTAAGAATGAAAGAATTACAGGCAATGCTTCAACAGGTTAGCAGGGATATTAATATCCAGCAACAATCATTCATGCAATTGCTGAATACAACCGACAGCATAATGCCGAAAGAAATTCCATTGGAAAAAATAGGGATGCCTGCTATTGTTTTGGATACGTCTCATCCTCAATTGGCTTTACAATCTCAGCATACAGAGATTGCGCATGCAGCCGTGTCAGTTGCAAAAAATGAGAACAGGCCTGAATTTTCAGGACGTTTTTTTTCACAACGATTGTATGGAATGAATGATCCCTTTACCGGTTTTTCTGTAACGGCCGCTTTTCCTTTGTTTGGAGCAAGAGCATATAAAAATAAAGTTCGTGTTGCAGAGTCAGAGTTCCTGGGGCAACAAAAGCAATATGAGTACGACAAGCAGGTTTTTTCCACGCAAATGCTGCAGGCACAACAGGAAGTAGAAAAGAATAACAGTCTTTTATCTTTCTATCAAACAACAGGCGTAAAACAGGCAGAACAAATTATGAAAGCATCTTCGCTGGCCTATCGGGCCGGTGAGATCAGTTTTGCTGAATTATCACAGTTCCTTGCCCAGGCAATAGAGATAGAAAAAAATTATTTAGAAGTATTGAATGTTTACAATCAATCTGTCATTCAATATTATTACTTCATCAATCAATAAAGATTAAACCACTAAGATGAAAAAAAATATTTTAAAGTTCACTGGCATTATTTTAATAGCAATTGTTTTTGTATCCTGCTCGGGTAAGGACAACTCTGCACCTGGAAAAACAGTTGAACATTCAAAGGAAGAGCCAGAGCATGAGAATTCAAATGAAGCAACACTTACCGCAGCGCAAATGAAAACCATTGGCATACAGTTAGGATCTGTTGAACAAAAACAATTAACAGCATCTCTAAAAACAAATGGTGTATTAAAAGTGCCTAATCAAAACAGGGCTAGTATAAATTCGATCTACAACGGTGTTATCAAATCTTTATTGGTGCAGCCAGGTAATGCAATTAAAAAAGGTGAGACCATTGCAACCATTGCCAATCCTGAATTTATCCAGGTGCAGGCTGAATATCAAAGTATCAATTCAAAAATTATTTATGCAGAACAGGAATTCAACCGGCAAAAAGAATTGAATGAAGGAAATGCAGGCGCATTAAAAAATCTTCAAAATGCAGAAACGGAGTTACGCACCCTGCGAGGCCGTAAGGCTTCGCTGCAACAGCAAATAAGTTTGATGGGGATTAATCCGTCAAATGTATCTAATGGTAAATTGTATTCAGTGTTGTCAGTTCAAAGTCCTATCAGTGGCGTGGTAAGCAACGTCCTGGTAAAGATGGGTAGTTATGTAGATCTCTCTACAGTGATCGCGGAAGTAGTTGATAACAACCAGTTGCACCTCGACTTGTTTGTTTATGAAAAAGACCTTGCAAAATTAAAAAACAATCAAACAATTCATTTCACCATTACCAATAATCCCGGTAAGGAATACGATGCCCAGATTTTTTCCCTCGGTTCGTCTTTCGAGAATGAAAGCAAAGCCGTATCAGTGCATGCTATGGTGAAAGGAGATAAAACCGGTTTAATTGATGGCATGAATGTTTCAGCAAATATTAGTCTTGATAAAGCTACATTACCTGCTGTTCCTGCTGACGCCATTGTTAGTTACCAGGGTAAGGATTATATCTTTATTGTTGATTCCGTAAATGCGAGCGAGCATACAACACGGTTTAAACGAATTCCTGTTGTAAAAGGTACTACGGAAGTGGGATATAGTGAGATCACATTGCTGGAAGATTTACCGGCAGATGCAAAAGTTGTGACGAAGGCTGCTTTTTTTATTCTTGCCAAACAAACAAATATTGGCGAAGAAGAATAATGGATTATTTCAACAAAAACAACATCGTTCATGTACAGCATTTTTATTGGTAGCCTTCTTCTAAGCCTGCTGCACGCAGTGATCCCAAATCACTGGTTGCCGGTAATAGCTATTGGAAGAAAAGACAACTGGAGCCTGGATGAAGTAACCAAAGTAACATTCATCTCTGGGATGGCGCATGCTTTAAGTACAATTGTGATTGGCATTATACTGGGCTTGCTGGGTGTACAATTTGCAGATAAGATTGAATACTTCACTCATTTTATCGCTCCTTCCTTGCTCATATTGTTGGGAATATTTTTTATTTACCAGCATCACCGGCATAAACATTTTCATTTACACAATATTCCAAAACCAACCCTGTCAAAACGAAAGATCGTTGCAGCATTGGTAGCAGGAATGTTTTTATCGCCCTGCATGGAAATTGAAGCATATTTCCTTTTAGCAGGCACCAAAGGCTTTTGGGCTGTTCTCGGTATTGCAGCATTGTACCTTACTATTTCAGTTTCCGGAATGCTGTTAATGGTAAGGCTTGCTTACAGAGGCATATTAAAGATGAACTGGCATAACCTTGAACATCGTTCAGGTATCATTACGGGTTGGATCTTATTGTTAACAGGTATTTTATCATTTTTTATTTCGTAGAATTTATGGCAGAGCAATGTTGTGATACAGGAGAAGAAGACAAATCGAAAAAGGCATTTGTCAAAAGGGGCGAAAAATATACCCAAACGGATAACCGCCATGTGCATTTGGACGGCGATGGGCACGATGAACATAATGAACATGATCACGATCATGATCACGGTGCAGAAGATGTGGGTTGGAAAGGGCATTTGCCTTTGTTGCTGTCTTTTGCAGTATTAATAATAATGCTTGTATTGGAATTCGGGTTTGATTACCAGCCTTTATTTCCGGTCAACCTCGGCATTTTTGTTGTCGCTTATTTGTTGGCGGGGTACAATGTGTTGAAGCTTGCTTTTCGTAAAGCGATGCGGTTCGATTTCTTCAATGAGTTTTTTTTAATGAGTGTTGCCACCCTTGGGGCATTCAGCATTGGTTCCTATAGCGAAGGCGTAGCAGTGATGGTTTTTTATTCGATCGGCGAATGGTTCCAGGATTCAGCAGTTAACAGCGCTAAGCGGAGTATTAAGGCCTTGTTAGACATACGCCCCGAAGAAGTCACCGTTTTAAGAAACGGTAAGGCGCAAACGCTCCATCCAAACGAAATTCAGGTAAATGAAGTCATCCAGGTAAAAGCCGGAGAGAAAGTGGCTCTGGATGGCGAGTTATTTTCAGAAACCGGAACTTTTAACACATCAGCACTAACAGGCGAAAGCAGGCCCGACACAAAACATAAAGGTGAGCCCGTACTTGCCGGCATGATCAACCTGGATAAAGTCTCAGAAATAAAAGTAAGATCGCTTTTTAAAGATAGCAAGCTGAGCCGGATATTAGAAATGGTGCAGGATGCTGCGGTAAGGAAATCGCAGACACAGTTATTTATAAGCCGCTTTGCAAAAATATATACGCCCATTGTTTTCGCACTGGCTACGGCTGTGTGTTTTGTTCCTTACTTTTTTATTGATCCATATATTTTTCATGTCTGGTTTTACAGGGCATTGGTATTTTTAGTCATCAGTTGCCCATGTGCGTTAGTTGTTTCAATTCCTTTAGGATATTTTGGTGGAATAGGCCTTGCTTCCCGGAATGGGATCTTATTCAAAGGTTCTAACTTTTTAGATGTGATCACAAAAGTGAACGTGCTTGTAATGGATAAAACGGGTACAATTACAAAAGCTGTTTTCAAGGTACAGGAAATTATTGCTGTCGATATTGATAAAGAAGAACTGGTACGGCTAGCTGCTGCAATTGAAAGTCATTCTACACACCCCATCGCAAAAGCCATTAAAGAATACGCAAGTGAAAATGTTAAACCTGCAAAAGTTGAAAAGGTCGAAGAAATTTCCGGCCATGGGCTAAGGGGAATGGTGGATAGTAAAGAAGTCTTAGCCGGCAATATTAAATTACTACAGAAGTATAATATTCCAGTTCCTCCAAAAATTGAACAGTTGGCCGATACAATTGTGGTAATTGCTGTTGATGGAAAATATGCTGGCTATATAACAATAGCCGATGAAATAAAGGATGATGCAGCAATAACGATCAGGGAGTTGAAAAAACGAAACATTCAAATCGTAATGCTTTCAGGCGATAAACAGGCTGTAGTTGACAATGTTGCAAAGCAGGTAGGCATCACAGAAGCTTACGGAAATTTGTTGCCCGAAGATAAAGTGGAAAAAGTACAGGCATTAAAAGATAAGGGAATGCGCATTGCTTTTGTTGGAGATGGTGTGAATGATGCACCAGTTGTAGCATTGGCAGATGCTGGTATTGCCATGGGTGGTTTGGGAAGTGATGCTACAATCGAAACTGCGGATATCGTAATCCAGAATGACCAGCCTCATAAGATCGTTACTGCAATCAACATTGGAAGAATAACCCGGAAGATTGTTTGGCAGAACATTACAATTGCGATTATGGTTAAAGTGATTATTTTAATATTGGGTGCTGGTGGAGTAGCTACCTTGTGGGAAGCTGTTATCGCCGATGTAGGTGTGGCTTTACTGGCAATATTAAATGCAGTGAGGATACAGCGAATGAAAGTATAACAAATAGAAATATTGCAGAAAACAAAGAGCCCACCAGTTTCGTGATGGGCTCTTCTTTCAACTTAGCTTATTAAGCTTTTTTGCTGCAGCAACCTGGCACCGGGTAAGGGCAGGTTGTTTTACCGCAATTGCTGTTTTTATCGCAACTGCTTTTTGGGCAATTTGACTTATCGCAGCAGGCAGTTTTTGCTGCTTTCTTTCCTTTATTCTTTTTGCCGCCACCTTCGTTGGCAAAAGCAAAGCTTGTCATGATTGCTGTTGCAAGCACACTTAAAAATATTTTTTTCATTTTAACTTATTAAGTATTAAAAAATGTTGTTCTTGTAAATTTTATGATGCATTCGGGAGGCCGCCAGGAATCGGAAGTATATGACGAACCGAAAAAGTTTTCTTTATTTCCGTTTTGTACAGAATTGCCAATCGGATTGTTTATCGTAAAATCATTTTTTGGTATTCCATCATAAAGGCATCCGCAACAGGCCATAAAGGGGTTGCATGCATCTTTACAATCCTTCGTCTTTTCCTTTTCTGTAAAACCTTTATTGTTTTCTTTTTCTTCCTGCATTTTGCAGGTCTTCTTTTTTGAACAGCAGGTTTGTTTTCCCGACGATGGTTTCAAACCCATATTGGTATCAATAATCAAACACTGGGTTGAAAGGAACATTACCGTGATCGCCAATATGGAAACGACTAATTTCATCGGCTCACAAGATAATCAATAACTTTTTATTTTTCTTTTAGATTTTATGATTGGGGTGCTGCTCCAGTTTAAATTTTTGTCAGTATTGGCTTGTTCAAATTCGGCTGTTGTTGTTGGGATTGCCTGGCAGAAATCAGCGAATTCGTCTGCAGCTTCCATTCATTCAGCATTTACATTTTTTTTAAGATTGTAAGGCTGAATTTGTCGAAGCCGGGTTATTTACTAGGATCAGCTTCGACAAGCCTGTCTGCCGATAGGCAGGTTCACGCTGGCAAACATGAATTAATTTCTAATCGGTATTAAAAAAACTTTTTAAATTAAAATACTTATCGTAATATTGCGATTGATATGGGACTTACAAAATCAGAAATATTTACAGAGAAGCAGAACAAACTTGCGCAAATGATGAAGGCCCTTGCACATCCTGCCCGCATTGCAATAATCCAATACCTGCTTAAAGCGAATGCATGTGTTTGTGGCGATATAGTAGGTGAATTGGAACTTGCCCAGGCAACAATATCCCAGCATTTAAAAGAGTTGAAAAACGCAGGCCTGATTGCAGGAACCATCGATGGCCGTAATGTTTGTTATTGCATCGATAAAAAAGCATGGGCTCAGTACCGGAAAGAATTCGCAGCTTTCTTCGTGGAATACCAGCCTAAGGATAATTGTTGTTGATTTTTTTTGAATTAACCTATCGTAATATTACAATCATTTAAAAATATAAAATATGCAAACCGATCAGCAATTAAAAGAAATCGTAAAACAAAAGTACAGTGAAATTGCTTTACAGGATAAAGATACAAACCAGTCTTCCTGCTGCGGCGCGGGAGGCTGTTCAACTGAAGTATATAACATCATGACAGATGATTATACCGGCCTTACCGGCTATAATGCTGATGCTGATCTGGGCCTCGGTTGCGGGCTTCCCACCCAATTTGCAAACATTAAAAAGGGAGATACTGTCATTGATCTTGGTTCTGGCGCCGGCAATGATGCATTTATTGCGAGGTCAGAAACAGGCGACCAGGGTTTCGTTATAGGAATCGATTTTACTCCTGCAATGATTGAAAGAGCAAAAATGAATGTAGCCAAACTTGGGTTTACAAATGTTGAGTTCAGGCAGGGCGATATAGAAAACGTGCCTGTTGCTTCAGATCTTGCGGATGTGGTAGTTAGTAATTGTGTATTGAATCTTGTTCCAAACAAACACAATGTAATAAAAGAAATTTTCAGGGTACTCAAGCCAGGCGGGCATTTTAGTATTTCTGATATCGTGCTTGTTGGTAATTTGCCCGAGTCGCTGAGGAAGGATGCTGAGATGTATGCAGGATGTGTTTCAGGAGCTATTCAAAAAGAAGTTTACATGGAATTAATAAAGGCAAATGGGTTCACTAATATTTTGCTTCAAAAAGAAAAGCCAATCATTATTCCCGATGACATTTTAAAAAAATATTTAAATGAAGCGGAATTATCTGCTTTTAAAAATGGAAGCACAGGAATTTTTAGCGTAACAGTTTATGCAGAAAAGCCGCTGGAAAAATCAGCCTGCTGTGCACCCGGATGTTGCAACTAAATTGACTGCAAAACGTAAAATAAAATGAGTTCAAACAATTGTGCCCCGGCACTTGAAAGAAAAAAACTTGGTTTTTTGGATCGCTATCTCACATGGTGGATCTTTATAGCAATGGGCCTTGGCGTAGCGATTGGCTATTTTTTTCCTTCTTCGCCGGGTTTCATCAATTCCTTTTCGTCCGGAACAACCAACATCCCGCTGGCGATCGGGTTAATATTAATGATGTATCCGCCGTTTACCAAAGTGAAATATGACAAACTGAGAATGGTTTTTAAAAATACAAAAGTGTTGGCCGTGTCGTTATTGCTGAATTGGATCATTGGCCCAATTTTAATGTTTGTACTGGCAATTAGTTTTTTGCATAACTACCCTGAATACATGGTTGGCTTGATCCTTATTGGCCTTGCCCGCTGTATTGCAATGGTTATTGTTTGGAACGAGCTGGCAGAAGGTAGCCGGGAATACGCTGCAGGGCTTGTAGCGTTGAATAGCATCTTCCAGGTGCTGCTGTATAGTGTGTATGCGTATGTTTTTGTTACTGTGCTTCCACCATTATTTGGCATCAGCAGTTCAGTGGTGGGGATATCCATGGGCGAGATCGCAAAAACTGTTGCAATCTACCTGGGCATTCCCTTTGTTGCTGGTTTCCTGACGCGATATTTCTTAATAAAGTTGAAAGGTGAATTATGGTATCAAACAAAATTCATTCCCGCCATTTCTCCCATTACATTGATCGCATTGTTGTTTACAATTGTTGTGATGTTTAGTTTGAAAGGAGAATTGATTGTGCAGATTCCGGTCGATGTTATAAGGATAGCAATTCCGTTGGTCATCTATTTTGCCCTTATGTTCCTCATTAGTTTCTTCATTGGTAAAAAAATGGGTGCCGGGTATGCTACCAATGCCTCCATCGCTTTTACTGCTGCAGGAAACAATTTTGAATTGGCTATTGCTGTTGCCATTGCAGTGTTTGGGATTAATAGCGGCCAGGCGTTTGCGGGAGTAATAGGCCCCCTTGTAGAAGTGCCTGCATTAATAGCATTGGTAAATGTCGCTTTCTGGCTGCGAAAAAAATATTACACTGAAACCTTAACTACCTGAGTACATTAAAATAAAACTGCTTTGCGTTTTCAGCAATTCAAAATGAAAAAATAAAACATGATTAAGATCGCATTGTTCTCGGATATTCACGCAAACCTCCCGGCCCTGGAAGCATTTTTTGCAGATGTAGAATCAAAAAAAGTAGATGCTGTTTATTGTTTGGGCGACCTGGTTGGTTATAATACCTGGCCCAATGAAGTGATCCATGAAATAAGAAAAAGAGGTATTCCCACCATTGCCGGAAATTATGACCAGGGTATTGGTTTAACTAGTGATGATTGTGGATGTGCATATAAGGAAGAACATGAAAAGGATATGGGTAAGATCTCAATAGCTTATACAAATTCAATTGTGAAGGACGATGAAAGAAATTATCTAAGAACCCTGCCATCACATATTAACCTTGAGTTTCATTTAAACAATGATAAGCTGAATCTCCTGTTGGTTCATGGGAGCCCACGCAGGATCAACGAATATTTGTTTGAAGACAGGGATGAAAAAAGTATGTTACGAATAATGGAACAAGCGGATGCAGATATCATGTGTTTTGGCCATACTCATAAACCATATCATAGAATACTGACAACCGCGTCAACGGAGCATACACGTTACCGTCATGCCATTAATATTGGTTCTGTAGGTAAGCCAAAAGATAATAATCCAAAAGGCTGTTATGTTATTTTATCCCTCGATGAGCGAAGCCACATTTATAACAAAGATTCGATCCAGGTTGATTTCATTCGTTTTGCCTACGATGTTGAACGAGCGGCAAAAGCAGTGGAAGAGAGCCCATTGCCAAATGAATATGCCGGTATGCTAAGAAAAGGTTATTAAATTGTAAAGAAATAATGAATAGACAATCAATTTCGATTACAAGTTCGTCGTCCTTATAGTACAATAGACCGGGCTGGGGCTTTATAGCACTCTTTGCCGACTGCATAAGTCAAACGCGGAAGCCCGTGAGCAATGTGCATGCAAAAAAAGCTGTACCTTTTACTAATTCAGTAAACAGCATATAAAATTTCAATTATGGATAATTCAAATATTGCAGCAATTGTTATTGTTGCACTTGCAACGCTGCTGGTTATTGTTTTACTGATCTGGAAAAACAAGAAAGACAAAAAGCTTCTCAATCCCGATGCAGAAGATGTAGTTGAAGAATCAAAAATGGATCATCAGCGAAGGGGAGATAAAATGTGAGAATGATAATCAGCAACCGGGTTAAATGATATATATTTTTCAACGATCCTGGTTCAAAGAACCCGCCTCATCAAACAGGTCTTCCAAGCTAATTAAAACCCAGGTAAAAAAATACCGGCATTACGGAGAATAGGATATTTAGAATGAAGCCTGCACCCAGCATATGTTTTTGTGGTATAAGGCCGGTAAAGAAACGAGTGCATTTGGGGTGGCGTCCCAACCCGCAACATAAAGCCATACGTTGCAGCAATGATAGCAGGCAAAACAAATAGTGTGGGACTTACCTGCATTTTTACAGCCATAATGCACAAAACAGGAGGTAATGTGCGCATTGGCGGTATCAAATGCGAACAATGTATTTTTAAATTATTTGATCAGCCCTTTTTATTTAAAGCCGTATTTTTGAGATTCAAAAAAAATTGATTCACCCAATTTTTAGTTGAATATTTCTTTTTACCGTTAATACCAGCTTTATCAATATGATTTCAGCCCTGATCATTTTTGTCTTTGTTGCCGGATATATTGCAATCGCATTCGAGCACCCTTTAAAAATTAATAAAGCTGCTTCCGCATTAATAACTGGTGTGGTTTGCTGGACAATCTATATAATGCAAAGTGCGTCTGCCCATACTGTTAGTGAAGAACTCACTCACCACCTGGGTGAAATTGCATCAATATTGTTTTTCCTCCTGGGAGCGATGACGATAGTGGAATTGATTGACTCTCATGATGGATTTGATATCATCACCGAAAAAATAAAAACAACCAGTAAAGCAAAACTATTATTGATAATAACTGCACTCACTTTTTTTCTGTCTGCCTTACTCGATAATTTAACCACAGCAATTGTGATGACATCCATGTGTTCAAAAATATTAAGTGACAAAGATGACAGGCTTTGGTTTGCAGGCATGATCATCATAGCAGCAAATGCTGGTGGGGCATGGTCTCCCCTGGGCGATGTAACCACTACCATGCTGTGGATCGGCGGGCAGATAACTGCCTTAAATATTATGAAACAATTGATAGTACCAAGCCTCATCGCCTGTATACTTCCTGCATTGCTTATTGCATATCGGTTTAGGGGAAAAACATTTTCTGCGATGCCCGAATCACTTTGCACTGTAAAAGAAAAAAGAGATGGTAAGGTCATTTTATTTTCAGGTGTAGGCTTCTTAATCTTTGTGCCGGTATTCAAGACCGTAACCCATTTGCCGCCCTTCATGGGAATGCTACTCGCATTAGGAATAATGTGGGTGATCACTTCCGTCCTTCATAAAGGAAAGGAAGGCGAAACTGTAGAAAGATTTACAGTTGCAAGGGCCCTGCAAAAAGTGGATAGTCCAAGTATATTGTTTTTCCTGGGCATTTTATTGGCGGTTTCAGCTTTGCAATCTTTTGGCATTCTTAAAGACCTGGCGACTTTTCTTACCGGCACTTTAAAAAATGATTATTTAATTGGTACTGCATTGGGCCTGCTCTCTGCAGTTGTTGATAA
>JBDSBG010000122.1:0-14483 GCA_039921685.1 Ferruginibacter sp.
TAAATAATATACAGGTAAAAGCGTAAAGCAGTAACTTCTTTCTATTTTCGTGCAGCAGTTTCAGCACATTCAAGCTCTACAACATAAGCAAAATCAGCTGAATGGAAAAATTACCCGATTTAAATAAGTCTTAAAAAATTTTGGTTTTTGGGTTGCATTCAATATTTTTGCCATTAATCAATCGTATATTTAGAAATCTATCAATCATTAAGTTATGTCAAGCAAAAAGTACAAATTATTATTAGCGGTGTTTTTAGTCCTCGCTACAGGAGCCTTTGCGCAGGTGCCCAAGACCTCAACAAGCGGCTACGATGTGTATGACTCCACCGTTATTACGTCTAAACGACAGCCACAACAAAACGAATTTTGGAATAACTCTTACAATTTTCCTGCGAAACCACGGAATATGTGGGAAGTAGGTGTTAAGGGTGGATTAATGAATGTAATGGGAGATGTAACCGGACGAGTGCCTGCATTCGGATTTGGAATACATGTTAGAAAAGCTTTGGGTTATGTTTTTTCATTGAGAGCTGAGTATATTTTCGGTACTGCAAAAGGATTAAACTGGGCAGCTTCTGACGGCTATCAAAATAATGGTCCAATGGTTACCGCGGGTTACAACGGCCCCGTTTACTACAACTATAAAACGAAGATCCAGGACCTTAGTTTGCAGGGAATCCTTAGTTTAAATAATATCCGTTTTCATAAAAACAAATCAGCCTGGGTCGCTTATGCAGGTGCTGGTATTGGAGCAACTGCTTACCAGGCAAAATTAAATTTGACAAATGATGATGGAGGGGCAAACGCCGCGAATTACCAGGATTTATTCAATACCGTTTATACCAATCCTCAAACTTACAAAGGAAGGAAAGATATAAGAAAAGCATTGAAGGACGGAATGGATGATTCTTATGAAACTGATGCTCAGACAAACGGCGAACGCCGTCCAAAAATGGGTGACAATACATTGAGGCTTTCTACAACGCTTCTTGCAGGTATCCAGTTTAAACTTTCCAGGAGGATCAATATTGCTATTGAAGACCGTCATACTTTTATTCACGATGATTTACTTGACGGACAACAATGGCAGGAACATCCAGCTGGCGATCCTGCAACAACAGGAAACTGGGATACTTATAACTACGTTTCTTTAGGTTTGAACTTTAACCTTGGTGGTAAAGCTGTTGAGCCTTTATTTTGGTTAAATCCATTGGATTATGCTTATGGCGAATTGAACAACCCAAGGCATACCAAATTTCCTAAACCAGTATTTGATGATGCTGATGGTGATGGTGTTGTTGATCAACTTGATCGTGAGCCAAATACCCCTGCAGGTTGCCCTGTTGATAGCCATGGTGTAACTCAGGATACTGATGGTGATGGTGTTCCTGATTGCAAAGACAAGCAATTGATCACTCCTACAGAGTGTCAGCCAGTGGATGCTGAAGGTGTTGGAAAATGTCCGGATCCAGAATGTTGCAAGTATGCAAAAGCTGCAGCTGATTCTGCTGCTAAAGCTTGTCCTACAGATTATCCAAGCCTTTCTTTCAAAGGAAACAGCATCGTTTTAACCAACGATAATAAAGCAATGCTTCACAATGTTGCTGAGAAAATGAAAGCAAATCCAAACTGTAACATTACAATAAACGGATATCCTGAAGCTTCTAAAGCATCACAGGCTGTGTGCCAGAAAAGAGTAGATGCGGTGAAAAAACACCTTGTTGAAAAAGAAGGTATCAGCGCAGACAGGATAACTACCAATTGTGAAGTTGGCGGCGGCGATAAAAATACAATTGACATCAAGTCAAACTAAAATAAGTTTTAATTCCACTTTTTGCTCAATGATGAAGCCCTCCCTTTTGGGAGGGCTTTTTCCTGGTCCTAACCCCTTTATAAAAGACTTAACAACTGTTTTTTGGAGATTGATTCAAATACGTGCATTTTTGACTAAAATCCATTAATTTTGCACTTCTTTATGAGATCACTGAAATTTTTAGTTCCCGTTTTTTTTATCCTGTTTTGTTTTTCATCCTGCAATAAATTCGGCAAGATTGAGAAGAGTAAAGACCCGGAATATAAATATGCGAAGGCTGAAGAATACTTTGCTAAGAAGAAATACCGAAATGCACAACAACTTTATGAACAGCTGTTCCCTGTATTAAAAGGAACTGCAAAATTTGAGGATCTTTATTACAAGTGGTGTTACTGTTATTATTATTTAGGTGAATATAGAGAAGCTGAGAACCTGTTTAAAGGTTTTCTGGAAGTTTTTCCCAATAGCGTACATGCAGAGGAAGTAGATTATATGCGGTCTTATTGTTTTTACAAACAATCACCCAAGTTGGAACTCGAGCAGGTAAATACGATCAAGGCAATGGCAATGATGCAGACCTTTATCAATACCCATCCCGAGTCACCAAGGGTAAAAGAAGCAACAGAGATCATTGATAAGTCCAGGGCTAAATTAGAAATGAAGGATTACAGGGCAGCAAAATTATATTATGACCTAAGCCAGTTTCGTGCAGCTGCAATTGCATTCGATTTGCTGCTCAACAGTTACCCGGAATCCACAAAAGGCGAGGATTATAAATTGATGGTTGTAAAATCATACTACCGTTTTGCTAAATTGAGCATTACAGAAAAGCAACCAGAAAGATTTGAGAAAGTAACCGAGGAGTACCAGGACTTCCTCGACAGGTTTCCTGAAAGCAAACTCCTGAAAGATGCAGAAACTTACAGTATTTTAAGTCAAAATAAAATTAAAGAAATAAAAAATGAGCAAACTTCGTCGTCAGCTAAGCGCTAATACCAGTAGTTCAGTTGAACCAAAAAAATTATCTGACCTGAAGGACAGGACAGGCAATTTGTATGAGTCAATCGCTATCATTGCAAAAAGAGCAAACCAGATAAATATTACTATAAAGGAAGAATTGCATAATAAGCTGGAAGAATTCGCCAGCCATACAGATAGCCTGGAAGAAATACATGAGAACAAAGAACAGATAGAAATATCCCGTGCTTATGAGCGTATGCCAAACCCTGCTTTGCTCGCTACCACCGAATTCCTGGAAGACAAAGTGTATTTCCGCAGGAACGATGAGGATTTATTCAGTTAATCAATTACAATTTAATTTTTACATCTTCTTTTAATTTAGAAGTTATAATTTTAGTCCCGCAACAAGCGGGACTTTTTATGTTAAAAGGGAAAAAAGTACTTTTAGGGATTTCAGGCAGCATTGCAGCCTATAAATCTGCTACTTTGGTAAGGCTGCTTGTAAAAGCAGGCGCCGAAGTAAAAGTGATCATGACGCCGTCGGCTACTCATTTCATTGCTCCACTTACATTGTCCACGCTTTCAAAGAATGAGGTATTATCGGAACTCTCAGAAAATAATTCCTGGGCAAATCACGTGATGCTGGGCCGGTGGGCCGACATTATGATCGTTGCGCCGCTTAGTTGTAATACGCTGGCTAAAATGGCGACAGGTTTATGCGACAACCTGCTTCTGGCAGTTTACCTGTCTGCGGTATGCCCCGTAATAGCCGCTCCTGCAATGGATGAGGATATGTGGTTGCATCCTTCAACCAGGCGGAATATTAAACAGCTCGAATCCTATGGAAATATCGTGATCCCCGTAGAAAATGGTGAACTGGCAAGTGGCCTTAAGGGTGATGGCAGGATGTCGGAGCCTGAACATATAGTTGATTCCCTGGAGGACTACTTTTTAAAAGCCAATCAACTTGCAGGGAGGAAGATCCTGGTTACCGCAGGCCCAACTTACGAAGCAATTGACCCCGTCAGGTTTATAGGCAATCATTCCTCTGGTAAAATGGGCATTGCGCTGGCGGAAGAATTTCAAAGAAGAGGAGCAGAAGTGACATTGGTTTGCGGCCCTGTTGCGGAACCGGTAAACAACAATATCAATCTTATAAAAGTTACTTCAGCGGCTGAAATGTATGAGGCCTGCATCGACATATTTGCGGGAAAAGATATAGCAGTGATGAGTGCTGCAGTTGCAGATTACAGTGTATCGGACCCTGCGCCGGAGAAAATTAAAAAAAACGGTGAATCATTGACCATTAACCTGCAAAAAACAAAGGATATTTTAAAGGCATTGGGAGAACGGAAGAAACCGGGCCAGGTGCTTGTTGGTTTTGCCTTGGAAACCAATAATGAAAAAGAAAATGCCTTAAAAAAAATGCACGAAAAGAACGCCGATATGATCATCTTAAATTCTTTAAGGGATCCTGGCGCAGGCTTTGGGCATGACACTAACAAAATCGTTATTTTTGGTAAGGCCGGAACGGAAGAACATTTCGATACCAAATCAAAAAAAGCCATAGCTTCAGATATTATAAACAGCATCATTAAATTATCTAATGGGTAAGATCAAATTTTTAATACTGTGCCTTTCAATGGCGCAATTCGTGCACGCACAGGAACTGAATGCAAGGGTAACGGTAGTGACTACACGTGTGGGAAATAATGTAAGCAGGAATACATTCAACACATTACAAACTGCGTTGAACAATTTTCTTAATAACCGAAAATGGACCAATGAAGGGTACACGGCAAATGAAAAGATCGATTGCAATTTTTTATTGAACCTGGAATCGACTGATGACCTGAATGTTTATACAGGTTCACTCAGCATCCAGGCAGCGCGCCCCGTGTTCAATACAAGTTATCTTTCTCCCATTATCAATTTTAAAGATGATGATGTGGCCTTTAAGTATGTAGAATTCCAGCAGTTGGACTTTAATGAAAATCGTGTAACCGGTACAGATGGGTTGGTTTCAAATCTCACAGCCATTTTTGGCTATTACGCAAATGTTATTATTGGGTTTGACTATGCTTCGTTTTCTCCACATGGTGGCGATCCTTATTTTTTAAAAGCTCAGAATATTGTGAATAATGCGCCGGATGGAAGGTATGTTTCGGGCTGGAAGGCATTTGATGGCATTCGCAACCGGTATTGGTTGGTGGAAAACATGTCGAACAACCGCTATAAAATAATGCATGATGTTTACTATAATTATTACAGGCTGGGCCTGGATAAGTTGTACGAAGATGATACAAAGGCCAGGGCAGAGATGATGAATGTATTAAACTTACTTGATAATTTTAATAAGGATAATCCCAATACAATGATCAACCAGTTTTTCTTCCAGGGAAAATTTACCGAGCTGATCAATATATTTATAAAAGCAACGCCGCAGGACAAATCAAGGGCACTTGAACTTCTGGTAAAACTCGATTTAACGAATTCAAATAAATACCAGGAGCAGCTGAAATGAGGACCTTATTTGCAGCATCGATCTTAGTCTTGCTTTTTTCCTGTAACAGTAAAAAAAAGCTACCTGAAGGCATATTAGAACCACAGAAAATGCAATCCGTATTTTGGGATTATATTCGTGCAGATGTTTATGCAAAAGATTTTATTAAAAAGGACAGTTCGGGCAATGATACCACGGAAAATATAAAGCTTCAGAACAAGGTATTCAACTTTTACAATATTAGCCGAAAGGACTTTTACAAAAGTTATGATTATTATGCCACCCACCCTGACCTGATGAATGTATTAATGGACAGCATGCTTGCCAAACAAAACAGGATAAAAATCAACAACCAGGCGAAAGCAAGTAAAAACAGGCCGAAACTAACTGAAACGAATATTCGCATTCCCATTGACAATAATAAAAAGTTGCCCGAGGGCAGGAAGAGAATTATCCCTGACAAAAAAGCTGTTAGAGTTGAATAATAAAAATAATTATGAACAATAAGATCTACAAAAATGGAGAGCATGCTGTTGACGATATTAAAGACGGCAGCACCTTAATGCTTGGAGGATTCGGGCTATGTGGCATCCCGGAAAACTGCATCAATGCACTTGTAAAGAAGGGAACAAAAAACCTGACCTGTATATCAAATAATGCAGGTGTGGATGATTTTGGCATTGGCCTTATGCTGAAACAAAAGCAGGTGAAGAAAATGATATCATCGTATGTTGGAGAGAATGCAGAATTTGAACGCCAGTTGTTAAGTGGTGAACTTGAAGTAGAACTTGTTCCGCAGGGAACACTTGCAACCAGGTGCATGGCAGCAGGATATGGTATGCCGGCTATATTTACACCGGCCGGTGTTGGAACCGAAGTAGCCGAAGGAAAAGAAACAAGAAATTTTAACGGCAAAGAGTACCTGCTGGAAATGGCATTTGATTCCGACTACGCTATAGTAAAAGCCTGGAAGGGCGATGAACACGGCAATCTAATTTATAAGGATACTGCCCGTAATTTCAATCCCCTGATGGCAATGGCAGGAAAGATCACCATCGCAGAAGTAGAAGAGCTTGTGCCCGCAGGAATGTTGGATCCCAATCAAATACACACAGCCGGTATCTATGTGCACAGGATTTTCCAGGGAAGCAATTATGAAAAACGGATTGAACAAAGAACGGTAAGAAAGAAGTAATGCTGTTCATCAACCCCAATTGATCATTCACAAATCATCATTCACACTTTTTATGGCTTTAGATAAGTACCAGATAGCGCAACGCATCGCAAAAGAATTACAGGACGGTTTTTATGTAAACCTTGGGATTGGCATTCCAACACTTGTAGCAAATTATATTCCTGCCAACATCAATGTTGTTTTACAAAGTGAAAACGGCTTGTTGGGCATGGGGCCATTCCCAATAGAAGGGGAGGAGGATGCAGATCTTATCAATGCAGGCAAACAAACCATTACAACCTTGCCAGGCTCAGCTTTTTTTGACAGTGCCATGAGCTTTGGAATGATCCGTTCCGGCAAAGTTGACCTTACTGTATTAGGCGCAATGGAAGTGAGTGAGAACGGTGATATTGCTAACTGGAAGATACCCGGTAAAATGGTAAAAGGTATGGGTGGTGCCATGGACCTTGTAGCCAGTGCCAAAAATATAATTGTCGCCATGATGCATACCAATCCTAAAGGAGAAAGTAAATTGCTTCCCGCATGCACACTACCGCTTACAGGTAAACGCTGTGTAAAAAGGATCGTTACAGAACTGGCAGTATTGGAAATTGCTGGCGGGGCTTTTAAATTACTGGAAAGGGCACCCGGGGTTTCCGTAGAAGAAATCAAACAAAAAACGGCTGGTAAACTTGTTGTGGAAGGGGAGATTCCGGAAATGGAGTTTTGACCGGATAATGAAGTTGATAAAGTTGAAAGGGTTGGTAGAGTTGTTAACAGCCTTGTAAACTGTATTAACTCTATCAACCCTTTCAACTCTATTAACCTTATCAACTACACTTTAGGCGCCGCTGCTAAAATTTCAGCACTCACACCACTGGCATATTTCTCAAAATTCTTAATGAACTGCTGGGCAAGTTCCTTTGCCTTTGTATCATAAGCTGCCTTATCGGCCCAGGTATTGCGTGGGTTTAAAACTTCTGCAGGTACTCCGGGGCATTCTTTCGGCATCATCATTCCAAATACAGGATGTGCTTCAAAGGCCACATCATCAAGTTTGCCTTCCAATGCTGCAGTTATCATTGCCCTGGTATACGGTAGTTTCATGCGGCTGCCAATTCCGTAAGGGCCACCACTCCAGCCTGTGTTTATCATCCACACGTTAACGTTATGTTCTTTCATTTTCTTTCCAAGCATTTCAGCGTATTGCCCGGGATGTAAAGGAAGGAAAGGTGCACCAAAACATGCACTGAATGTAGATTTTGGCTCCGTAACTCCGGCTTCTGTACCTGCAACCTTGGCAGTGTAACCACTGATGAACTGGTACATGGCTTGCCCGGCAGTAAGTTTACTCACTGGCGGTAAAATACCGTAAGCATCCGCAGTCAGGAAGAAAATATTTTTTGGCATTTTACCAATAGATGGCTCAAGTGCATTGCTTATAAACGAGAGCGGGTAACTTACCCTTGTATTCTCCGTGATTTTTTTGCTGGCAAAATCAATTTTATTCGTGCCTTCAATGAATGTTACATTTTCAACAAGCGCACCTGGTTTGATCGCATTGTAAATTTCAGGTTCTTTTTCTGCACTCAGGTCAATCGTTTTAGCATAACAACCACCTTCGAAATTAAATACACCTGTATCCGTCCAGCCATGTTCATCATCACCTATCAGGCTCCGGTTTGGATCTGCACTCAATGTAGTTTTACCGGTTCCACTTAAGCCAAAGAAAATAGCAGTATCGCCGGTTTTGCCCATGTTTGCAGAACAATGCATGCTCAAAACATTTTTATCGTGGGGCAGGATATAATTTAAAATGGTGAATATCCCTTTTTTCATTTCACCTGTATAGCCGGTGCCGCCAATCAATATGGTCTTCTTTGTAAAACTCACCATCGCAAAATTGTGCTGTCTAGTTCCATCAACTGCAGGATCTGCTTTGAAACCCGGTGCCTGTATTATATGCCAGTCGGCTTTGAAATTATCAAGTTCATCTTCTGAAGGCCTTAAAAACATATTGTAAGCAAACAAGTTGCTCCATGGGTTTTCATTGATCACTCTTACATTTAACCTGTATGCCGGATCAGCACAAGCGTAACAATCCCTTACCCAGGTTTCTTTTGAGTTTAAATAATTCACCAGCTTTTCATGCATCTGGTCAAAATACTTTGGTTCAAGCGGAATATTGAATTCATTCCAATGAACTGTGCTTGCCGTGAGTTCATCCTTTACGATAAACTTATCCTTTGGACTCCGCCCGGTAAATTCACCGGTATTGATAAGCAGTGCACCGGTATCATTTAAAGCAGCTTCTTTGCGTTGGATTGCCTGCTCACTTAGTTCGGAAGCTGTTAGCTGGTAATGCACGGGCTGGCTTGATCGTAAACCAATCTCTTCCAAAGCCTTTAACGGGGCTTCAGTCATTGTAGTAATTGACATAGCAAGTAATCGTTTAGTTAAGGCGTCAAAGGTAGCACATCATTTTTTTAAAAAGAATAGGGGTATTGCATGCTATTATTAATGATTCTTTAAAGAATGTCCTAATTATTGGTAATTCTTTAAAGAGACTCCACTTTTTTAAGACGAAGATTTGTAAATCACTGATTATATTAAATGAAGTTTATTTTTATTTTTTATTTGGCCATTTTAGCTGCATTTTAGCTGAAAAGTTTATAAAACGTATATTGTGATTCAATTTTTTACAGCACCCATTTTATAACCCGAGTTAATTTTTCCTGATGAAATATCTTCCCTTAAATCCTGAAATATTTGTACAAAACCGCAAAAGATTTGCTGATAGAATGGAAAGGAACTCAATTGCTATTTTTAACAGCAATGATGAACTGCCTTCAAATGGGGATGCGCAACATACATTCAGGCAGAATTCAGATCTGATTTGGTTAACAGGAATTGAGCAGGAAGACAGCATGTTGATATTGTTCCCTTCAAACACAGATGCAAAATACAGGGAGGTACTTGTACTGGTTAGGCCAAATGAATTAAAAGAAAAATGGGATGGCCACCGCTTACGCGTAAGTGAAGCAAGGGCAATCTCCGGGATTCAAACCATCGTTTGGCTTGATTCATTAGATGGTTTATTGCAGCCCATGATACACAATGCCGATACCCTCTATTTGAACAGCAATGAAAATGATCGCAAATCCAACCTTGTGCCTGTGAGGGATTATCGCTATGCTGCAGCAATGAGAGAACGTTATCCATTGCACAATTACCAGCGCAGTGCAAAGATCTTAAAAGACCTGCGTGCCGTTAAAACCGCATTGGAAATTGAGGTAATGCAAAAGGCAATGGACATTACTGATATCACTTTCACAAGATTATTAAAATTCATCAGGCCGGGTGTAATGGAATATGAGATTGAAGCGGAAATCTATCATTCTTTTTTATCCCAGCGGGCTACTGGCACCGCATATAATTCTATCATTGCAAGCGGCGATAATGCACGTATCCTTCATTATATTGAAAATAACCAGGAATGCAAAGAAGGTGAATTATTGTTAATGGATTTTGGAGCAGCCTATGGAAATTATTGTGCAGACCTCACACGTACCGTTCCCGTAAGTGGAAAATTTGGGCGCAGGCAAAAAACAGTTTACAACGCCTGTCTCCATCTTCACCATTATTCTGCCAGCATTTTAAAGCCAGGCATTTCCATTGTTGATTATACCGAAAAAGTAGGTGACGAAGCAACGCTCATTTTTCAAAAAATAGGATTACTTAGGAAATCAGATGTGAAAAATGAAGATCCCGAAAACAGGGCATATAGAAAATATTTGTATCATGGCATTTCACATCATCTGGGAATAGACGTACATGATCTTGGTACACGTACGGAACCAATAAAGGCCGGAATGGTATTTACGATAGAACCAGGCATTTATATCGAAGAAGAAAAAATGGGGGTTCGTATTGAAAATAACTTTTGGGTAACGAAGAATGGCAATAAAGATTTGATGAAGAATATTCCTATTACGGTGGAAGATATTGAGAGTATGATGAAGAGATAATTTGATAATTTGGTGATTTGGAAATTTGGTGATGAAAAACATTTTTCAAATTGTCGAATTTCCAAATTATCCGCATTCATTACCTCATTTCCAAATTTCTAAATTGCATGAAACAAATCCCCAACCTTTTCACGCTCCTCAACCTAATATTCGGCTGTCTTGCCATTGTTGCAACCCTTCAAAATGGTATCACCATCCAGTACAACCAGGAAGGCTCACAGCTTGTTGGTATTCCTGAAAAAATATGGCTGGCCTCATTATTTATTTTGCTCGCTGCTGTAGTTGATTTCCTCGACGGGTTTATCGCCAGGCTTTTTAATGCAAGTTCTGAAATGGGCAAGCAACTCGATTCATTGGCAGATGTGGTAAGTTTTGGCGTAGCTCCTTCCATGATCATCTACCAGTTCCTGCGCATGTCGTATGCAGAACAGGAAAATGGGATAGATATTTCGATGATGTGGTTGTTACCGGCATTTCTAATAGCCGCAGCCGCAGCATACAGGTTGGCAAAATTTAATTTAGATACAAAACAACAATATGGCTTCAGGGGAATGCCTACGCCGGCCATTGGCTTGTTAATAGCCGCTTTCCCAATGATCATTTGGCATGAAGAAAATGAGTTCATAAGAAATATTTTATACAATAAGTGGGCACTGTACAGCGTGATCATCGTGCTTTCCTGGTTAATGATCAGCAATATCCCGATGATGGCAATGAAGTTCAAGAACCTGTCGGTAAAGGATAACCTGTCAAAAATACTTTTACTGGTAATTTCAATTGTTGCAGCATTATTATTACACTGGCTTGCAGTTCCGGTAATATTTATAGCCTACATTATTTTATCTTTGATCTTTAAAAGTAAATACTGATGATATACACAGCACAAATAAAAGTAATGCCTTTAAAGGACCTGCTTGATCCACAAGGTAAAGCCGTTTTAGGCGGGTTGCAAAACCTGGGAGTAAGTGCTGTTTCCGATGTAAGAATTGGTAAACATATCGACCTGCAAATTGATGCGTCTTCTAAGGAGGATGCGCATAACATTGCTACGGAAGCGGCAAAAAAATTATTGGCAAACCCGGTGATGGAAATGTTTGAGATCACGATTTGATAATTTGGTGATTCAAAAATTTGATGATTAAAAACACCTCATAGACTATCAGTAATGATTGATGCAATCTTCAATCGGCTAATTATCAAATCACCAAATCATCAAATTATCAAATTATCAAATCATCCAATTGAAATGCTTTACATCGTTCCTTCCCCAATTGGCAACCTGGCCGATATCACTTTCAGGGCAATTGAAATATTAAAATCTGTTGATCTTATTCTTGCTGAAGATACCCGAACTTCTTCCGTATTATTAAAGCATTACGAAATAAACAAACCTTTATCTCCTTATCACCAGCACAACGAACACAAAATTGTAACACATCTTGCAGACCAGCTGGCTGCAGGGAAAACGATTGCATTATTAACTGATGCAGGAACACCCGGAATTAGTGACCCTGCTTACCTGCTCGTCCGGGAGTGTATAAAAAATAATATCGTTGTTGAATGTTTGCCCGGGGCAACAGCATTTGTACCGGCACTTGTAAACAGCGGGTTGCCGATAAACAGCTTTTGTTTCGAAGGATTTCTTCCGTTAAAAAAAGGAAGGCAAACTTTTTTAAAACGCATGGCAGAAGAAGAGCGCACAATGGTATTTTATGAAAGCCCAATGAGATTGGTAAAAACACTGGGTCATTTCATAGAATATTTTGGTGCGGATCGGTTATGTTGTGTAAGCCGCGAACTAACGAAGAAGTTTGAAGAAAATAAGCGGGGTAGCTTGCAGGAGGTACATGATCATTTCCAGGCAAAAACGGTGAAAGGCGAAATTGTAATTGTTGTACAAGGGAAGGAATGATCATAAATTTCCCGCTTGTAATTTTTGTTTTTTTCATAACTTCCATTAAGCGAATTTTATTCCCACAAAAGTCATTAGCATGATATTAAAGCAAACTTCCTTTTTCCTTATTTTTCATTTCTTATTCCTTATTTCGATGGCGCAGCCTGATCGCTGGCAACAAAGAGTGAAGTACAGCATGAATATAGACGTTGATACCCTAACCAATCGCTTCAAAGGAAAACAAAAGCTGGAATACAGCAACAATTCACCAGATAAATTAAACAAGGTTTTCTATCATTTGTACTTTAATGCGTTTCAGCCAAACAGCAGTATGGATGTGCGTAGCCGTGAGTTAGGCAAAACACAGATCAATGGACGCCCTGATTGGGACGGGAGAGTAAAGGACAGGATCCTGAATTTAAAAGAGGACGAGATCGGTTACCAGAAGATCATTTCTTTAAAGATGAACGGAGTAGCGCAGCCATTTAAGTATCATGAAACAATATTGGAAGTAAATCTTACTACTCCTATACTCCCTAAATCAAAAGTGGTTTTTGATATGGAGTTTGAAGCACAAATTCCTTTGCAGGTCCGACGTAATGGCCGCGATAACCCGCAAACAGGTGTACGTTATAGTATGAGCCAGTGGTATCCCAAGCTATGTGAATATGATTATGAAGGCTGGCATCCCACTCCATATGTAGCAAGAGAGTTTTATGGTGTTTGGGGGGATTATGATGTATCAATCAATATTGATAAAACGTATAAACTTGCAGCAACCGGAGTTTTATTAAATGCAAACGACATAGGCTGGGGCTATGATAAACCAGGCACAGAACTTAAATCATCGGCGTCGGCTAAACGCTTATGGCATTTTAAAGCTGAAAATGTGCATGACTTTGTGTGGGCTGCAGATCCGGGTTATAAACACCTTGTAAGAAGAATGCCCAATGGAACGTTATTAAATGCAGTTTATAAATACAAGATCAATAATCTTAAAAATGATAGTTTGTGGCAAAAGGTAATTGATGCAGCCGCCGATGTACTTCCTTTCATAGAAACTCATTTTGGTAAATACCCTTACCCTCAGTATTCATTCATACAGGGTGGCGATGGCGGGATGGAATATCCTATGGCAACATTGATAGTAGGTCCATCCCTTGGAACGGTTTTCCATGAATGGATGCATAGCTGGTATCAAATGATGCTGGGCACCAATGAAAGCATGTATGCCTGGATGGACGAAGGATTTACAAGTTATGCTGAAAACCTTATTACAAAGTTTTACAACAAGCGTTCTTCTATCGAAGATTATAAAGATGCATTGAGGGACCAACCAAATAATGAAAAACTAAAGCAACTCGTTAAGGCATTGCCTGATGACAATTCTGATTCTTATGCAGGTTATTTTTCCCTGGTAAAGAGTGGGCTGGAGGAACCAATGACAACACATGCTGACCATTACAATACCAATTTTGCTTATGGCAATGATGCCTATTCCAAAGGTGCCGTATTTATGGAACAGCTAGGTTATATCGTGGGTGCAAAGGCAAGAGATAGCATCCTGCTCAACTATTACAGGTTATGGCGGTTCAGGCATCCAAATGCAAATGATTTTATTCGGGTAGCAGAGAACGTTAGCGGGCTTAAATTAGATTGGTATAAGGAATATTGGATCGGCACTACAAAAACAATTGATTATAAGATTGATAGTCTTTGGGAAGAAGGGGGCGTTTCAAAGATCAGGCTGAAACGTACTGGACAAATGCCAATGCCGATCGATTTTCAACTTAGTTTTAAAGATGGGACATCCGAGATGCACTATATTTCGCTGAACTTAATGTTTGGTAGTAAGCCAAATGAAAACGCATCACAAAAAAGAATTGAACATGAAGAATGGCGATGGACACACCCGTATTATATTGTAGAATTCAGCCGAAGGCTCAGCGATTTAAAAACGGCAGAAATTGATCCAACGAAAAGAATGGCTGATATGGAGCGGAAAGATAATTTGCTGGAGTTGCCGTAGGAATTTTGAATTTTGAATTTTGAATTTTGAATTTTGAATTTTGAATTTTGAATTTTGAATTTTGAATTTTGAATTTTGAATT
>JBDSBG010000123.1:0-9205 GCA_039921685.1 Ferruginibacter sp.
ATAAAATAGAAGCAAAGAATAGCGAATTGAAAAATGTTCACGGATACAACAGAGCTTCATCGTATGGAATAAATAATATGCAAATCCAGGGAGCTATGGCCATATTTACCGTAAATCTGAAAAGAATACTGAAACTAAGCACAGAAATGCAATCAGTATAGATTATGAGGCTAAAATACCCTGAAATATTAATCTTAAGACAAATAGAGCTCAATAGCTTTCCCCACTCACCACACAAAAAAACACAAACAAAAAAGCGATTAAGCTAAAAATTGATTTTAGCTTAATCGCCTTACAAGTTCTATTCTAAAAGGAGAGCTTTTTCAGCGCCCTCCTGAAAGGCTGCCATTTTTTTTATCCGCTGATTAGTTCTTTTT
The DNA here is from genome assembly GCA_039921685.1 of Ferruginibacter sp. Taxonomy (GTDB): domain Bacteria; phylum Bacteroidota; class Bacteroidia; order Chitinophagales; family Chitinophagaceae; genus Ferruginibacter. The sequence goes on from JBDSBG010000123.1 coordinate 378, forward strand.
CCCAGAGTGACGAAGGATAGGTTTTGTGTTTTATCAATTCGTCGATATTTTGCTTTACAGCAGGTGCATCTTCTTTATAGGTTACACCAAACCACTGCGCCGATGTTGGAATTACTTTAATGCTATTTTCAGGATTCCTGATAAACGCATCGGCAATGATCGGTATAAAGAATTCTGATTTGATATCTGCTTTATTAACTTTAACAAATTCCGAAAACAGCTCTTTTGCCAAATCAAATACAGAAGGATGAAAGCACCAGAAATTCATCGATACGCTTGTATCTCCTGGCACTTCAAACGATTTGCCTGCATCTTCATAGATCACCAGACCTGCTTCGTTCTTGTAAATTTTTGTTCTTTCGTTAATAGTTACGAGGTTGTTTTTACTATCCACTTCACACACCCCCCTGCTAACGGTACCATGCTCGCTCAAGGTTTTGTCGAGCTGGTAACCAATGATCCCATACGTATGTTCATTGCATTCATTATTTAAAAATGCTGCCGCTTTTTCAAATGCATCCCTACCGTAATAGTCATCAGCATTTATCACAGCAAATGGTTCTTTTACTAACTCCGACGCACAAAGTATCGCATGGCCAGTTCCCCATGGCTTTGTCCGGTCTTGTGGAATATCATTTTCGTTTACAAAGGATGTCATTTCCTGGTATACATAATCAACCTCAACTTTCCCCTGAAGTTTTGCTCCAAAAGTCGCTTTGAAATTTTCGGCAAAATCTTTTCTAATGATAAATACCACTTTCCCAAAACCAGCATTAACCGCATCATATATAGAATAATCCATAATGGTTTCACCAGTAGGGCCAAAACCTTCTGTTTGTTTCATACTTCCATATCGGCTTGCCATGCCAGCTGCTAAAATTAAAAGTGTAGGTTGCATTGGTTTGTATATACGATTTTTAAATTTTCTATTCTATTTTACAATTGCAAAAATAATGATAAACGATTATTAAATGAAAATGCTTTTCGAGTACCCTGCATCAGCGTTTACCCACCTAAACTCCAGCCGGTACACACAGGAGAACATAGAGTTGGTTGTGGCGAGACTGGACCAATTGCATCCAGTTATTTCCGGTAATAAATTATTTAAGCTTCATTTCTTTTTAGAAAGGGCATTGGCCTCCATACACAAGACTGTATTAACATTCGGGGGTGCATGGTCTAATCATCTGCTGGCAACTGCCTATGCTTGTAACCGGACCGGACTAAAATCTATTGGAATTGTAAGGGGCGAAAAACCAGCTGTTCTTTCAAACACCTTAAAATCATGTGAGGCTTATGGGATGCGCCTGGAATTTATTTCCAGGTCTGATTACAAGGATAAGGACCAAACGAGCTTCATAAATAGATTATTTTCCGCCTTTGGCGAGGCTATCATCATTCCCGAAGGAGGATACCAGCCACTCGGCGCAAAAGGTGCATCGCTTATTATGGATCTTTTAAGCACTTTGAATGCGACACATATTTGTACAGCAACAGGTACTGGTACCACGCTGGCTGGGCTGATACAAAACAAACAACAAAATGAAACAATAATTGGAGTTCCTGTATTAAAGGATATGAAAGACATTCATCAAAGAATATTATTTCTAAATGGCAAAGTCAATAACAATGATTTTATTTTATTTGAAGAATATCATTTTGGAGGATATGCAAAAAAAACAGCGGCACTGCTCCACTTTATGAATGAGTTATACCGGGAACATCAACTACCTACAGATTTCGTTTACACGGCAAAAATGATGTATGCTATCATTGACAAAATACAGGCGGGATATTTTCCGGAAGGGAGCAAAATTGTTTGCCTTCACACTGGCGGCTTGCAGGGCAATGCATCTTTGCCCGGGGGAGCTTTAATTTTTTAATTCAATTTGCATCGCTTTATATTTGCAGTTTAAATCCATATTATAAGGTGATGATCATTATCAATGGGCATATTCAACCATGAAGAAATTGAAGTTTCTCTTTTTTATATTTAGTGTAATAGTAGCGGCTGATGCAAATGCTCAAAAGATATTACCGGCTATAACAGTAAAAAATTTTGGTGGCAAAATAATAGTGAGCTGGCAGAATGCATTTACCACTCCCGTATCAAATATACTTATACAGCGTTCCTATGATAGTTTAAAAAACTATAGCACGATTGGCTCTGTTTTAAACCCACAAAATAAGGAAAACGGTTATGCCGATGTAAATCCTCCATACACAAAGATGTATTATCGCGTTTCAATATCTTTTGAAGGAGGGGCTTACATCATCAGCCTGCCGGCGAGGCCTGTAAAAGATGTTCCACTCACAAATAATGCCGATAGCAGCTTCAAAAATGATGAAGCCGAAACACGTTACCCCTGGCAGGCGGTCCCGGGTAAGGACTCCACAATGCTGATCATAAATCCAAAAAAAGAAAATGAAATTACGTACCCCAGCGAGCGGATTTACACAGCAAAGGATAACAATATTGTAATTCATTTGCCGGATGCTGCAATAAAAAAATATACGGCCAAATTCTATAATGAATCTGATGACCTTTTATTCGAACTGACAAAGCTCAATGATGAATACCTCATCCTTGAAAAAGTAAATTTCGTTCATGCCGGCTGGTTCCATTTTGAAATTTTTGAAAGCGGAAAGTTGATTGAAAAGAACAGGTTCCAGATATTGAGTAAGGAACAGAAGGCGGGGAACAAATAGATTGAAAGTCAGATTTAAGCGAAAAAACTTCAGCTGCAATGATTCATTCCTTTTAGTTCATTGATTTCGGAATGTTGCAGTAATATTCTACGCAACCAAAAAATAAATTAAACTTTTCATTTAAAATGCCTGCTCATATACTTTAAGAATTGGCCATAGTCAAAACATTTGGATGATGACCGGGAATCAATATCCTATTCCTGTATGAACGAAGTCTCAAACACCTTATTAAAATTCCGTTTGATACTTTCTTTCACTTCTTCATAATCCAACTTAACACCCATCTCCTTTTCCATCGAAGTCACCTGTTTGTTTTGTATACCGCAGGGAATGATATTATTAAAATAACCAAGATCTGTATTCACGTTCAACGCAAAACCATGCATCGTTACCCACCTGCTGCATCGTACGCCAATAGCACATATCTTTCTTTCCTTTCCTAAAATGCCCGGTTCGATCCACACACCCGTTTCACCGGCACTTCTTTCACCAATGAGATTAAATTCTGCAAGGGTAAGTATTACTATTTCCTCAAGATTGCGAAGATATTTGCCAATATCGGTATAGAATTTTTCAAGATCAATTACCGGGTATCCAACTATTTGTTGAGGCCCATGAAAAGTAATGTCCCCTCCCCGATTGGTTCTAAAAAATTCTATCCCCTTATCCATCATTTGTTCATCATTTAAAAGGACATTGTCCATGCTGCCGCTTTTACCCAGGGTGTAAACTGGCGGATGCTCACATAAAAGAAAATAATTTTTTGTTGGAAGTGAAAACGGATCAATATCAAGTTCCAGTTTTCGTGCTGCTGATTTAATGACAACATTTTGCTGCAATAAATTTTCCTGGTAATCCCATGCAGTTTTATAATCAATTATTCCCAGATCCTTAAATATCAAAGGCTGCTTATCCAATCGTTTGTTTTAATTTGCAAAGATAAGAAAGGAGTTATGAGTTATTGCATTGCCGCCGCGGACCAGAGTTGTCAACAGTTCCATTATATTAAATGGTAGGGCTACTACGCCAGGCAGGTTTGGAACAATTCTGAAATCTGATAACGGAGAAATGATATTAAAAAAATAATACGATCATGATTGAAAAAGAAGTAGAAGAAGATCTATCCGAATCGGAAGAGTTATATGAGAAATTGCTGATCCAGGTTTCGAAAGGACAGATCTCACTTAGGATCGATAAATTCTTAATGACACGTATTGAAGGAGCAACGCGGAATAAAATACAACAAGGTATTGAGAACGAGTTGGTATTGGTGAATGATAAACCCGTAAAAAGCAATTACAAAATAAAAGGTGGCGATAAAATAATTATCTATAATAGTAATTCTCCCGAATCTTCGGAAATAATTCCACAAAATATTCCCCTGGACATTGTTTATGAGGATGATGATCTTTTTGTAATTAATAAACCTGTTGGCATGGTTGTTCACCCCGGAAGTGGCAACCCTGACGGAACGCTTATCAATGCTATTGCTTATTACTTAAAGCACCATTGCAATATAGAGGAAAGTGATTTACCAAGATTTGGCCTTGTGCATCGCATTGATAAAAATACAAGCGGCCTGATCGTAATGGCGAAAACACATAAAGCGATGACGGATCTCGCAAAACAATTTTTCAATCACACCGTTCATCGCCGTTACGTGGCACTGGTGTGGGGAGACTTCGCTCAAGATGGAGGCACAGTGATTGCGCACGTGGGCAGGCATCTGCGATTCAGAAAATTATTTACCGCATATCCCGACGGGGACCATGGAAAAGATGCGATCACCCACTACAGCGTTTTAGAGCGTTTTAATTATGTCACATTGGTGGAATGCAGACTGGAAACAGGTCGCACCCATCAAATACGTGTCCACATGCAATACATTGGCCACCCCTTATTCAGTGACGAATTTTATGGTGGTAACAGGATCGTAAAAGGTACTGTTTACACTAAATACAAACAGTTCGTGGAGAATTGTTTTGCTATATGCCCACGGCAGGCATTACACGCAAAAGAACTGGGCTTCATCCATCCAACTACCAGGGAAATGATGATCTTTAAAATTGATCCGCCCGAAGACATGCGGCTGCTGATAGACAAATGGCGGAGGTATAATCAATTTAAAAATGCTGAATAAATACTTTTGATGGAAGAATTTCCCCTACCCGATCCCCAACTTCTTTTACAATTGGTAAAAATGGAAATGCCGTTCGGAAAATATAAAGGACGTTTGTTGCATAAATTACCTGTGAGTTACCTTGAGTGGTTTTCACAAAAGGGATTTCCTAAAGGAAAACTGGGAACCTTATTAGAAACGCTTTACGAGATAAAATTGAACGGGCTGGAATATATGCTGGAAGGACTTAAATAGTTTAAAATTTCTCAAGTGCTTAAAGATTGCTGTGGTTTAGTTTTTGAAACCTCTTAAACTTTTGGAGCTATTCCTCTTTACATTCTTTTAATTCAACCTCTTTCAAATCTGCCACAATTTTTTCTTTTTTCATCCCAACACGTATCAATCCAAAAATGCTCATGTAAATATTGGAAATCCATACTAATGCAAAACCCGCTACTAAATATCCACGCCAATTATCGTATAGTAAGTGATAATGAGTTATGAATAAGAAGAAGATGGTAACGTAGTGGCTAAAGCAGTATTCACAAGTAAACAAATAAAATAGTTTTCGTTGAAATACATTCCGGCCTGTTTTCGATTTTATGGTGCAATATTCCCTCGGCTCTTTGAATACTTCCTCATGGGTTACCGTCCAGGCTATGCAAGAGATAGGTAATGAAAGTATGAAAAGGTAAATGATCTGTTCTTGTAAAGGCATACGACAAGATAAGCAAAATTAATTCCATGATCGGCCGGGATAATTTTACTCAAAATCAAAGAGTGTAGCTGTAAATACTCCCCGCTCCCTGTTTTTGAAGATAGCTTTCCAGTTACCATTGTATCTGATAAGTGTCGGTATGGTCATGTTCCTAAACCTGCCCAGCTGCACTTCCATACTGATCTTGAAATCATACACAGCCGCGTCATAGCTTAAAACGTAATTTCTTGCTACAACTTCATAGGTACTATCATTGAACCAGGTTGTCATCTCATCTACTACTACATGGCCTTCATTTCCGGGCTTCACTTTTTGATGAAAGACATAACAGCTGGTATTGTTGTAAAAATCCATATCAATGTTCATCTCATACCTATCTGCAATATCATCATCATAGATGGCAGTTTTATTGCTCATAAATGGAAGGCCCGATATTCGTTTGCCAGGATTAAAAAACAGCATTTTCAATTGTTCCTTATGTTTTTCCATTCCTGATTTTCCCTGGGTAGAAAATTCAATTCCGTTTACAATATTGGTTTCACCACAAACACTGTCTTTTGTAAAAAAAAGTGAGGCATACATTTGTGCTGTATAATAATTGAACAGATGATCTTCATTATAAATATCGCCAGTAACTGTTTCTTCAAGTGTTTGCATTGTTCGGCAATTAGCGGACCTTATTTGTTTGGTCCTGCTGTGTAAGGATGCTTTGAGATCGCCGCTTTTATTTAACATGCGGATGTCATTCAAGGCTGTAAAACCGGTAATGCGCAAGTTTCGAAATGCCTTGTAAAAACTACTGTCATTTTTAATGTGTTCAATAAAAGCCCGTACATCCATTCTTTTATCAACAACAACATTACTCAGAGTGATTATTTTTTTTCCAATAATTACCGAGGTATCTGTTGGCGTTTGACCAATAGACTCTATTGCGATTAACAATAAAAAGATCGCTATAACAATAATTCTTGTCAATCTGCTGATTTGATGATTGGCGATGTGATGACCTGCAATAGCTGAGAGTACCATGAGCGATGGTTAAGAATTCATCATTCAATCCAGTAGTTGGCTACTTTGGAAAAAGCATCCTGTAATCCACCTTTATTTTTCCTTTGGTTATATCGTCCAGTTTTCTTTTCAACAAAGTACGCTTGAGGGGTTTTATATAATCGATGAATAATTTACCATCAATATGATCATATTCATGCAGTACGATCCTGCCTGTGATACCGATAAACGTTTTTGTGAACGGCTGGAAATTTTCATCAACATAATTTACCGTTACAGATTCACTGCGCATAATATCTTCCCGTATTTTCGGAATGCTTAAACATCCTTCGTTATAACTCCATTCTTTACCATCAAGTGCCGTGATATGAGCGTTGATAAAAACCCCTTTAAACCCGGGTTCATCATGATACTTTCCTTTATCCTCGTCCTCCTGGTTGTCGAATATCTGGGTACTGTCAATAACAAAAAGGCGAATGTCTTTGTTGACCTGGGGCGCTGCAAGGCCCACGCCATTACTATTGTACATCGTTTCCCACATATCCGCGATCAACTTTTCAAGGCCGGGATAACCTGCGGTAATATCTCCACCTACTTTTCTTAAAATGGGAGAACCGTATGCAACGATCGGAAGAATCATAAATTTTTTTTATTAAAATCAGGGGCAAAGATACAAAGAAGAGGTGAATGGGATAAAAGAGGGAAAAGTGAATAGTGAATGGTGAAAGCCCGAAAGTTTTCACCATTCACCTATTCAAAGATTGCATATATTCCTGTAACATAATGGTCGCAGCTATTTCATCAACCAGTTTCTTATCCCGGCGGTCCCTCTTCTTCATTCCCATTTGGAGCATGGCATCCCTCGCCATTTTTGAAGTATAGCGTTCATCTACGTCTTTCACTGGCACTGCGGGGAACTCTTTTTTAATTTTTGCAATAGCCTGTTCTGCTAATTTGGTACCATGCGTATCTGATTCATCCCAGTTTTTTGGAAGGCCAATGATAATTAATTCAACCTGTTGCTCATGGAGGTATTTTTGTAAAAACGGGATCAGCTCATTCGAAGGTATGGTTGTGAGCCCGGTAGCGATGATTTGTAATGGATCGGTAACGGCAATGCCTGTACGTTTTCCTCCGTAATCTATTGACAGTATTCTTGCCATATACAATTGGTAAAGATGAAATTTATTATCTTTTTATAAAAAGATCGATTAGTACAAATGCAGCGAATACCACCGATGCGATGCCGTTAGCAGTCATAAAAGCAATGTTCACCCTTCTTAGGTCATTGGGTTTTACAATTGAATGTTGGTAAACAAGCATACTGATAAAAAAAGCGATGCCCAACCAGTATGACCATCCGAATTTTCCGTACACACCCGCATATACAACGAATGCTGCCGAAAGTAAGTGTAATATTACTGACACGTTCAATGCTTTTGCTTTCCCCAAAGAAGCCGGAATAGAATACAGTTGATTGCCTTTATCAAATTCTTCGTCCTGCATTGCATAGATGATATCAAAACCGCTAACCCAAAACACAACTGCAAAAGAAAATAAAACAGGCAACAATGCAAATGCCCCGGTTACTGCCAGGTAAGCTCCTATCGGTGCAAGGCTTAATCCAATTCCAAGGACAATATGGCACAGTGCAGTAAACCGTTTTGTATAACTATAAAACAAAACGACGAATAAGGCTACCGGTGACAGGTAAAAGCAAATCTTATTGATAAAAAAAGTACATATAATAAATAAAATAGAGCAAGCGATTACAAACAGTAAAGCATTGTTACTTTTGATAACACCTGAGGGAATTTCTCTTATAGCTGTACGTGGGTTCTTAGCATCAAAGGCTCTGTCTAAATATCTATTAAAGGCCATCGCTGCCGAACGAGCCAACATCATGCATAATACGACGAGCACAAATAACAACCAGTAATTCCTATTGACATCCAGGTTAACATTACCAGACCAACCTATTGTATCGTTTAAATTTACTTGACCAGGAGATTGTCTAAAAGCTAAAAAAAATCCAATCAATGCAAACGGCATTGCAAAAATAGTATGCGAAAATTTTATTAATGAAAGATAATTTTTTACGGTAGTCAATTTATTTACTTTAAGATAAAGACGAATTGATTGCACAAATTAAACGAATTTGCATCTCCAACATTAGGTGAATTTTGAATTTTGAATTTTGAATTTTGAATTTTGAATTTTGAATTTTGAATTTTGAATTTTGAATTTTGAATTTTGAATTTTGAATTTTGAATT
>JBDSBG010000124.1:0-30588 GCA_039921685.1 Ferruginibacter sp.
AATAAGACAATCATAATTCCCCCACAATAAGCCAGGATATCATTCCAGGCAAATGAAGTTCCGATAACGATCCGGGCTAATTTGTTTTCATGCAAACCCAACAATTTTACTATCTGTAAATACTGAAGAAATTCGATCAAAAAAGCGAAAAGCAATACGGCTATGGCTAAACGCAATGCAGGCAGTTCTAAAAAGCTCCTGATAAAACTATAGATTAAAATCACAACCAATACATCTCCAATATAGGGCCTTACGATCTTATCATGCACATACAAAGCGATCAGTACTTCGGTGAAAAATAAAATAAGAGTTAGGATAAAATATTTCTTGTTGAATTTAAACATGATCAGTATTGCTTCCGGTAAAACCGGTGTTCTTTGTAAACGATCATTTGATTTTTACCATACCATGAAAGAAAACTTTCCCAGTCTGTTTTATGCTCTGCAACCCATTTATCAAAGCCTTCTTTATCTCCCTTCATTAAGATCCAATGATTATAAGCATGCAGGTGCCTAGCTTCGTTTACTTTTTGCTGGTAATCAAATAACGCATTGGGATAGTTTTTTGCATGATCGCCTTTAAAATATTGTTCGAGAAATCTTGTCCGTATCCGATCAAGCGAATTGATGTCAATGCTTTTTTCTCCTACAACAGACATGGACAAATTCATTTCATAAACAGCCATGCCAAAGGGTAGTTTAAGTTTCCTGGGATCTTTCAAATCATTTGCGCTCATAGTAGCAACCTTGCTAAAACTTACGCCGAAGGAACTGTCGGAAGTAAATTTAATTTCCTTCTTATATACATCAAAAAGCATTTTGCTGATCTCTGCAGTACGTTTGCTGTTCCTTTCAAGATTTAAAAATATTTCTCCATAGAGCATGCCCCAGACTTCTTCATCCGAGCTACAGAATATTTTTGCAGCCCAGTAATAATTGGAGGGAAACCCGGGATCCATTTCAATCCCTTTTTCGAAATAATCAAGGGCATTATCGTAATCTTTACCTGCAACTTTCATATTGCCCATTTCGAGGTAAAGCTCACCTGCATTTTGGAATTTTGTTAAACCCGTTTCGTAGGTTTCAATTGCTTTTGCAGGTTTCCCTTGTTCATCGTAGGCATTTCCCAAAGCCTGGTAGATCCGGCCTGACACATCCTTATGTGTGAGTAACGATTCTAAAATAGTGGAAGCTCTTTTGTAGTCCTTTTTGAAACTATATGCGTAAGCGAGCTCATACGGATAATTGATATTGCCTGGGTCAAGTTTTTGAGCTTCTTCAAAAAGTCTGATGGCTTCATCATACTTACCTTCTTCATCTTCCAGCTTAATTGCAGCTTTAGCTTTGAATAAAGCCTCTTCTACATTTGCCTGTCCTAAAGAAACTTTTCCTCCAAAAATAAATATAAGCAGTACTGCGATCCGGAATATTTTAGTCATATTTTTTGGGTTGATCGGTGTTTACAATTTGGTTATGTTGACGAAATTAATTTTTTAAACTTTACAACCACCGTTGATAATCTTTTTTATAACCATTTACCTATAACCATTCCTTTCAAGCAGTTGCTTCACCTTTCAATTCCTCTTTCTCATAAGTCAAACAAGAGTGAAGATGATATTAGGTTACATAATACAACACTGATTTACTATTTTTTCATATCCACGGCGATTCCAACAATTACAGCAAAATTACCATCAAGCTGGACACAATCTTTTTGCGGCAAATATGTTCTTGAAACAAATCCATCAAGGTACAATGCATTTTTGCAACCCAGTTTTTTAAAATAATTGGCAAAGTCATAGAAATTGATACCGGTTTTTGACATAGCGAAGATGAGTTCATTATTTGGCAAAATACCAACCCCGTTCCTAATATTCAAATTTGTTGAACCAACGGTGAATGCCGGGTGAATTGCTCCATCAATAACAAGCATTGGTCCAGACTGTGTGGCGTATTTTATTTTACCATTAGCGTTAAAGTCTTCGGTCTTACAAATTGTTGCTGAATTGTCTGTGCCTATAGCCAAAACCCCATTGGGTTTCAGGTAAAAATTTCCCCGGGCAGAACGTTTGTTCAAAGCTGTAATAATTTTATGCTGTTGTATAAAAAGGCCCAACGGAACATTATCTTCTTTGTACATTCCAGCATTCATTGCAAAAACAAGTTCCTGATTTTTTTGCGCAAGCCAGTTTTTGAGATTACCTAAACTTTTGAAAGTTTGGCCACTGTTATCTTTCCAATATAATTGTATTTTTTGTTTTTTGGGATCAACCCGGTAGCTGATAAAATTTGCTTCTTCTATGTTTATGCCCTGGAAGGCCAAAACGTTAACTGCAAAAAGCAACAGGATCAGCGGGTATAATATGCAATTCTGTTTGTTCATATTGATACATTATTATGCTCAAAAAGGTAGAAATGAATCACCCATTATCAAAGCCAGAAGCAATGAAGCAGTAAATGAAATTAGTAAGTAAAACCAAAAAGGATTTGGATCATTTATTTTGAATATTTTAATGATGAATTTGAGTAACACTGCTCCCACGAAACTATAGAATAAGATTACCAGAGCATAAGCAATAAAGATAAGTGTTTGCAAACCATCCTGTCCTTCGGCTAGGCAATCAAGGAACCATAAAACGCAGATCGATGATAAAATAAATTTCTGCTTCATTGGGTTAGGTTTTTATCTACTTTGAACAGTACGCAATTATCCAGCATCGAACAGTGTTGTTTAATGATATCTGTGTTATGCATTTCCCTTTTTTTATCACTTGCGGTTGCTGACACATTCTTCAATATCTAATTTTCTTCCGACAAATGCATTGCTTATTCCTGCCATCTATCTCTTTTACCTTTTTTCTTGCTGAAAAATTATCTTTTTAATCAGTGCGATTTGTCCTAAATGATAATGGGTATGTTCAATGATCCCCTGCTGGTTCCTGTAATAATGGCCATGTTTTCCTTCCCAGAAGTCTTCCCAAAGTTTTGCTTCAGGTAGCTTCTCTACAAGACTCGCAAATTTTTGCGCATCTTCCCAGGTTTTATTTAATAGTCTTTCCCAATCTTCCTGCGAGTTTATCTCCGGCACATCGAAACTATATTTGTCACTGGAATCCAGTGGTTGGCCCTGAAGGGGTTTTAATACAGCAGTTACAAAATAATCGATATGATAAAGCAATGCTGCGATAGTATTAAAATCATAGACCTTGGTTGTAGCCTGCTGCCAGGTGATATCACTCAAATTATCCTTAAGGTTCGACCATGTCCAGTTTCCACCAAAATAAACTTCATTGAAATGTTTCGCAATTTGTGCTGGTAAGTTCATTCTTTTGATTTTAAATATTTGTTTAGTCGTTCAGGTATCGTACAATATTGCATTCTCATATTACCGGTCTTTTTTCACAAGGTTCAAATAACAGGAGCCGTATACCCTGGATTGTATTTTATTAGACTTGCTTTTTTAAGTTGAACTATTTTTCAATTTTCTTTCATTTCTTATATGTGAAATTTTGTTTGAATGTGCAATGCCAGTAGCTGAAAGGGCTTCGATACATTCTTCTCTTATTTTCCACAATTCGTCCAGCGATAATTTAATAGAATCATTTTGTTTCAGCCACTGCTGCAGATATTCTTTATGAAATTTAACTTTGAATTCGTCTATTTGACTGGTTTCAATTTCAGTCTCCGAAATCACATCATTAACGATATTATTCTTAGATGAATGTGCAGTTGTCCAATCGATGTACTCGGTGCCCGCCAATAAATAGTTATGTGCCTCGGGAATATAGTCGAGCTTATTTTTTAAAAGTATTGGTTTTACTACAGGTGTATTTACGCCATTCATATTGAATAGTACTAAGATGAGTTTTAATTCATGGGCACCATTTTCAGCTGCAAGTTGTTTCAACAAGGCATGCTTGGTGCTGCAAGTTCCGCAGTTATCTGTAAATAATTTGCGAAGGTCAATTTTATCCGCATTTCTTCCATAAGGAAGCAGTTTAATAAAATGAATGGCTGTTGCAAAATCAAAAATGTTCCTGGAGAGAAAATGGGAAGAAATTGTTCCAGTGGATTTTATTAGGAAATTAAAGCCTTGCATTCTGTAGTTTGTTAATTTGACGGCAAAACCAAAAACCAAGCATCAATTTTAATTTATGAATGGTTGTTCCTGTTCCAACATGTACAGGCGATCGTGGCTCCTTCACGGATAACGGTTGTGACTAATCGCAGCGCCCTACCTGCATACACCCTCCTTCACTTCCTTCTCCGCATCTTTGAAGCCATAATCAGCACTTCTGATAAAATCCAAACATGCAAGGATCTTTTTATTTAATGCTTTATAACAAAGCCCCCTGTAATAATAAACATCGCCTGTTTTATCGTTGATGGCAAGTGCCAATGAATAATCGTCTATCGCCCTGGCATATTCTTTTAATTGTGCGTAAGCCAGTCCCCTGTTTGCAAATGCTTTTCCTTCGTATTTTAATTTCAATGATTTGTCATAATCGGCAATGGCTTCCTTGTATTGCTTTAATTCCGATTTTGCCCAGCCTCGGGTCAAATAAAAATTGTTATCGGTAGAATCATATTTAATAGCGGTATCCTCATCTGCAATGGCATTCTTAAAATCATTGAGCAAGGCCCTTGCCATCGCACGCTGGTCATAAGCATCGGCATACCCAGGCATGTCTGCAACAGCCAGGTTACTATAAAAAAGTGCTTTTTCTGCGTCACGTTTGAATAAATAAGTTTTGGAATAATACAGATGCAACTTTTTCACTGTGGAATCAATGGCTTTAGCAGAATCAAGATCTTTCAAGGATTCATCTAAATTTCCCATGAATGATTTTGTAGCGCCCCGGTACATATAGGATGCGGCCAACTGTTTATTATTTTTTAATAATTGCTCTTTATTATTGATTAATTGATTAAACATTTCAAGCGCTTTCTGATCATTGCCCTGCAGGTAGGTATTTACGGCAGAATCAAAAACAACCTGGCAGGAAGATGACGCATGCAATATTAACAGGCTTGTAAAAACACAAATAGAGACCTTAAACTTATTCATTTTTAAATTTAATGAATTCCGGTGGTTTGCTTAAGCATTTTTCTACCATTTTAAGATCACAGCTGGTTTGTGAATGGAGAGCTCTTTTAAGTTGATGGTAGCCCAGTGTATATTTGTTTTACCAATGATCTTCTTATCAACCCTGGTAAAATCAAAGTGAAATATTTTTATTGACTTGTTGCCACTGTTGTCATGAAATTCAAAATGAACCCGGTCAGCTGTTTTTATCTCCAGCCTGTTGGCATGTTCCTCAATGATGCCTGGATTTGTTATTGCCAATACTTCCTGACCTGAAAAGGTGAATGTCAATAATACATTGGCTGCATCAAAGTTTATTTCAGTTAATTTATAAAGGTCATTTCCGGACCTTTCAAACCACTGCCCCCAAAAACACAGGTTTCCGGGAAATAGCGGTTCCTTATCATTTTGATATTTTTCGGAAAAAGCGCTTGCTGTTGCTATGATGATTGGATCCATCGGCGAAGCTTGTAGTTGGATGGGTTATTAAAATCAAATTTGTTTTAATGAATGTTTTTGTCTGGATATCGTTATGGTCCATCGATTTTCACCGGGGCGACTGCTGGCCCATGAAATTAAGTTTGTTTTATGAAAACAAGCCTGCATACGTAGAATACTTCAAAAATAAAGGCCCTTGAATTTTGTGATAAATAAAATTATTTAAGAGTGCATAACGGGTGAATGACGAAGGATATTTCTTTTCCCGGCCTGAACTTGTCGAAAGTGTGCAGTTCTCTAAAAGTACATCGGTTTCAATACAATTCAGGTAAAGGCCGCCACGACATTTACCTTGAAAAGCAGCAAACGAATCTGCATCAAAAAACATTTCCATAATGAACATATGGATACTCATTGACCCTCATGAAATATTTCGAAGGATGAAAACGCTGAAGTTTGATTAATGGCGTTTAGCTGCCGACGTTTTTTTACTTGTGCTGAAAATGCCATTGCTTAATAAAGACGCTGCCAGTATTGTATTTACATCTTCCAATCCATGCTCAACAAAAACCATGGCCAGCCTGAGTAAGGAAGTTGCAATTTCAGGATATGCCGTATCAAGGCTCACGAACTCCTTGTCTTTAACTGACCGGATCAGCCTCTTCAAGGAAATAACGTTCCACTCTTTACTTTTTGTCCTATCGAGGGGATCAAGTGCAGGGTTAGGCGAAACCGTTACACAAATATCAATTGCGTTTTGTATCATCAATGCGATATCATCCCAATCGCTCGATTGGAGAATCTTGTTTTTAATTTTAACGATTGCTTTTACTGCGGCTACTTGTTGGGGAGTATTCATGGTAAGAAGAATATTAAATTTATTTGAGACGGCTAAATTAGGATATGTATTGATTTTTGAACTGCATGTTTATACACAATAAATATATAATTGTTGAAAACTTTAAGCAATTGCCTGTCACTGCGGAAACACTCAGTAAATTTACCAGCCACTTGATGCTTCCAGTTTTGGAACCAAGCGACAAGTTGCTAATGACACATAGTTTAACCAAATGATTTTTAAATTAAATGTCAAGCCTGAGCTTGTCGTAGGCGAAGTATAATATGACGGGGTTCAACCAGCTTGCCTGCCGTTCGACAGGGCTCAGGCTTGAAAGACAAGTATTAATCTAATTGGTATAAAAACTGGTATTGAAAAATAGATTTTAAGTATGCAGCTCTGTGAACGTACGTGCTGATTTGGGTACTAAAAATCATAGAAAAAGGCAGTCCAACTTACTGCCTTTTTTTAACAATTTGATTTTTCCAATAAGCCCAGAACCGGAGCGGTACGCATTTTAAAAGATAACTGTTTTCAACTTTTAATATTGTGCCTTATCCTTCACCGTGACCAACTACCAATTTCCTCCAGTCCGAATTCCGGGTATTTATTAAAGCCAGTAATTTCGCGTCATATTATACCCAAAAAACTGACCTTAAAACTTCATTATTTTTTTACATCATCACCAAATCCCTCACTTCAACATTTCCCCCATTCTGAAGGATTGGGCATCCTTTGGCGATCTCTGCTGCTTCTTCAAAAGAATCTGCTTTTATGATCGAATAGCCGCCGATCAGTTCTTTGATTTCAGTATACGGGCCATCTGTTACTACATTGTTGGCACGCACCACTTTGCCTGCAGAACCTAGCGGGCGGCCCTGGTCGGTTAGTCTGTTTTGCTTTGCAATGCCACCCAGCCAATCCATCCATTTTTGCATTTCTGCCTGGCCCTCTTCTGCTGTGGCCGGGGTTGGCGCCAACTTATAATCGTTTCTGTACACTAACAAAAATTCCTTCATGGTTTAAAATTTTATGGTTTAAAAATGTATGACGAACGAATCTGTTTAATTTGGACATGTCTATTAAAGAAAGTTTGGGTTTTAATTAAAAAACTAAGCGCCCGGGAAATTACAATGCAAAGTAATAAGTCTCCTCGAATAGATATTTTTTGAGCAATCTTCCCCGCTCACAGTAAATAATTTTCCAACCAGCACCGCTTAGAAGCATCCATGCTGATACCATGTGTCTGTAATATGACGGTCATAAATGAAGTTAGCCCATTTGGTTTTCAAAAAAAACTTTGGCATGTTTTTCCTGGCTCGTTCAAAAAAAACTTATGAAAAAAGATAGAAACACGGACCGTGACATCAAACCAGACCTGAAGCATGATAGTATGGAATATGCAGCCTCAACGGATGGTGATGATATACTCGATCCTTACAACAACGATGAAGAAGATGACTTAACCGCTGAAGAACTGGATTTGCTGGAAGTTGACGCTCCGGAGGAACTGGCTGCCGCATTAAACACTGTTGAATCAGACCGCAGGGCAGATAACGATGTCAGCTTCGATGTGAATGACGTTGATGAAGAGTATGACGAGGAGGATCAGGATGCAGATGACAGGACCAGGCACTGATCTCCGAGCCAGGATATAAGATCTGTGACCAGGCCAAAGCTTGCCCACCTTTTATTTTTAATTATTTAGAGACTTTTCCACCATACTGGAAAACTTTTTGAGAATTTACTCTTTTACTGCGGCAATAGGCATAGTGATTGATGCGAAATGGTTGCATCAATCAACCTATCCATTCTTATGTTTTACCAACAGGCTACCTCTGCTTACGCTCCAATGGTTGGATATTCCTTTATTCCTAACTTAAAAAAAGTATTATGCAAAATTACATTCACAAAAAATTCGGTAAATGGTTTTTTACTGGGTTCATTGCCTTATTATTTTTTAGTGCCTGTAATATCATTAGAGACAGGCTCAATAATTTGCAGCAGGTAAATCTTGTTGCCAACAATGGCAGCTATACCGCAGGCCGGGTGGACCCCAATTTTGTTAATGCCTGGGGCTTCGACTTTTCTCCTTTCGGCCCGGCGTTTATTTCCTCCAATGGCACAGGTACCAGTGTGGTATATGGTACTGATGGTGAAGAACGGAGGTCGGCAATTTCCATTCCCGGGCCTGGGGAAATACCCTCTACAGGGCATCCATCTGCAGTAGTATTTAACTACAGTAATTTCTTTTTCCTTGCGGATTTTAATCCTGCCCGTTTTATCTATGCAGGCAGTGACGGCGTTATCAGTGCCTGGAATGCTGGTGATATTGCACAACGAATCATTGATAATTCTGCCACCGCTTCTTATACAGGAATTGCAATTGCCGAAGATGCAGGAGCAAGTTTTTTATATACCTGCAATTTCAAGGAACACAGGATACAGGTATATGATGGGTCATTCAATGAGGTAAGTATGGCCTTTACAGATCCGACGATGCCTCCTTCATATTCACCCTATAATATCCGCAGCATTGATGGCAAATTATATGTAACCTATGCAAAGGAAACTAACGGTAACGTAGAAACGGGAGCCGGCAAAGGCTATGTGAATATTTTTAATACGGATGGCACATTGTCCAGGCGTTTTGCATCCGCTGGCAAACTTAATGCTCCCTGGGGAATTACGATGGCGACACCGCAATTCTGGAATTTTACTTCCGCTCAACCGAATTCTATTCTGGTGGGAAACTACGGAGATGGACGTATAAACTCTTATTCGCAGTCAGGCACTTCATTAGGCCCGGTACTTATGCAATCGGGCCCTATCGCAATTCCGGGATTAAGAACCATTTCGTTTGCACCAGATTCCGCGATTGCAGAGAAAGGTAAATTGTTTTTCAGCGCAGGGCCTAACGGAGGACAGGATGGGTTATTTGGTTATATACATGAAGTTCAACCTTGACGATAATGTCGGGAAGCAGATATGATAAAGATTCGAAAGTGAAAATAGGCAGAACTGCACATCTTTACTCTTGAATCCGAATTTTTAGCCTTTAATTATTTGGTGCCGCGGAATCCTTTATTTTTTCCATCGCAGCATTTGTGTTGGGGCGGTGGTTAATATTGTCTGCAGGAATGCCGGTATTAGCATCCCCCGGAGCGTTTGTACCGGTTAAGTTATTATTATAGACAGGCGTTTTTATTTTTGAGTTACGCAGTTTGGGATTTGCAGGATTAAAGCTTTTGTCTTTTGGGATAACAACTTTAATGCTATCCTTGTTACGTTTCACTTGGGCGTTGGCCCAAATAGCCGCCAACATTAACAGTGCTGATAAAATTGCTTTCATATAATAGCTTTGCATTTCATCAACAATCACCGTGCCCTCAATGGCCAGGCGATCATCTGTGTTATATGTAATCAAGTCCTGTTGATTGGGCAATAAATTACACAAGTTGAATTCACTATTGATCCGATCGCTCAACCGGCACTCTTTTCAATGACGCAACTTCAGTTACCTCGTGCTTCAGCAGCAAAAGATTTTTGGTGAACTTCTCCTTCCAAATTGTTTTGAATTTATCAGTATTTTTTGCTGGCTTGAACTTTGTGAAACTGAAATAAGATAGAATTTGATAAGGTCGTTGAATATCGAATGGGATATCAATGCCTTTTTATTAATCCACAATTTTAAATTCCTCGTAAGGTTTTTAAAATTGCGGATTTTTGTTCTTAATTAATGCTGATGGGTATGCTTGATGTCGTTCCATCTTCGGCACGAACAAGCAACTGGTAAATTCCGGCAGGTGTAGCAGTATCAATAGCAATAGACTTTGTCGTGTTTATTTCCGTTAGCTGGATATTTTTCTGATAGATCATTTGCCCCAGGGTATTGGTTAACTGCAAGGAATAATTTCCTGCTGGCTGGCCGTGAAAACGGACATTGATTATTTTCCCTGTTACCGGGTTTGGATATACAGTCAGCGCAGACTGTTCATTTGGAGCCGCCACTTTTACGATAGCACTGTATTGAACTTGCCCGCCAACACTTACTGCCTTTATGCGGTAAAAATTATCTGCACTCAATGGCTTATTATCTATGATTGAATAAGCCCCGGTTCTATTATTTTCTTTGGCTACGGTGCTCACTATTGCTGTGAAAGTTCTTCCATCTGAGCTGCGTTCTGTTTCATAATGAGCCATATTAAGTTCGTTTTCTACCTTCCAGTCAACTTTTATCGTCATATTACTATTACGGTTAGCTGCAATACTGGTAATACTTACCGGTAGTGTTGCCATTGGCTTTACAAAAACAATCCTGAAGCGATCTGCTGCATAAGATCCGGGAACATTAATAACATTGAAATCAACCCTTGTCGTATCGGAAAGATCAATTGGATTTCTTGTATTCAGGTAGTTGTCTTCCAGGTAGGCCTGCATGCCGTTTAATGATAAATTATCAGCAACAAACTCAAAACGGTACCGCTGCACTTTAACACCGGCAAGATTGAAAAAAATGGTATCATTGAAACTAACAGGCTTTGTTCTGTCAACCACAAGCAGGTTATTATTTCTCCGTATTGATAAATTCAACCCAAAGTTTGAACTTTTCCTCACATCCATTTTATCTACTTCATTGGAAAAATTGTCATCAAAATCATTATAGATGCCATCTGACAGGCCCACACTCGAATCTGCGTTCACTGTATAGATACTTGTATGCAGGCCCTGCGCAACAGCATCAGAAGTTGTTTCCCTGCTAACAAGATTGCCACCGGCTAGTTTTGAGTTTTCTTTTATAGAAACAGAACCTGATCCGGTGGTTGAATAAACAAAAAATGCCTGGCCGCTTTCAATGTTTGGATTAACAGCACCAGACGATGGATAACTCCCACCACCGGGAATTGCTTTCCAAACTCCAGCGATCTTCGTGATCGTTTGATAGCCGCCAATACCAGGTGTACCGGCTTTAGGGTCGTAAACATAAAATACCTGGTCAATATTGGTGCTGGCCAAATAGATCTTTGAAAAATCCAGCGCTGACGCATATGGGTTACTGATAGCTACAAACCTGTTTGCTGTAGTTGCTGCATAAGTCTGGTTGCCAACGTATAATTGTCCTGAAGTACGCAATACCGTAGCCGTTGGTGCCTGTGCAAAACTATTCACCGTTCTGTCTCCCCGAATGAAGGTCATATATCCGCCCAGGCTTGCATTGAACGGCGCAAGTGTTGAAGTTACTCCAGCCCATGTATTGGACACTGGTGCATAGGTTTTTAACGAACTTGAAGTTGTATAAAGATCAAACCCATTTGGAAATGAATTGCTTGTTAATTGTATTCCCTTACCTGACAGCGAAGTGTTATTTGCTGCCTGCCCTTCCTGCCAGGCATCATGAATATATTCAGTGCTGTTGGTTGGAACGGCAAGGAACCTCCAACCCTTTACTGCGGATATATACCTTTCCACAATGAATTTACCCCTGGTGGATCCTGAGCCGCTATACGTTAGTGTTACTGTTGCAGGCGTAACAATTTCCGCTACCCTTGCTGTAAGTGTCGAAGTTGATTTTAATGTAACAGATTTGGTTGACGGAATTGTAAACGATATACGGTCGTTGAATGTAAGTGTATTTGTCACCGTTAAATTGCTGCTGATATTCTTGGCGGCTGTTCCCGACCCGGTGCTGTTTGTTAAACTAAGATTACCGTAAGTCGGAGTAGCAAATACAGTTTGTGTTGTTGCATTGGCGCCATTATATTCTACCGTACTGGTATTGTTTAAAGTGACCGTACTGAAATTCAAAGGGAAATTACTACCGGTTTGCCCGCCTGTTGTTCCTGCAAGTTTTAAGGTAGCCGAATTATTGAGCGATAGCGTTCCGCCTGCCGATGAACGATTGAGTGTTTTTGTACTAAGATTTAAAATGGAGCTATTGTTTACCGTTAGGTTTGCTGAACTCGCCGAAGCAGTAAGCGAGGCATTGCCTGCACCCGTAAAATTAACAGTCGGTGCGTTTAACTCCCCGATAATAAGGTTCGAAAAATATACGTTCGAAGTTGCAACACTTACTGTTTGTGTCCCTGTCCCATCAAAAGTATAGCTCTGTGGATTGTACAAAGGATCAACAAAACCAAGTGATCCAAACGTCAGGTTATCCCTGAAATAAAATTTTCCCGTAGAAGTGCCTGGATTCAACGTACTCAAAAATACACCAGTATTGCCAGAGGCTCCCAATGATGCCGTTCCATTTAAATTAAATACACCGCCGTTATTCACATCGAAGTAAATTTGTCCATAGCCTTGACTGCTTGCAGTTGTAGTGCCATTCATGGTTATTGTGCCATAATTCTCAATATTGGTATATGTAAAACTGCTCGAAGAACAACTAGTAGTAAATGCTCCGGAACAAATGAGCGACGCTGCATTACTAACGTTTAAGTATAACTGGGGATAGCCGAATAATCCGCCCATACCATTTGCATTCAAAACGACAGAACCGCAGGTTACTGTTGAAGCCGTAACATTGAAATCAATTTCATGATCAGCATTCCCCGAATTCGTGTTATTGGTAATGGTCAACGCGTTTGTAATGCTGAATGGTTTGCTGGTATTGACCACTACCGTTTTCTGGCCATTGCCATTTCCCACAAATGTGATCGTAAGTGATTTAAAAGTAAGTGCTGCAGACTGTATTAGCGTAAAAGTTGTGGTAGAACCATTGGTTCCCAGCGTTCCATTAAATGTCATTACATAATCATCGGTGGAAAGCAAAGCAGTTCCGCCGCTCCAGTTTGCTGCAGCAGCAATATCTGTTTTTGTTGCTGTGCCACCGGCACCATAACCGATCCATGTCCTGGTAAGCGCATTTACATCCGGCACTGCAAAACAAAACAATACAGGAAGGAATAATTTTGCCAGTTTAAAAGGCATATGCGTGAAATTGCGTAAAGATGTGTTCATAACAGCAGGGTTTTATGGGCGATTGCCCGTAATCAAATATGGTTGTATTTGAAGGAAAGGTTTCTTGTGGGCAATTTTGTAGGATGCAGGAAATGGTACTGTTAATAACCATTTAGGGATATTAAAACAGTGGCCTTCTTAAGACAAGGAACAACAAAGTTGTTTGCAGAATTTCAGAAGAATCGGTGGATGGGGTACGGTAAGCGTGGAGGTTTAAGAGAACCTTCCGGGAATAAAGGTAATACCCGGTTTTTTAGAAAGCAAGTGTTTTCAATTTTTTTTTGGATAGAATTTTCAATTTAAAATGCAAGCCTGCACAAAAGCAATCTATTTTGAGGTTGAACATTGAGTGTTTGAACATTAGCTTCGAATCAGACGGTAAACAACTGCCTTGTTAATATTCAAACACTCACATATCAACACTGGAAAATTTAATGAACGTAAAAATCATCTCAGCCACGCTTATTCATATCATAATTCACCATCCACTTCACGCCATATTTATCTGTAAAGTCACCATAAAGGGCTCCCCAAAACATTTGCTGTAAGGCCATGGTAACTTTACCACCTGCTGAAAGTCCATTGAATAACCGGTTAGCTTCTTCTTTGTCATCAGGACTGATACAGATGTACATATTACTCCCCTGTATCAAATTGAATCCCATCGACGCAGGTGCATCAGTAGCCATCAACACGTTCCCTTTACCGATAGGCAAGGAAATATGCATGATCATATTTTTTACATCAGCAGGCATATTAGCTGCGTCCGGCGTATCGGCAAACCGTTGTACAGCCAGGAATTCTCCTCCAAAAACAGATTTATAAAAGTTGAATACCTCTTCCGTATTGCCCGGAAAATTCAAATAAGGATTGATGCTGGCCATTGTGTTTGATTATGTTTGAAAACTATTTTTCCTGTATCGCTTTCAGGTTCTCCAACCCGGTTTGCAGATCATTGCCAACCATTTTTTCCATTCCAAATAAACGCATAAGGTTGAAAGGATAAGGCATATGGCCACTGAAAACCCAGGACACTTTTGTTTGATTGTCGTTTATGGCTGCAGTTGTCATATGCGCCTGGGCTACTGATTCCATCGGTTTCTTAAACCGTATCTCGAAGTCCACACGTTCACCCTCCTTTATTCCTTTTATTTCCTGTTCTCCTTTTCCAACATCTTTATTCCCTTCCCAGGCTGACACAAATCCAACAGTTGCATCTGTACCAGAAAATGTTTTTTGCATGTTAGGATCCATTTTGGCCCATTTGCTGTAATCATTTTGGTTCTTCAGGTATTTGATGTAATTGAAAACATCTGTTTTCGGTTTATTGATGGTTATTTCTCTTTCAATACTATAATCTTTTTTTACAAAAAGCGCAGTGATCAAAAGTACAATCACCAATGCGATGAGCACTACAAGGATCTTTTTTAATATTCTCATTTGTTTTAGTTTTAGTTGCTGTTAAGATAAAGCTTTTTACGAACCCGCAGCTTCGGGCCAGGATGTTGAACTTGAATTCAAGATGCTGGTTTATTCAGACCATCAGATTGAATCTTTGAGTCTAAGCCTTTACTTTTACAAACCTACAGCGGAAACTTCAAACCTTACCGGTGTAGCTCCGTCAATCTAAAGGGTTGTTTGCGACAACCGTTTTTTTTATATTTGTTAGATGAAACATTTATCCATACTAGTTCCTTTGGGTCATAGTAGCCTTCCCAATATTGATGGTACGCACCAGATATTTTCTGAAGTTAATAACCTGCTTGTCTCCATGGGAAAGGAACCCCTGTTTAACATTCAGTTGGTTGGGCTTGCAAAAGAAACTTCGCAGCGAAATGGTATGTACGTGATACACCCCGATGTGCTGATAGGCGATGTAAAAAAAACTGATCTGATAATCATCCCCGCGATGCACGGTGACATAAAAGAATCAATTAAACTTAACAAGGCTTTTCATCCATGGATCGAAAAACAGCACGCGGCAGGCGCAGAGATCGCAAGCTTTTGCATCGCTGCTTTTTTTCTTGCGGAAACAGGGCTATTGAATGGCAAACGCTGTGCAACTCATTGGAGATTTGCCACAGAATTCAGGGCAATGTACCCACAGGTAAAACTTGTTGACGATAAGATCATGACCGAAGAAGATGGTATCTATTCAAGCGGCGGTGCATATTCGTACACCAACCTGGTGGCGTACCTGGTTGAAAAATATGCCGGGCGTGAAATTGCGATCGCTATTTCAAAAGCTTTTATGATTGACATTGACCGCAGCAGCCAATCGCCTTTCATTATTTTTGAAGGACAGAAAGCACACGAAGACGAACCGGTAAAAAAAGCACAGATGTTCATCGAGAATAATTACCATGAAAAGATCTCAGTTGACCAGCTAACGGGAATGCTTGCACTAAGCCGCAGGAATTTTGAACGCCGTTTCAAAAAAGCCACAGCAAATACCGTCACAGAATATATACAGCGTGTAAAAATGGAAGCCGCAAAAAAAAGTTTTGAAACAAACCGCAAGAACGCAAATGAAGTAATGTATGATGTAGGTTATTCTGATAATAAAGCATTCCGAACCGTGTTCAGGAATATTACGGGCTTGTCGCCGGTTGAGTACAGGAGAAAGTATAATAAAGAAGAAGCAAACAGGTGATGCCTGGAAATTTGGCGATTTGAAGATGAGTCACCTCGTAAAATACTGAAGTTCTCTTCAAATCGCCAAATTTTCAAACCAATATTACTTAACGGTAAGCGTTGCAGTATCCCTGCTCATTGTGGCCACACTTAATTTAACACCTGGGTTTGCAAGTATCCGATCCACAAGCTCTTTCAGCTTTAATGTATGGTCCACCAATATGGTTGCTTTTTTGTCTGAGTAATCATCACTGTTCACGGATTTTACGCCCTTGATCTTTTCAATATGGCTGGCGAGTGTTGATAATTGTTCGTATTCAATGTTGGTAATGATGACAGTTGAATTATTAACAGTTGCTTCTGCAGTTATTTTTTTACCAGCGCTTTGTTTGCCAGGAGCTGAGGTCAGTTTATCTTTTTCGCCTGCAAGGTAGATCACTGCACGCTTTATCACTTCCTCTGCTGCCATCTGCAATGCAGGGTTTTTATCGTCAGTGTTGGAAAAATTTAGCCTCCCGATGGAAACTGAATTTCCTGCACTGGTTTCTTTGTCGGCGGCAAAATTTTGTGATGCCATTACCAGCCTTGTCCTGGGGTCAGTAATTTTGATAATGATCCCCAAACTTGCTGTATGTTTTTTGTTGCCCACACCCATAATTTTTGATTCTTTACTTGCCACCTCATATCTCACCACTTCGCCTGTTATTATATAACTGGCAGAAAGTTGCTTTGCATCAATCCTTGTGCTCTTGTCGGCATTAGCAGATTTACTCTGATTTATTTCATCGTCAAGGTCAGACATATTGCTTTTCGTTTCCAATACCTGGAAGCATTCCACCGACTGTAAATAATTGGTGAGCATCGTTGCGAGGTTGCCACCATAAAGGTGAGAGGCTTGCGGAGCCGTAACGTTAAAGCGCCCAACAGTGATCCTTGGCCGCTCCGACATAGGTGATCCTTTACAAACGGAGGATATCGTATCCAGGCTTATTGTTACTTCTTTCAGCTTATCTTCTTTTTTCTTTTTTTGAGCATTAACAAAAAGAACAGAACACGCAGCGCATAACATGAATAGAGTTAGTTTTTTCATTTCGCTTTTTTTAAATTTTGATTTTAATGATAAGATTGATCATTTCAATAACTCAATCAACATGACACAAACATAGGTTTTGCTGCCGCCAGCTGAAATAGCCAATTATTTTTTGTGCGATCTCATTTATTATTCGCAGGAGGAGAATTCCAGGTAAGGTTGTCAATGGGATATCAGCAAGTTAATTCTGCTATTAACCTAAATGGGGTAATTAAAAGGCTCCACAAGTATAATAATTTGTTTTCATTTGAACAAAAAACTGTCCGCATTTAATTATATCCTGCAGGCGAGTTTCTTCTCTAAGCTATGGGTCTTTTCTGAAGAGAATTCCTTACTTCAATAATAAAAAAGAGGAGGAAACACCCTGAATATGTGCAGCAATGAACCTGCGGTTAATCCCTACGATTGTACTGGGCAGCTGTGCTTGGCAGTATGCCGGCTATTGATGAAAAGCTGCAATAACCGGTAAACGCTTATTTATGTTGCCAAATGTTATGACAAGGAACAAGCGAACACTCAACACCGACTCCACCCGCAAATATGATATCGAACTTGATTTTGAATACCATGACATCGATATTGTAGAAATTGAATTACCGCAAGGTTATTCACCTGAATCGATGCCACCGGAAGTTTCTATCCAGAGCAAATTTGGAAACTATTCCTGCGCCGCAAAACTTATCGGCGACAAATTACATTACTATCGCAGCATCGAACATTTTGGTGGCCGCTACCCTGCTGCAGATTACCCGGATCTCGTAAAGTTTTATGACAGTATTTTTAAATCAGACCATGCGAAAGTCGTGCTTTTAAAAAATTAAAATTCCCTGGTTCTCAAAGGTTTGAAAGAATTCAGAAGTTTCAAGGCTTCGCCGGAGGCAAGTGTGAAACCTTTACTTCCTTAATTCGGGATAAATCCTACCGGTAAAATGATCTCCCATTTATTTTTTGCTCCGGGGTTGACGAGGTCCCTGTCGAGTAAATGAGAATATCTAACAATGAAACTCACAGGCAATGCATTCCACAATTTTGTATCAAAGAAAATTTCAGCGCCGGTACTGCGGTTAATGATGTCTGTTAGATTACCATTCAACCTGGCATGCGCCGCTGTATAATCGAAAAATCCATTTGCACGAATTCGTTGAAGGAAAACAATGTTACCAACTCCAAGTTCAGGATAGAGAACCGGTAGCTGGTAATTAGCTGCAAGTTTGTACATGCGCCTGGTAGTTAATGCGCTGTACCCTCTTGAATAAGAAAAAGTATTACTGAAAAGATCTGGCAGCGTATCCCTCTTTTGATAAGCGCCCTGCAATACAATACTATGATTGCGTGAAAGGCCTGGAAAATAAAAAGCCGCCGATCCAATAAATTTCCTGCTGTCCCTAAAATTGAATGCGTGACGATAACTGGCAAAAAATGTTTGCGCCCATCGTGGATTCACATGTTGCCTGGCTTGCTGGCTTACATTGCTGAAAGATAAAAAACTGCTAAGGTAGTGAACGGGTTCATTGGTGAATACATTCTTACCAATGCCCTTATAATACAATTGTTCTGCATTGTAGCTTGCACCGATATTAAAGAACTTGTTGGTGCGGCCACCAACAAAACTTAATGGTACAGATAGCCCGGCTACCAGCCTGGCTGAATTGAAATTCACGGGCATCGTCAGGGTTGTTGCAGCCGAGATCCGTTCACTTACATTTACATTGCGGTTTACCGTTCCTTCAATGCCAACGTTGACGACAGGAAGCCAACCGGCAAATACAGCACTATAACCAAGGGTATGGCTCTGCTCATTACGGTTATAGGTGTACGCTAGGTTGTTGCTGAAGTTGCCAAGTATGTTATCGCCTCTAAGGGAGTAACCATACTCAGGATCAGCAAAGACCGGCCTCCAGCTGTGAAAATTAAAAAATTGAAATGATTTTTTATACTTTGTTGCTGTAATTTTAGATTCCCGCACTTCATATAAAGCACCTGAAGCTTTTCCTTTTAAAGCAGCAGGTGTGTATAGGTCAAGCACCTGCACAAAATCTGATGAAGAAATTGGCCCCAACGAAACTGTAGCCTGTTCAATTCTCGCAATTCGTAGCCCCTCAGATGTGAAGGCAGAAACGAGCATTTCGCCCCGCGAATTCATCACAGGATAGTAAATGCCATTGTTGTTGTTCGTAACCTGGTTAATTTTTTTTGTTGTCATACTCACAACAAAAACCTTATCGGCATATCCATTCATCATGTTGAAATAAATACTGTCTCCATGAATGAAAGGGTATCCCAGTACATCAAAAGTAAATGGGGTGATGTTCTCTGTTTCTCCGGAATTCAGGTCAACCTTTACCAACGCCATTTTTCCACCGGGATCCCTTATTGCTGAAATAGCAGTACTATCATCCAGGTATTTTATTTGCGTAAAGAAGTAATTATTCGGGTTAGGTAATGCAAGCAACAGTTTTCCGTTATTTGCATTGATGCGGTGGAGGTAATTTGTTCCATCAGGGTTTACCTGTACTGCGATGATCTCCGTAGCATTTTTATTTATATCAGGAGAAAAATATTTGGATTTGGAAATAAGTTGTTTTTGTTTACCGGTCTTAATATCTACCAATTGAATAGCACTGTAATCCCTGTTACCCCAGCGTGGATCAGATTGGTACGAGGCGTAAACAATTTTTCCATGACTATAAGAATAATAATGATCAAGGGTTTTGTTCATGATCCTTATCCTTTTTTCTTTTCCATTTATCAGCAAGCAAAATTCGTTCAGTGAATTGTAAGATCTTCTTGTTACAAGTATGCTATCATCACTTATAAATGTGGGATACATGTAATCAATTACATTATGCTTTTGTGTTTTCGTAATAAAGCTGAGCTGATCAATGCGTGAACCTGCAGAAGGAAAGGATTGTGCCTTAAAGAATGTAAACGCAGCCTCCCTGAATTGTTTATATGTTTTACCTGAATATCTTTCAATCGCTTTATTGAAGGGATAGAAAACACCCTTAAAACGCACAGCATCCTGGGTAACCTTTTTCCAAAAATCATCAGCATAGGCTGCATTTCCATAAGCAACCAGCATGTAGCCGAGCGGGTAATGATCAGGAGTATAATCCCTGTAAGAACCGCTTCTTAACTTCATCCATGAATATTCTTTTTTAGCAAGCCACAACGATTTAAATCCGTTATAAAAATTTGGGAACCTGCCACGCCCCTGTGCAGTTACCAGGGTTTCCTGCCAAACGGCATCGCCTTCAAAGAAGTAATTGGGAATTACAATCCCGTTCGCAAGCAGCTGTCCCTCCTGCCCCAGTAAAAAAGAAAATACTTTTGTAAGCCCGTTGTTGAAATTACTCAGTTGCTGCATATGCCTGTTCTCATGTACAACCAGGTTGTCATCCCATCTCATACTACCCTGGGCAAAATTATTCTGATCTGGCATCATATAAAATTCACTGAGAATGGGAGCCATGCGCACGTATGCATTTGAGGTAGTTGTTTGTGTATGCAATACAATATTCCATTTACGTGTTTTGCCCGCGATAGTGTTTGCAGTTGTACTATCCAGCAATGCAACAATATTGTGAATCCGGTTTGCCTGGCTATCCAGGCCTGCAGGAAAAATCACCCTTGACTTGCTGCTGTTGATTTGCTTCCATTTGATACGAGGCGGACTGCCGCCAAAATTCTGGGCCTGCATGCTTGAAGGAAATAAGCAAACGAAAATAAAGACCTGAATCCATTTTGAGTCGAACATGAATTTAAAGTTAGTAAAAAAGGGCATTGGAATTGTTTTGTTAACAGGAAGCTGCTACCACAAAAAGTTTCTATCGGGCGCATCTGATTGGAACGATCATACATCTTTTTAAAGTTTGCCGGCGTTTGACTGATTTAGGGCGTGATGTTTTTCTAAAGGAAGCAATCTTCACTCAGTGCTGATCTGCTAAATGTATTTTAAGTAAAGATCAGCCTCGCTTATTTGATTAATCAGTATATTTAAAGAGGGAAATTTCCAATTCAAAATTAACAAATGACATCATTAAACTGCTTTCGTTTATTGTTGATTTCATCAATGCTTTTTATCTTTTCTTTGAAAGCAACTTCATTGAATTATTTCTGGATCGGGAATTCAGGAAACTGGACCGAACTCGGTCATTGGGCCACCACATCAGGGGGATCCACCCTTCATACCCAGATACCCACTGCATTAGATGATGTATTTTTTGATGCCAGTTCATTTACCATTCCGGGACAGGCGGTGCATTTTGGTGCACTTACTATGCTTGCTCATAACGTCAACTGGACTGGTGTAATAAATACTCCCTCGATGAGCGGCCCGGCCTCAAACACAATGAGAATTTACGGTTCGCTCACATTGGTGCCGGGAATGACGATGGCTTTTGGAGGGCCAATTTATTTTGAAGCCACTACAACAGGACAAACCATTACAGCTGCAGGAAAAATTTTTACAAGTGAGATTGCATTCAATGGTATGGGTGGTGGATGGTCATTGCAGGACGCTCTTTCATCAAATAATAAAATATTCTTGAATGCCGGTTTGCTCAATACGAATAATCAAACCGTATCCGTTGCTCAATTTTTGTCAACATCGAATTTCACCAGGCAGCTCAACATGGGTGCTTCAGTTTTTAATCTTTCCGGATATTCTGCCTGGCAGATAATAAATGCAGGCTTTAGCATTCAATGCGGAACATCAGTAATTAATTTAACCAATGTGGGGGCTGTATTCCAGGTAAATACCATCGTTGCAGATACTTATTACGATGTAAATTTTACGGGGGCATCTGAAGGAACTATCTCCGGCTCGGGTAACTTTCATGATGTTGTTTTCTCGGGACCGGCGCATGTTTTAAACACTTGTGGTTTTCACAATGCCACTTTCCTGGCAAATGGAACTATTGAGGCAAGTAATGTTTACAATGACCTGCGATTTACTGCGGGCTTTACTTACCTGTTTACAGCAAGCACAACACAAACAATAAATGGAACATTTAATGCAACTGGTACCTGCTCATCACCAATCAACATCTTTAGCAATTTCCAGGGCTATGCAGCGACGATCAGTCATCCACCTGCAACCGTAAACGTTGGCTTTGTAAATCTCCGGGATATACATGCTACCGGTGGGGCAAATTTTTTGGCCACCAATTCCAACGATCTTACTAACAATACAGGTTGGACATTTGTTCCCATTGGCATTCAGAATTTTTATTGGATTGGTAACGCAGGTGATTGGAGTGACGGAAATCACTGGTCATATACGAGTGGCGGTGCTGCATCGGGCTGTTCCCCTACCCCGTTGGACAATGTTTTTTTTGATGCAAACTCATTTTCAATTCCCGCTCAAACAGTTTCAATAAATGTGGTTACAGCCAATTGCCGGGATATGGACTGGACTGCGGTAACGAACACGCCCACGCTGGGATCAACTTCCATTTACAACATCCTGAATATTTATGGCTCGTTGAAATTTGTTCCTTCTATGAACATGGAATTTGAGGGCACGATATTATTCCAGGCAGCAAGCCCTGGTCAAACCATTACTTCAGCGGGCAAGGTTTTTATCAATGAAATAAAATTCAATGGCAGTACTGGCGTGTGGACGTTGCAGGATACGTTCAATTCAGACAGCTCGGTAATATTTAATTGCGGCACACTTAACACCAATAATCAAACTGTAAATGCTGATAATTTTTCTTCAGGTGCTTTCTTTCCCAGGACATTAAATATGGGATCTTCTGTATTCAACCTGCATGGAACACAGGCCTGGATGTTGGGCGGTGGAAATATTAATTTAAACAGTGGAAGCTCTGTTATTAATTTAACCGGTGCGAACGCTTCATTTACTAACTACACAGTAAACCTTAACAACTATTATGATGTCAATTTCACCGGGCCTGAAAGTGGGAGCATAGTTGGATCTGCCCACTTTAACAATGTTAACTTTTTTGCGAATGGAATTATCGTTGATTCCTGTTGGTTTCATACTGCAACGTTTAATAGAGATGGAAATATTTTATCCAATAACGTTTACGATGACCTGCATTTTACTGCAGGGAACACTTATAAACTTTCGATGAACAGCACTCAAAGGATCAATGGCATATTTTCTGCACAGGGAACCTGCGGATCGCTCATCACAATTACAAGTAACATCACAGATAGCAGCAGTTATATAAATCAGGTTTCAGGGCCTCTATCTATCAGTAATGCTGTATTGCGTGACATACATAATACAGGAGCCGGAGGTGCTACTGCTTTCAATTCGATCAATTTAGGCAACAATACAGGATGGACATTTTCAACCCCTGGAGCGCATAATTTATACTGGATCGGCAACGGGGGAAGTTGGGAAGATGGTAATCATTGGTCGTTTACCAGCGGAGGGCCGCCGGCTGGCTGTGCACCAACAATATTTGATAATGTATTTTTTGATGGGAATTCATTTTCGATCAATGGCCAAACTGTTTTGATAAATATAACCACTGTCTATTGCCGAACTATGGACTGGACCGGGGCTTTGCAGCAACCCACTTTTAAGGCTATTGCAGGCAACCATACTTTAAAAATTTACGGATCGCTGAAATTTCTTCCGCAAACTGAAATGACCATGGCCTACAATGGCGAGGTAGATTTTGAAGCGACGGCATCCGGTCAAACTATTACAACAGCAAATCAGTTATTTACCGGGGAAATAGTGTTCAATGGCGTTGGCGGAGAATGGACCTTGCTTGGCCGGCTCGCTACCCAACTTAATATCACACTCAATCATGGCACATTAAATACAAATAGCCAGGTAGTAAATGCTTATACTTTTATTTCTGTATTATATTCATCAAGGACACTAAACATGAGTGCTTCTGTTTTTAATATGGGGGGTGGGACTGCGTGGATGATAGCGAGCCCGGGCATTGCGATCAACTGCGGTACTTCGGTGATCAATTGCGGCAACGATTTTTCGGCGCAGTTCATTGGAACTGACGGGCCACTATACACGTACTATGATGTAAATTTTACGCCTGCAGGCATTATTGGGGGCTCATGTAATTTTCATGACGTTCGGTTTTCAAGCACAGGGCTCATCAACAGCCCCTGCCAATTTCACAAAGCAGATTTCCATGCAGATGGCGACATAGTTTCAGATAACGTTTACGATAGCCTGCTTTTTTCTGCTGGTCATAACTATAAGTTTCGCAAGAATACCACACAAACCATCAACAATGTATTCCTGGCATCCGGCACCTGTGGGGATCTGATCTACATCAACAGCGATATAGCAGATAGTACAGCCACCATCAGCCACCTACCCGGCAACGTAACCATTGCTTATGCAGTACTTAAAGATATACATACTGCCGGTGGTGCAACTTTCACCGCTAACAATTCGCTTGATCTTGGGAATAATACCGGATGGACGATCAATACCCCGGCGAACCCTGATCTATATTGGATCGGCAACTCCGGAGACTGGAATAATGGTAATCACTGGTCGCTTACCAGTGGTGGAGCTCCTTCGGGTTGTTCACCGTCTGTTTTGAACAATGTAATTTTTGATGCAAACTCTTTTTCTACCGGAGGGCAAACTGTGATGATAAATGTACCGGCGGCAAATTGCAATAGCATGAACTGGACAGGGGTAACCAATACTCCTACTTTCGCATCTCCAGGTAATGACCGGCAACTGCATATTTACGGTTCGATGACATTGGTTCCGGGCATGGTACTGAATCTACAGGGCAATACAAATTTCGAAGCAATTACCAATGGGCAAACCATCAGCATGGGCGGCAATATTTTTACCACAGATATTGACTTCAATGGTAGCGGCGAATGGATTTTACAGGATGCATTTACTGCAAATAATATCCACTTTAATAATGGCACGCTTAATACCAATGGCCAGGCTGTTACGCTCAATAGTTTCATATCGTCAACAACTACAACAAGAACACTGGATATGGGTTCATCTGTTTTTAATCTCTATGCAGACATTTCGTGGATGGTCAATAATCCCGGGCTTACCGTCCATGCCGGAACCTCGCTTATTAATTGTATAAGTGTATATGGAAGTTTCCATGACAATAGTCCGTCCGTTCATACTTATAACGATGTGCATTTTACGGGTGTTATTCAAAACAGTGTCGTTGGTACGAGCAATTTTCACAATGTAATTTTTGAAGGCAATGCATATATATACCAGCCAAATACTTTCAATGATGTAACCTTTAATGCAGACGGAGAGATTCAAGACAATAATGTTTTTCATGATCTTAATTTTAGTGCTGAACATAACTATATACTTTGGGAAGGCACCACACAAACTGTAAATAATCGCTGGCTGATACAGGGAACCTGTACAGAATATATTTTACTTCAAACCAATAATGCCGGGTCTTTTGCTACAGTAAGTTGTGCGGCAGATTCAGTATTTGGCCATAATATTCATATACGTGATATTCATTGTAACGGCACTGCAGCTTTTATGGCTTATAATTCTGTTGATCTGGGTGGAAATGCAGGATGGAACTTCTTCGTATTGCCGCCATTGACAAGTGTAGGCAGTATTAGCGGGCCCACAACTGTTTGTGCAGGAAGTACAGGTGTGGGCTACCAGGTGGCCGCTGTACAGGGGGCCATTAATTACCAATGGACAGTTCCTTCAGGTGTCACCATTACTGGCGGCCAGGGCACCAATTCAATTATCGTAGATTTCGGTACTGTTGCCTCAGGCAGCTTTACGGTTCAGGCTTGCGGAGGTTGTGGTTGTAGCAATACCAGCGTGAGCCCACCCATAATACTGGTTTCAGGATCTACTCCTACAGTAACGTTAACTGCTAACCCAGGCAATAATATTTGTTCCGGAACAATGGTGAATTTTACGGCATCGGCAACAGGCACCGGTACTGCTACAGTCGTCTATGATTTCAAAGTCAATAATATAAGTGTTCAAACTGGAAGTTCAAATACGTGGAGCACATCAACCCTCGCAGATGCTGACGCTGTATTGTGTACCATAACGGCAACTGGTAGCGGCTGTTTTACAACAAATACGATACCCTCCAATTCAATTGTGTTTACTGTCTTGCCGGCGCTTACACCGTCGGTGTCATTGGCAGCAAATCCCGGTACTGATATTTGTTCCGGTACGGCAGTTAATTTTACTGCTACAGCCAGCAATACTGCCACTGCAATTGTAACCTACCTTTTTGAAGTAAATGGTATCGTCCAACAAAGCAGCACACAAAATACCTATACTAATCTTACATTGGCAGATGGAGATATTGTGACATGTACGGCCCAACTGACCAACACAGCCGGGAATTGCTTTAGTTCTACAGAAGTAGTATCGAATTCATTAAGCATACATACAATTTTAAGCATTACTCCAACAGTTACAATTGATGCAAATCCAGGCACTACTGTCTGCCCCGCAACTTCAATTACATTTACTGCAACTGCATTTGCGCCAGGAGTATCTTCCATCATATATGATTTTAAAATAAATGGAACTAGTGTTCAAAACAGTAATGCAAATAATTATACTACTTCTACATTGACAGAAGGAGATATTATCACATGCAACATTTCTTTAGGCGGAACCAATCCCTGCTTTACTGCTACCGGAGCATTATCGAATGCACTGACCATACATATAACTTCATCCACCAGCCCTACTGTTACGATTGCGGCCAGCCCGGGTACAACCGTTTGCCCGGCAACGTCCGTTACTTTCACTGCAACTGCCAATGCAGCAGGTGCGGGTATTATAAATTATGATTTTAATGTAAATGGAACAAGTGAACAAAATAGCAGCTCAAATACTTATTCGTCAACTTTTTTAAACGGCGATGTTATTACGTGCGTTATTTCAATTACTGGTGGCGATTGCCTTATATCAACCACAGCAATATCCAACACAGTCACCATAAATATTGATCCCAATGCTGGAAATGTAAATGTGCATGCAGGACCCGATGTAAATATCTCCGCCGGTGAAACTGTGCAGCTAAATGCAGGGGGTGACACAGGAACATACCTTTGGTCGCCATCAACAGGGTTGAGCGCAACCAATATTTTAAATCCAATTGCTTCTCCGGATCTAACCACTACCTATATCCTCACGATCACCAATGCGTTTGGCTGTTCAGCTTCAGATGATATATTAATAACGGTGCAGGATATCCCAGGTATGGGTTGCAAATTCGATCCAATGATTGCTTTCACACCCAATGCTGATGGCATCCATGACAAATGGATCGTGTACAAGGGCAGTTGCAGCATCTCTGTTCATGCAACTGTATTCAACAGGTACGGACTAATTGTATTTCAATCACAGCAATATCAAAACGACTGGCAGGGAACATACAAAGGAAAGCCATTGCCTGATGGCACTTATTATTTCTACATAGAATACAAGTTAGATAACGGCCGCACCTTTATCAGGAAAAATTATGTTACAATATTGAGGTAGTTCTTGCCGCCTTCGAATTCAACTCTTTTCGCATAACCATTGCCGGTGCGGGAAATGGAATTGGGGTGCTGGTGCCAATTACGATCCCCCTATCTTTATGCAATGAAAAAATATTTCATCCTGATCATTTTACTAACGGCCTTCACAATTTGTGATGCTCAGTATCACAATAAGGATACCGCACTATTCACCATCATCAATAATGAAGAGGTCATCAGCAATGAGATGATCTTTTATTCTCCTGCTGATTTTCCAAAAAACAAAAAGCCCTTATTCCTGATCAATGGAAATGAAGTAGAAACAATTGCCTACTATTATGATCATGATGATTTTAAAAAAATCACTGTGCTGCAACCAGCGGAGGGCCTTGTAAAATTTGGCAAGAAGGGTAAGTATGGGGTAATAATGCTTGAATTAAAAGACGAAGTGAAGGAGCCTTATATTGAGATAGTATCAAATAAGATTTATTATAGCTGCAGGATCAATGAAAAACTAATTGATACAACTAAAGAATATGCTGATAGAGTAAACGGCAACGACTGTACGATCCTGGACCTAACTGGTAACTCAGGTGAGTATTATATCTATGCAAATTTTGATAATAAAATCAAGATAAGGCAGCTTGGAGTTGGCTGGGACAGGGTTACTCTTTTTATAAGCGGGGGAACCATTTCCGGCTATGGCAATGAACGCCTGATTCGCACTCAGAAAGAAGGAAATTTAAAATTCGTTATTAATGCCAATGGAATGGAAAAAGTAATAATACTGAAAGCAGTCTCGCTGCCTTCCGTCAAATCTTACTAAATGATTGATCGATAATTAACTTTGTCCTGGCCATCATTGATTATAGAAAAATAAATATTTTCCGAAACTAATTGTGTACTCAAACAATTATTAACTTTGTACCTGATTCACCAAAGAAAAAGGAGGTATTATGCAATCTACAGATAGCATGGCCCCTTCGGTAACGAATCGTTAACCGAAAGCCATAAAATAATCTGGGACGTTGAAAAAAACGTCGAAGCCGCTAATTCGTTAGCGGCTTTTTTATGCTGCAACTTCAACTTTAAAGGCAAGGCTGATATAGGAAAAAGAATTTCCTGAAGGATTCTTGTTTGTAAACTGCCATTCTTTCCCGGCTTCAAAAGCGGGTTGCTTCGAACTGCTGCAGGCCTCACCAATTCCAAGATAAGCATCAACTGTATCCAGCCGGAACCCATATGATTGCCCTTTGTATAAATGTGTGCCGGGTAGATTGAACGATAGCCAGTTACCGGCATCCGTATTCCTCAACTGAACAGTTGCAGCACCCAGCACTTGCCCCCAGCTTTCAGTTGGCAAATCAAATTGCTGCAAGGTGATTGACAATTGGCCAGTTTTGCCCACCATATTGGAAAAAATCTTTATGGCATGTAGGTCGCCTTCATCTCTGGCGATGAAGGTTTGTCCCATTATAACATGTTCTTTGTTTCCCGGAACCTCTCCTACCCAACCTGTGGAATTATTGGCGATTTGTTCTGCGACTTTGTGTAAAGTGCTGTTTGATTGTGTGTTCATGGTTAAAATTTTTGATTGAAATTATTTGGTCCTCCCTTCTTTTAAACCAGGATTGCGTGACAAATATTGTTCTCCAAAAGCACAGGAGCGAAGTTTAAACACTGCGTTAACATTGTAGTTGATGGTCAATTTCGGATGATGAAACAACAGTATTAATAATAAGGACTTTCTAATCTCTAAAAAAATATTTGGATTTAAAAAGTAGCCTGGGAACAGATCTGCTAATATTATTTCAGGAATCTCTTTTCCTAAACGACATATGGCATGGTTTTTATAACCTCATAATAAATTTTAATATGAACAAACTAGTACGTGGATTGATTGCCGGTTATGGCGCAAAGAAACTTGGTGGCGGATGTTTAACCACCGTTCTGTTATTCATTATCATTTATTATGCGCTGGGACAATGTAATTAATACTGGATACAGCATGATTTTATACTTTGTCGTATCTTATCACTGTATTATTTTTATTACCAGTATAACTTTATTATTTTTACAAAAACAGTAAGCATGAAAATTTTTGTTGCAGGACTACCCTATGATCTTGATGACGCAGAATTAATGGAGATTTTTGAAAAATTTGGTACCATTACGTCTGCAAAAGTTGCCATTGATAAAGAAACAGGAAAAAGTAAAGGATTTGCATTTGTTGATATGCCAAACAGGGAGGAAGCAAAAGATGCCATTGAAAGTCTCAACGACATGTCGCTTGGGAAAAAACCCCTTGTAGTTAAAGAGGCGGAAGAACGAACTGGCCCTCCACGTCCCAGCAGTGGCGGCGGTGATTTCCGCAGGCCCAACCCTGGAGGTAGCGGCGGAGGCTTCAATCGTGATAATAACAGGGGCGGTGGTTCCGGCGACAGGGGTGGCTATAACAGGGATAGCAGGGATCGTGACAGATAATTTTATACAACTTTTTTGATTGAGAACGGGTTGATATTGTTTAGCGAACTAAACTTTATCAACCCGTTTAATTTTGTCATTACCTGCACAATATCGGTTGGACTCACTGATTGCTTTCTCTCCATATTACAGAATTCCCTGTTCCATATTCATTTTGTTCCCACAGTTTATTTCCAGGATCAATGATCCATTTTCCATCAACTACGAATTTATAAAGGTGTTTCCCTTCTGAAAGATGAACAGTGAAGATCCAGTCGTCCCCGTCTTTATTCATCGCATAAGCATTCTCATTAAAACTATTAAAGTCACCGGCAAGGATCACTGACTGCGCATTTCCAAAACCTTTTAAACGAAAGGTATAATTGGGGCCAAGTATCAACACCGAATTACCTTTTCTTTTGTCGATACCGGTAAATACATGATTTGCCGGATCAGCTAATTCCGTCCCATCTACCACAAATCGGTATTCATAGTTGCCAAATCCCAATGTGTAAGGAATTTCCCAGCCGGCACTTGTTTTTTTCATAAATAGCTCATCCTTACGCCAACCGTTAAACGATCCGGTTAATATTACCTGCCGTGCCTC
>JBDSBG010000125.1:0-14459 GCA_039921685.1 Ferruginibacter sp.
CGACTTCGTCGGAACCCGACGGAAAGATGCGCCTTATGCAGGTACTGATAGAATTCGAACTTTATTCATTCGAAACTTAAAGCTGAATTAAGTATGCGCTTATTCTACCTAATCCTGTGTTGAATATTGTTCTGAGATTTTAGAAACTTATGCTTACTCACTTTTAAAAAATCATTTCCATATCATTGCAAAAGTGAATGAACATGTTATTGTAAGCAGGCAAGATGGCCAGGGTGAAATAGAATTAAATGCGTCAAGACAACTTTCTCACTTTTTCAATTGCTATGCTCAATCTTACAATGCTGCATACAAGCGGCATGGAAAATTAATGGAGGAACCTTTCAAAAGAAAACTTGTAGACAACGACCGTTGTTTTACTTCACTCGTTTGTTATGTTCATAACAATCCTCAACAACATAAATTTGTAAATGACTTTAGAGAATGGGAGTTTACTTCATGGCATTCTATCCTGGGCGATAAAAAAACTTTCATTGCAAAGGAAAAAGTGTTGGACTGGTTTGGTTCAAAACAATCTTTTATAAATGCACATCTGGGGAATTTGGAGCTGGAAAATATTCAACATTTACTAATTGAATGATAGGAGTCAACCGTCGACAGGGTTACACAGAACCCCGACTGCGGCTGCAAGCCCTGTCGGCGGTTTGGTCGATAAGTTCCTAAATGATGCTGTGACAAAATGGTTGGATTTTTTTATTTAACCGCTGTCGGGGTTTGCAACCGCCGACAGGGTTAAGCAATTGTCAATTATCCATTGCCAATTGTCATTTGTCATTTATCTTTGCCTATGGCAACAATAAATAACCCTTCCAGCAACAACAAATCAAAACAATTTTTCGGTGAAGGTCTAACGTTTGACGACGTTTTACTCATGCCTGCCTACTCACAGATCCTTCCACGTGATGTAGATATAAAAACTAATCTTACTAAAACGATCAGCCTGAACATTCCCATGCTCAGTGCAGCCATGGATACTGTTACCGAGGCGCAGCTGGCTATCGCACTTGCCCGGCAGGGCGGGCTTGGTATTCTCCACAAAAATATGAGCATCGAGCAGCAGGCAGAGCAGGTACGGAAAGTGAAACGCAGTGAGAATGGGCTCATTTTAGACCCTATCACGCTCAGCCCGGATGCTACAATTGCCGAAGCAGTGCGACTTATGAGAGATAATAAGATCGGAGGCATTCCGATTGTTGATGCACAACACAGGCTGGTAGGCATCCTTACCAATCGTGACCTGCGTTTTGAAACCCATCCTGAACACAAGGTGAGCACTGTGATGACAAAAGAGCACCTCATCACTGCGCCTGAAGGCACTGATCTCAAAAAAGCGGAACTGATATTCAAGAAAAATAAAATTGAAAAACTACCGGTAGTAAATAAAGCAGGCAAATTAATTGGCCTGGTAACGTTTGGGGATATCCTAAAATTAAAGAGCCATCCAAATGCGATCAAAGATTCTTTTGGCAGATTACAAGTTGGTGCAGGTGTAGGTATTACCAATGATATTCTTGACAGGGTAAGTTCCTTACAGGCGGCTGACGTAGATGTTATTTGTTTAGACAGTGCCCATGGCCATACGAAAGGGGTGATGGATGCTTTGAAGCGTATAAAAAAATTATTTAAAGGCATGCAGGTGATCGCAGGTAATGTAGGAACGGGAGCAGGAGCAAAGGCCCTGGCAGATGCAGGTGCGGATGCTGTAAAAGTTGGCATTGGCCCGGGTTCTATTTGCACCACCCGCATTGTTGCGGGCACGGGTGTTCCGCAGCTAACAGCAGTGATGGAAGCTGCTGCTGCTCTGAAAAATAGAAATGTTGGTATCATCAGCGATGGAGGAATAAGGTACACAGGCGATATGGTGAAGGCGCTTGCAGCCGGGGCCAGCTGTGTAATGATGGGAAATGTTTTTGCCGGAACAGCAGAAAGCCCGGGCGAAACGATCATCTATGAAGGACGCCAGTTTAAGCAATACCGCGGCATGGGTTCCCTTGGTGCCATGGCCCAGGGTAGCAGCGACCGTTATTTCCAGGATGTAGAAGATGATATCAAGAAATTTGTGCCGGAAGGCATTGAGGGACGGGTTCCGTTTAAAGGGCATTTACGGGAAGTGGTGCAACAGTTTACCGGTGGATTAAGAGCTGGCATGGGTTACTGTGGTGCAGCAAATATCAAGGCATTGCAGAACGCAACTTTTGTGAAGATCACCAATGCAGGCATGAGAGAAAGCCATGCGCATGATATTGCGATAACGAAGGAGGCACCGAATTATAGCAGGTGAGGAGGTGAATAGTGAATGGTGAACGGTGAAAATATTGAGTTCTGCAGAATAACCAGGATTATTCCAAGAGCAGTAATTAATAAGTGAGTATAATTAGATTGCATGCCCCATAGTTCCCCTTACAGAAAAAATTAAAAAAATTTTTCAATTTCACTATTCACCATTCTCAATTACCATTTAAAGTCCCGATTCCTGAAACACAACCACGAAATGAAAATACTATTCTTTATACTGTTCCTGTTTATTAGTAGCTTCTCTGTTTTTAACTTCGCGGCTTACGGCCAGGATTCTTCACATTTAAGAATATCACTGCTTACCTGCACTCCAGGTGAAGAATTGTATTCAACATTTGGGCATAGTGCCCTACGCGTGGTAGATAGCAGCAGCGTAACAGATTATGTTTACAATTATGGCACATTCAATTTTGATGATGAAGGGTTTTATTTAAAATTTATCCGGGGGAAGTTATTCTATTACATCAGTCTTGAAAATTTTAAGGATCTAAATGGCTATTATGGCTTTGAATCAGCATATAAATTAGATCATCGCGGTATTACTGAGCAGGTCCTGGATCTTTCGGCAGATGAAAAAATAAATATTAAAAAGCTGCTCAATGAAAATTTAAAAGAAGAAAATAAATATTATAAGTATGATTTTTTCCTGGACAATTGCACAACCAGGTTACGTGATATCATATTAAAATCGAAACACCCAAACCCGATTCTTCCGGCCGTTATGCCCGCGTCAACTACCTTTAGAAATGCCATCCACCTTTACCTTGATAATAACAAACAATACTGGAGCAAACTTGGCATCGACATTTTACTCGGTTCGCCTACTGATGCTGTGATGACAACCAGCCAGCAGCAATTTCTACCCGATAACCTGATGAAATCGCTGGATAGTTCACGCAATGTGAACATTGTAAAGTCTTCGTCAAATCTATATGACTTGCCTCAATCCATTGACCGTTTCAGCTGGTTCACACCTGTTGTGTTTTTTTCATTGTTATTGTTTTTATTTATTGCATTGAGTTTATCAAAAAATAAGCGAATGCATTTGATCTTAAGCGGGCTGGACGGTTTCTTGTTTTTCATGACGGGTTTGCTTGGCATCCTTTTAGTATTCATGATGACGGCAACGGACCATAGTATGACAAAAAATAATTACAACATATTATGGGCGTGGCCAACGCATCTTATCTTTTC
This sequence comes from Ferruginibacter sp., assembly GCA_039921685.1. Lineage (GTDB taxonomy): Bacteria > Bacteroidota > Bacteroidia > Chitinophagales > Chitinophagaceae > Ferruginibacter. The sequence continues at coordinate 3,508 of JBDSBG010000125.1, forward strand.
TTTTTTTATAAACAGTAAAAGAAAGATCGTTAAAACATATTTCCTGGTTGTATCGGTTTGCCTTGTGCTTTTATTGCTGTGCTGGTTTTTCCTTCCGCAACAAATGAGCCCGGTGTTGATTCCGTTTTTGCTGTTGTTGTTGTACAGATCGATCAATAAATATCTACAGGTAATTTGAAAAACAAGTTATCTGCTTTATATGATAGATACGCGGATAACACTGATGCAACGGATGACCACGGATTTTGCCTGCTTCGCAGGAAAAAGAAATCAAAACATGCTTTTCAAAATACTTGCGAAGCAAGTATAGAATCCGTCTAAATCCGTTGCATCCGCGTCATCCGCGTATCTATCCGATAACGTAATCAAAAACACAACGATTAAAAATAAATAATGGCAAACCCTGAAGAAAAATATCTCAGCTACAATGATGCTTCTATTCATTATACTTTAATTGGCGACGGCTTACCCGTGATGTTTGTACATGGTTTTGCTGAAGACAGTTCCGTTTGGGAAAAACAAATTGCTTTTTTAAAAAATGACTACAAGCTTATCATTCCTGATCTTCCCGGAACTGGCCAATCAACCATTTTAAAAAATGAATGTATTTATGTGGAGGACTATGCGGCTGGCATAAAAGCAATCCTTGATGCAGAGAATATAGATCAGTGTATAATGATCGGCCACAGTATGGGGGGGTATATAACGTTGGCTTTCGCTGAAAAATATCCTGCAAACCTGCTGGCTTTTGGTCTTTTTCATTCCAGTGCTTATGCAGATGATGAAGCCAAAATAGAAGTGAGAAGGAAAGCAATTGGATTTATAAGAGAAAACGGTGCAGAAGCTTTTTTAAAAACCAGCATTCCCGGTCTCTTTTTTGATGCAGAATTAAGCAAGGATGATATTGATTGCCTCTTAAAAAAAGGCAACAATTTTAGCCCTGCAACGTTGATACAATATTACGAGGCCATGATAGCAAGGCCCGACAGGACAATATTGTTAAAGGAGAGCACAACAGCAGTTCTTCTCATAATTGGACAGCATGATAAAGCGATACCGTTTAATCTGAGCCTTGAACAGGCTAAAATGCCCGCCCATTCGTACATACATATTTTACGCAACAGCGGGCATATGGGAATGTTGGAAGAAACGGACAAGGCAAATGATTTTTTAAAAAATTTTTTGAGTGGATTTTTTAACTTGTCCTAATGTTGAATAAATAGTTTAGCTTTAAGAGTAATTCATTTCATCAATTTTCAACATCTGCTTTATGAAAACTTTTAAAAAATCCATGCTTATTTTTTGTGTTTTATTACCACTTGTTTTTTCTAAATCCTTGTATGCGCAGCTTGACGAAAACAACCTGTATAACCAAGTTCACCCAAATATTAATACTTCAGAAAATCCAGGATCCAAGGTTAACTGTGAAAAAGATCCCTCTCACGAAAATAATCTTTTTATAGCGAATAATGGTTTCGTTTCACATTCATCAACCAATGAAACAAATCCTTTTGCAATGGGTTTTGTTTCATCTTGGGTTGAGACGCATGGCACGCCTGCTCTAACTGATTTTATGATCCCTCAAACACGTCCAGCTGGTGGATACAGTAATTATGCATCAATGTATAGTTGGGGTGACCAAGGAAGAATTTTAGGAGAGGGTATTGCTCAAGTAATTCCTTCAACAACTTCAGGTAAAACATATAATTTGTCGTTTTTTAAGAAATTAGCAAATCCAGATAATGATCACCAATATAGCATGAATAGGTTTCTCATTGTTTTGATGCGTTGTAGTGATTACAATAGCATACACACTTACCCTGAATATTCAATTCCTACTATCCCTTCTGTATCTCAAATTATATATTCTGAAACTAATTTATTAAATACAGAATGGGAGCAGGTTTTCAAGAGTTTCACTGTTAATGGTAATTATGATATGGTATGGATATTTCCTATTCAAAATCCAGACACAGGTACTCTACTTAGTGTTGATTTTACAGGCTTAGTAATTACGCAAAATTTTATCGACGGAAATTTCGAATGTAATGTTCCCCTGTCTATTACAGGTTGCAATTATGTCCCCAATCCAACATTTGCATTAATTGATAACACAATATCGGGGCTGGGCTCGTTTTTCAATAATAATGTAACTAATTGGAGTGATACACATGGTACGTCCGATGTGCTTACAGCTCAACCACCACCCGTGATCCCTGTACCAAATTATGTATGTATGCAAGTAGGAACCCAAATAGATCCTGGTCTACCTAATACTGTAGGAAGTGAAGGTATCGCCGCTAAAACACCACCCTTGACGCCAGGCAATAAATATTCATTTTCTTTCTTTTTTTCATCCAAAGATTACCTACCGATTCCAGCCGCACAAAATGTAAATTTTGTTATTGTATTGATAAAATGTCAAAACTTCCCTAATGCTTTTTTAACTGGCTTTACCGCCCCTACCGTTCCGAATCAAGTGATTTATTGCGAATTCTTCAATTCGCTTAATACGAATCCTTGGAAGCAAATTTCTGTAAATTTTACAGCAAATGATAATTATGACATGATAAGAATATTTCCTGAACAGTTGTCAGCTGGCCCCACAGTTGAGACTTCATCTACATATTTTGGTTATCCCGAATTGATTGATGTTACTGATTTCACAGCTGGTAGTGCGCCGATTACTTCGCCCGGGAATTGTAATATTACTTTAGGTCCGGCAACGGGTAATCTTAATTGTTCAGTAACTAATGCAATATTTACCTGGTTTGGACCAAACGGGCAAATACTCAGTGCCTCCTCTAATCAACAAAGTCCTATAATTAATTCTTCTAATCCTGCTAATGTAGGAACTTGGAACCTTGAAATGTCAGTTCCGAATATAGTGTTACCCACAGGAGCTAATTCATGTGCAACTTTACAAACTAATATTATTACTTCATCAGTTAATGTTGCTTATTGCCAAGGCCCGTGTACTACTCCTTCTATTTATCCGAGCCAAACAGTACATTATTATTATTTTTGGGAAGATGCCGGAATGTTGGGTGTAAAATTAACTTCTAGTTCAACTTTTGGTAATCAGTGGTATGAAGATGGCAATTTAATTGCTGGCGCAACCGATCAAATTTATCGTGGGTTTGCCAATCATAATTACTCTGTTAAAGTAGGTACTTGCCAATCTATTGATGTTGCCATTATTGGACACCCATATTCCCAATCAGCAAATATTATTGGCTATAATATGCTCCCATTTCAAAGTCCATTGCATTATTGTATAAATAGTTCGTCTCCAATTAAACAGTTTGATATGGGAGCTTCTGCAACCTATACGTGGAATACCACACTTTATCCAAATAGCGTCATCTTAAATATAGACCCTACAAGTTATGATATTCATTCACCCAATGCAGTTCTGAATATTGGTGCAGTTGGAGGTACCGCTCTTGTTCAAGCGGTAGCAGATCTCAATGGTGTTCAAAATGTCTTGGATTATAATCTTTCATGCACCCCACACTACCCCAATTATAATTGGCAAGTTTGTCAAGCGGATATTAAGGATGTCGGACTTGGTGGACAACTTTATCTTCCTACATATCACCCTGGATCCTCTGGATTTGATTGGGAGGATTATGACTTTGGTGTTAATTCGAATATAATATATCCTGATCCAACTAACTATCCATCTTCTCCGTTTAATTCACATAAATTACATATACCCGGTAATTCTCCACTAACTGATTTCATTAAAGTTCAATTCACTGGTAGCAGTACCTATACATTGCATGGCTATTATAATTGGGGCGGTTGTTATAAAGGATTATATGAACAAGTAAGTGTTTCGTTATTACCCGGCTGTAAAAACTCCGGCTCGTTTTCGAAAGAAAGTGAATCAATAATATATCCTAACCCTTCTAATGAGGAGGTAAATATTTCAAATAAAACATCAAAAATACTATCTATTGAAATCTTAGATTTATCAGAAAAGAGATATCTCAAGTTCCGATATACAACTAGTAATTTTGTAAAAATAAATATTTCTAGTTTGCGGCAAGGTGTCTATAATTGCAGAATCATTACCGATAAGCAAATTGAAAATAAAAAATTATTAGTTTTTAAATAATAAATAATTTTATATTAATAATCACAGAGGAGTAATAAAAATAAAGAAGGAACGTTACTAATTTACGGCTACTACCAGGATTCTATTTTTATTAAAACTTATGAAAATATAAAATTGAAAGTTAATAAAAAAAGAAAAACGCTGACTTGGCAATCAAGACAGCGTTTTTTCGTATTTTACAGTCATTAAAGTTAGATTCTAATTTGATGAAGAAAACACTACTGATATCCTATCTCCTTGTTCTGTTTCTTTCAGTTGAAGCGAAACATGTAACCGGTGGTGAATTTATCTACGATTTTATCAGTGCTACTTCTACTACACGAACCTATCGTATCACTTTAATGTTATTCAGGGACCAAGCTTGTGATGCGCAACAAAATTGTGCTCAACTTCCAAGTACTGTGAAAATTGGTATTTTCAGTAGAGTAAATAACCAGCTATATGAAGACTACCATGTTGTTAGCCAAGCAAGCATTAGCACAGTGCCAATAATTGTAAGTCCTCCCTGTATTACAAATGCGCCCAATCTAGTTTATAAAGTTGCCAAATACAGTTTTACTATAACGCTTCCCAATAATGCAAGTGGCTACACAGCGGCCTTTCAAACCTGCTGTAGAAGAGACGATATTGATAATATAGCCGACAATGTAGGTGCAACCTATACGATCGATATACCTGGCACAAATGAATTGGGTAATTCAAGCGGAAACAATGATAATAGCCCACGCTTTCAACCTGGGATTTCAATCATTTGCTTTAACAAGCCTTTCGTACTTGACTTTAGTGCTACAGATGCGGATGGCGATCTTTTGGTTTACAATATGTGTAGCGGATATGATGGTGGTAGTGCCACAAATGCAGAACCTTCTTACTCTACTCCTCCTCCCCCTTATCTTACGCTAATATATGATGCAGGTTATAGTGGAAATTTTCCACTGGGCCAAACAACTACTATAAACCCATTTACAGGAATTATAACAGGTACTGCACCAGATGCAGGTAGATATGTGGTTTCTGTTTGTGTAAATTCATATCGCAATGGCGTATTGCTAGGAACTCATCGAAAAGATTTTATTATCACTGTTTCGCCCTGCGATTTGGCCGGTGTTAAGCTGGAGCCCAATTACATTACCTGCGATGGTTTTAATTATACTTTTGAAAACCTGCTTTCCTCACCGCTGAACCTGACCACCTATTGGGATTTTGGTGATCCCAGTTCTCCGGATAATATAGCTACCGATAACCCACACACGCATATTTTTACCGACACAGGTGTTTACCGCATCAAACTCGTTGTGAACAGGGGAAATGCCTGTTCTGATTCCGCTTATGCTGATGTAAGGGTTTATCCTGGTTATTTTCCGGCAATGGATAATAACTCTCCAAGATGTAAAGGTTCGCCAGTACAGTTCCAGGACAATACCCAGGCTGTTTATGGTTTTCCCAATTCCTGGAGATGGGATTTTGGCGACCCCGATGCTATTAACGATACAAGCAATCTTCAAAATCCCGTGTACACGTATGCATTACCAGGTACGTATGTGGCTACGCTTACTGTTGGAAGCAGCAAGGGTTGTGTTGCAACCATCACCGATACTGTTATCATATTAGAGAAGCCACCCTTCGCTGTTACGAACGATACGCTTATTTGCTCTGTAGATAACTTACAGCTTGTTGCTACCGCCAGTGCGACTTGCTGTGTTACCTGGTCTCCCAATTATGCAATCGACGATATAAATAGCTTCACTCCCATCGTTAACCCACAGGTAACAACTACTTATTCCGTTTCTTATAGTGATAATTTAGGCTGTGCGGTTGCAGATGCAGTAACCGTTCGCGTGGTGGATACCGTAACATTAAAAACGGGAAGGGATACAACAATATGCCAGGGCGATGCTATTCATTTGAGTATTGCAAGCGACGCATTGAAATATATATGGACAGAGTCGCCGGCAGGGCCTACCCTCGATGATCCGACTTTACAAAGCCCACTGGCCACACCTGTTGCGACAATTACCACCTATTATGTTACAGGGAACATCGGTTCATGTGTGGATAGTGATTCCATCAAAGTAAAAACAGTTCCATATCCAAATGCTTATGCAGGACCAGATCAAACAATTTGTGATGGAACTTCCACTTCCCTGCATGCAACGGGTGGATCTGCTTATACCTGGAGTCCGGGCATTTATTTAAGCAATCCGGGCAGCGCAAGCACAACTGTTGTGTTGCCGCATCTTACCATGTCATATATTGTTACGGTAACGGATACACTGGGTTGCCCCAAGCCGGTTACCGATGCCGTGACGATTTTTGTAAACACGATTGTTGCTGATGCGGGGCCAAGGGATACTTCGGTAGTGATCAACCAACCCCTCCAGTTAAATGGCACGGGCAGTTCAAATTTTTCCTGGATCGGTTTGCCATCTACACAATGGCTTAACAACACTGCCATTGCTAACCCTGTTGCCATGCCACAAGATGATATCACTTATGTACTAACCGCAACGGACAGCATTGGTTGTTTTGATACCGATACGATCACCGTTCATTTTTATAAGGTGGCTCCCGACCTATATGTGCCAACCGGTTTTAGTCCGAATGGTGATGGTACCAATGACATACTGCGGCCACTTGCATTGGGATTAAAATCTGTGGACGCATTCAGGATTTACAATCGCTGGGGACAGATTCTCTTCACAACATCAAAAATTGGCGTTGGATGGAATGGAAAGTATGGCGGCGCCGCCCAGGCCCCAGGTACTTATGTTTGGTATGCGGAAGGAACTGCTTACACAGGAAAGAAATTGTTTAGAAAGGGGACGGTGGTGTTGATAAGATAATGATTGTGAATGGTGAATAGTGAATGGTGAATGGTGAAACCTGGATGTTTTTTTTCGTAAATGGCAGCATTATTAAGTTGCGGCGAATATTGGTGACGAGTCATCAAGTTTTGAAATTTCACCATTCTTTCTTCAACATTCATATATTAACCGCTGCCGGGGTTTGCATCGGCCACAGGCTTTACTGATTGCCGATTCCCGATTGCCGATTAAGCCACTGACAGGGTTTACTGATTGCCGATTCCCGATTCCCGGTTTACAATTATCTCCGCAAAGCAACCCTCTCCAAAAATCCCCGTTTTTACTTATATTTACTATTCATTTCTGCTATTCCGGATGAAAAAATTTTTACTTTTTGCCTTGATCCTTTTTATGTTCCATGGTGCATTTGCCAAACATATCATTGGGGGCGAACTCAGGTATGAATTTGTGGGTTCCGGTACTTTACCAAATACCAAAGTTTATAAGATCATTTTACTTTTAATTAAGGGAGATGCAACAGGACCTGGCGTTGCCGATCTTGCACCTTCTTATTTGGTTGCCATTTTTAACAATGATAATAATGCCTGGTTTCCCGGAACCGTTCAGGATCTGCAGGGTAATGGACATTTGTTATGGCAACTCGACCAGGATATTCCTCCTGGTATTTTGCCTATGCCCATTATAGGGTCACCTTGCCTAACCAATCAGCCGACTTTATTATATACCTATGCCACTTATTCAACTACGGTGGAATTGCCCGATAACAATAACGGTTACACGATCGTACACCAGACCTGCTGCAGGCAAGATTTTATGGAGAATGTAATTGATGGAATGGGTGCTACCTATACTTGTGTGGTTCCCGGTATCCTGCAGTTACAAAGTGAATTTGAAGTTGATAACTGTCCTAAATATCACTTACCCATTTCTGTAATCTGTTTTAATTCGCCGTTTATCATGGACTTTAGTGCAGATGATGTGGATGGAGATTCCCTGTCTTACAGTTTTTGTGACGCATATAACGGCGGGCTCGCTGTAAACTCCGGCTATGGGGATGCAGAACCTCCCCCTTATGGATCTGTAACCTACCGACCTGGTTTTACTTCATCAACCCCGCTTGGCAATCTCGCTACAATCAATACTAATACAGGGATCATTTCGGGGATCGCACCGGCCGAAGGTGAGTACGTTGTTTGCGTATGCGTGCAGGCATGGCGCAATGGGGTACTTCTTACAACCCATAGAAAGGATTTACTGGTAAAGGTTTCTCCATGTGTTCCAACTGTTGCAAGTCCTGATCCCGGCTTCACAACCTGCGATGGTTTCAATATCCAGTTCAATCATAACAGTTCCGGGGCAAATACCGTATTCTGGGATTTTGGTGATCCAAATACATTGGCTGATACTTCTATCCTGGATAACCCATCATATGTTTATCCTGATACCGGTGTTTATTATGTGAAGTTCATTATTAATAAAGATGGCAATTGCACTGATTCTGCAACAATAGAAATGGGAATTTATCCAGGTTTCTTTCCCGGTTTCATGGCGAACCCGCCTTTTTGTGCAGGTCAGCCAGTGCAGTTTACGGATACGACCCAGACAGACTACGGTTTCGTTGATTCATGGAGCTGGAACTTCGGTAATACAACAACGTTGGCTGATACCAGTCATCAACAAACGCCGCAATATATTTATCCTGCTGCGGGAACCTATCAAACAACATTCATTGTCAGCAATAGCAAGGGCTGCATTGATACCGTTTATAAGGATATAACCATCAACCCCTTACCGGTAGTGTCCGTTTCTCCTGACAGCACTTATTGCGGACTTGATAGCTTGCAACTAACGGCAACGGGCACTGCCGGTGGCAGTTTTGCGTGGACACCTGCAACAAATATTATTGGAGCTGTAACAGCGAGTCCGACTGTTTTTCCAAATGTCCCAACAACTTATGTCGCCACGATCAGTTTATTGGGTTGTACCAAAACAGATTCAGTGAGGTTAACCCCAATATTTGATCTTACAAATAACATCACCGCGAACCCAACGACCATTTGCCAGGAAGACACGACCATACTAACGGGAACCACTAACCATACTGCAAATATCAGTTGGCAATGGAGCCCCACAACTTCTGTGATGTCGCAATTCAGCAGTATTACGAAAGCTTTTCCTAATACCACTACGACATATACCTTACAAACCAAATGGGGCGACCATTGTATCGCCACCAAAACAATTAACATACCGGTTATACCACTTGCGATACCCGTTGCTGGCCCCGATACTTCTATCTGTGCAGGGCAAACCACTGCCTCATTATCTGCGAGCGGTGGTGATAACTATACCTGGACACCGACTGCCGGCTTAAGTAATCCCAATATTGCCAACCCGGTTGCGTCCCCAACGGTTACTACCAACTATGTTGTACATGTTGGTGTAAATAATTGCAGTAAAAAAAGAACAGATACTGTAAATGTTTTGGTCAGGCCAGGGCCGCCGCTCACTGCCACCAATGATACCCTGATATGCGTAGTTGACGGGCTGCAGCTAAATGCAACAGGCAGCGGTGCTATTTTGTGGACACCGAATTACAATATAAACAACCCTACCATATTCGCCCCTTTTGTTAGTCCTGCTCAAGACACTGTTTATCATGTACGGCTTACCGATATATTCGGTTGCAGAAGTTTTGATTCGGTGATCGTTCGTGTAAAACCCAAAACAGTTATTAATGCAGGGAACGATACTTCTATTTGTAAGACGGAAAGTTTCGTGTTAACTACAACAGGGGATGCATTGCATTATCTCTGGTCGCCGGATACATACCTCAGCAGCAGTACCGCAATGAATCCCCTGGCAACTCCGCTGCAGACGATCACTTACCAGGTAATTGGGAATATCGGAACTTGTTCTGATACTTCCGATGTAACCATCACCGTTGCACCTTATCCTCCGGCAAATGCGGGCCCCGACTCAACAGTATGCATCGGGTTTAATGCACAAATATTTGCCTCCGGCGGAAGCAGTTATTCCTGGAATCCCACTACCTATTTAAGCAACCCATCAATACCAAACCCGCAGGTTATTCATCCTCAATCAAATATTACCTACACAGTAACGGTGACCGATACCCTGGGTTGTACAAAAGCAATGACGGATGTTGTAACTGTAACGGTGATACCGCAGTTGCAAGTAGGTGCAGGTGCCGATACCAGTATTGTTGCAGGACAACCTTTGCCACTTCACGGTTCAGGTGCAGTTAATTATTTATGGACCTGGGTGCCTGCCAGTTTACCAGGCTGGATGTCATCATCTGTGATAGCAAACCCAACAGTAAACCCGGAAGATAATATTTCTTATATCGTTACAGGAACTGACACACATGGATGCAGGGGAACCGACACTGTTAATTTATTGGTTTACACAATTGATCCAAGCATGTATGTGCCCACGGCATTTACTCCCAATGGCGATGGATTGAATGATATTGTAAAACCAATCCTGCTGGGTATGAAAGCGATCAATTATTTCAGGGTGTATAACCGCTTTGGTGAATTGGTTTATGAAACAAAAGAAAAAGGCAAAGGATGGAACGGAATCTATAAAGGCAAACCGCAAGACCCTGCTACATTTGTATGGATGGCCCAGGGGCTCACTTATAAGAATGAACCGATCACACGCAAAGGATTTGTTGTGTTGATACGATAATCCAGTTTCTCAATATGTAAGATTTAAGATCTAAGATTTCTGTATCATTTTCAGCTTTTTATTTGTAAGATGTAAGATTTAAGTTCTAAGATTTCTGTATCATTTTCAACTTTTTCTTTGTTGATTAGCTCTATAAGTCAGTCATTATCGACTACTTTTGCAAACGCAAATTCACATCTTAAACCTTAAACCTTAAACCTTAAACCTTAAACCTTAAACCTTAAACCTTAAACCTTAAACCTTAAACCTTAAACCTTAAACCTTAAACCTTAAACCTTAAACCTTAAACC
>JBDSBG010000126.1:0-34893 GCA_039921685.1 Ferruginibacter sp.
AAAAAAAATTAAAGATTATCAGTAAGCATCACTATTTTTAATCATCATTTTAGCTCTTACAATTATTATCTGACGGGGGGTGGGTCAACATCCCAGAAGGCGGGTCAACATGAACAGAATTTACACCGGGTTTCTAAAACATTTATCCAAGGCTAGATAGCGGATTGTGGCGTGCTTATTTGTTGACATGATTTTTACTTTAAACGAAATATAATTATTCAAATGAACATCAAAGTATCTAAAATAGCTGTGTAGCTTCTTCGTTTGTAAGCTTACAGTGCCTCAAAATTCAATTCGTCCGCTACAATCAATCATTATATTCATTAATCAAATTTTCCAAGAACGAAAACTGCACAAATTCATATATAGCACTTATAGAATTGTTATTTGCTATCAATGAAACATCTATCCCTTAAATAAAAATAGCCACAAAAATGCGGCTATAACTAAAATTCATAATTTGATTATAATAAATCACTTTCAGTAAAATTAATAATCCTATAACTCATAGCTTGAGTACTTACTTCAAACTTTTTTGCTAATTCAGTTATCATGCTACTATCTGAAAAGTCAAATCCTTCATATGCTCGTCTGCTCAATAAAGAAACAAAATTTCCCAATCACCAACAAACCTATTTAGAACTTCGTCTGCTAATAACAAAAGCAGAGAAAAGAAGAAAAGCAGAGAAAAGAAGAAAAGCTTGGCATCCTTCCATCTATCCCAATTTTTAATAGTAACGCTTTGTTGGCAGTAGTTCATTTCTCAATATCTTCTTTTCGTTCTTCCAAACAGTTTATTGAAGCAATTTTGTATATCATTAAGTGATTTTGCATTATCTAACCAGAAAGGTCTGTAATTTTCAAAATCATAAAACATTTCTGTTAGCCCGTCTATGTCTAATAATGTGATAGGTTTCCCCCTACAAAAATCCTTTGTCGTCTGACTAAATCCACCTGGTGCTGTTAGGTATGCCACTGTCGCATTATGAGAAACCATTGTTCCATATAAATCCCTTACTGAATTGGGTCCTAGTACTTTTTTATATGTCTTGCATTGTACAATTCCTTTCGTGCCATCTTTCTCAATAAATATATCTACACCTTGGTCACCTTTATATGGAGTTTTTCGAACTTTCCATCCTTTATCTTCAAACATACCGGCAACTGCATCTTCAAAGTCAAGGGCACTTAAGGATTGCCAGTAATGCCATGTTGATCTTCGTACTACTCTTTCAAAAAATTCGTTTCTCTCAAGATAGTCGGCTTTTGCTATTTCATATTTCAGCTTATTTTTATTTAAAATATCTATTGATTGTGATTTCAATTTTTCAAATAATAGATCTTTCAAGATAAATTTTGTTATTGCTTTAATAATTCTATCAATAATTCCCAAAGTTAAAATAGCGGAACTAACGACAATTGGCAATAACCATAACCAATTAATGTCAAAGGTGTGAATTGAAATCGCACCAATAGCAGAAAACAAAATAAAAATCAAAAAAAATATAATCTCTTTTTTCTTCTTACAAATTTGCTTAAAACTCTCCAATTCTGCTAAACCTGTATTTGTCAGATTAAACTCTTCAAGAGTTGGTTTTATTGGTTTGTTTTCAAATATTGATTGCATTGATTCATTATCTTCCATATAAATGATATTGATTTGAACGATGTCATTTTAAATTACTGCTAACGGTGGGGCTGGCTGTCTGTGCTGGAATTTATAACTTCCTTTACCCATACTTTTGCAAATACTTTTTTTGTACGCCGCTTTTACTTCCAACCATTTTCAGTTTTTTCAAACAATACAATGTCTTCCTTTTGAATTTCATAACCTTTTTTGAAGCGTAAATAATCACTTGGAGAGTTTAGATGCTTCAAGCCAATTTTATATTCTTTGTCTGTATAATAATATAAACTTCCTTGATTTAAAAAAGGTTGAAATGAGTTCTGTTTAAATTTATATTTTATTGTGTAATAAAATTTGTACGTGTCTTGTCCAAAAACAGATTGTTTTACTCCATTGGTTTTTTTTAATTCAAGAATTTCAATACACTCATTTGTTACTTCGTTTATATCAGACTTCACTTTGTTTAATGCCATTTCTTCTGTTGGAAGTCCGTCAAAAGATGAACAAGAAAGCAAAAAAAGGATTGGCAGAAACAAAAACCATTTCATAATTTAATTTTTAATAATTCAGAATACTTCTCAATTCTATATGTCATTGTGTTTGAAGCAGCGTTTAATTTTATGTACATTTTATAATCATCTGTCCGTGCAATCGAACGGCTTGCATTTTTTGATGGTGATGGAAGGTTTATTTGAGCGTTAGAAATTTTAGATTTGAAACTTTCAAAATAAAAATCATCTGTCAATTTTTGTGCTATTTTACTTGTAAAATAAAGCGTTAAATTAATATTGTCGGCAATAAGTGTTAATAATCTTTTGTTGGACTCTATTACTTTAAAGTCTGTATAGGCGCAAGTTTGATTTTTCCTATGAATAACTTGTGCAATGTCTGGCATACCAAAAATTGTAAGTAGAAAGCAGTTTTTCTTTTTCTTGTCTGTCACGCACACCAATTTTAAAAATAGTTGAAAGGATTGTCTATAAAAGGTTTTTATTGTTTGTTGAGTAAAACCAATGTTCATAAATTTTTTGAGTAAAATCTAAGCAAGGAAATGTCCCAATTATTAATGAAAGAGTTTTGTCTGGAAAGTAAATTTCGTATGGATGATTTTCAGGATGTATCATAAAGTGGAGTGCAACGTTAAGTTTTTACGAAAACAAGGAATTCATAGCTGGTCCTGCCCGGACTGATGCTAAATTGAAAATATAAAGTTCAAGATAACAACAAAAACTCAACTGAATTACGTCTGATGGATATTAGATGCTAATAGCCATTGTTGGCGATTGTTTCAACGTCAGCCCTGCTTGCAGTAATACTTTTGTGGGCTGCTCGTTTTTCTTCGCTTAGAGTTTTTGCTTTTTAAGTTCTTCAGGAAAATCTACAAAGAACAATTTTAAATCATCTCGTTTGTACGGAAAAGCAAATGTGTTTAGTCTGTGTGCTTTGTGACTACAATATTTGTTTACTACGCATCCAACACACTTGTTAACGGAAATTTTGTTTACGTCAATCGTCTGAACTTTGTCGTTCTGTAAATTTCTGATACTTGTAACTGTAGCTTTATAGAATTCCTCAGTGTTTTCATTTAATACAATCTTGCTTGTTTTTATATCGTGAATTTGAGGAAACTCGCCGTAAGTAGTATTGCCTTGTTCCAGTTTAGAAGTCTGATAATACCAGTAAATCAAATAGCCATAATCAAGTTTATACTCCCTTATATTTCGCAAATATGAGATGACTTGAATTTTGTGATTGTCAAAAAACCTATTTGCTAAATTGTTATATTGGTTTGGATGTTCTTGCCAATATTTATGACCTTCTGGTTTTAGTGAATGAAATTTTTCTTCAACGACAAAATATTTTCCTTCGCCATCCCTAAATATGTAATCAGGTTGTCCTTTAAATTGTTCTTCATCATTTGTGAAATACTGTTTATCCTCTGAATGCCCAACGTATATTATCTCAGAGTTTCGGATTTTTTTAATTATCTCGTCCTGAAAAACGCTGCTTCTGTGTGCTTCTGTTTCACTCAGATTAAAAGGTATTTTTTTATTTAGGAGGTTAAGTTGCTCGTGAAGTGTAATTCCAGTGACGGTTAATTCTTGTCCAGTTGGCTTACTAATAACAAATGATTTTCCTATCGAATAGCTAACTGGGCAAAAGACATAATTTGATAATTCTATCGCTGAAATATTTGTTGTGTCTTGTTCTTTGGGTTGGATTTCTTGCTTGTTCTTTTTTAACTCAATTTCGTCAACTAGTAATTGGATGCACTCACTTACTGAGTACGACAAATTTGTGTACCCGCTGTTACTTGTCCACTCACTCCACCGTCCAAATGAATTTTCTAAATGAATTAGATATTGTTCAATAAGTTCAGGTTGAGTAAAGCCAATTCGCTTTAGCATAAATTCAGCAAATAATTTCTGTTTTGTTGAGTATGCCATAAAATAGGTTTGTCAATTTGGAAAGGTCTGCAAGGTGGTAGCCAACGTTCAATTATTTGCGAAGGCTGGGAAATATTGTTTGCCCAGCCCAGAACCGCAGCCCAATAAAGAAATAAAAGTACAAGTTAACAACTAAATGTCCAACCGAACTCCGTCCGATGGAAACCCCTGCTCATAGCTAACTGCTACCGTTGTTACAATGGCCAGTCTGCATATTGCAACAAGACCACTGTGTATCTGTCAAGCTGCTGTGATGATGAATGTAGCCCTTGCGCTGGGAAGGAGCAGACCGAGCTTCCCTCTAACATCGCTTTCATTTCTTACCCGTTGGGCAAAACCAAAGCTTAGTTATTAGCGGTTGTATTAGTCCTCTCGGTCATCGTCTCCATACCATTCAGAAGTATCTACGTCATAGTCTTCTATTTCGTAATTGGAAGAAGGAAAATCTTCTTCTATTTCGTATTTTATTTTGGTGTCAAAAGGGAAACTTTCTTCTAGGTCAAGTCCATCGCCTTCACGTCTTTCTTTGTTTGAGCCATATTCTAATGTAACGTGTAAATGTCCTGAAACGTCAACAATTATTTCTTGGTCATTTATTTCTGAAATATGATAGGCAGAAACCTCGCTGTAATTTAATGAGTGATGTGGTGCTAATCTATCAACGTTTTCAAAGAAATTTGACACTACCGATGTAATCATATGTTCTTCAATATGTCCATCTAAAAATTGTTTCAATTGCTCTTTATAATTGTCAATTGTTTCTACAAATATTTTAAATGCTGTTAGAACTGCGAAACTATTTTTTTCAATATCCTCGTCATTTAAATTGAAAACGTCAGCGTTAATGTGAGTGTATTTGCTTAAAGAGTCAATTGCTTTTTTAATTGATGTTATTTTTTCTTTTAACTCGTCAATGTCAAAACCCCATTCTTCAAGTATTTCGTCTCTTATGCCACCTTGTATTGCATATTTTATTCTTTGGGCTCTTGTTGGTTTGTCGTCAGTGGTTTCTGTCTTATACCAACTACACCTTTTGATGTTGGATTCTGGGGATAGCGAATGTAAAAAGTGTCGTGATAGTTCTCTGATGCTGTAGGCAAAATTATTGTATCGCAATTTATTATTCTTGTCCTGAAGGCTTGCGATTGAAGCTTCAAATAAGTCTGTCTCAAATTGCGAAGTCAGTATTTTCTTTATTTTATCGAACTCGTCCATAGATATTCTGACTAACGTTGCCCTTTAGCGAAGGTGGGGAATTAATATTTCTTCTGCCCGGCTCCTGTGCCAAAAAAGAAACAACTTTTTATTATACCAGCAAAACAATCCTATAAGCGATCTGCTAATAAATGAAGCAAAGTATACAATAAAATTTTCTGCCTAACTTGCAGCTATTGTTCTTAATGTTGGGCGAAGTTTTTTATGTGTTTACAATCTCATTAAATCGTTTCTGATCTGCCACAGGTTCCGAGTTATCACAATAGATTTCCCATTTAATTATGTTTTCATAATCAAACACAAAATCAAGCAATTCAAGCTCCACAAGTTTGAATTTTCTTGTAGGTAATATTGGCTCATAGCGAGACGGTCCATACCAAAAGGTTGTAGGAAATTCGGGACCTAAGTACTGGGTGTCCAGTATGTCTCTTACTGTATTGTCAGCAAATATTTCCCACGTTTGATATGTTCCGGTCACAAAATTATTATTACGGATAACGTTATTCGGTACGGTAATTTTAACATTCACATAGTTGGCGAAAACGGAACCAGAATTAAGGATGTAAATTATTAAAGATTTATATAAATTTTTAAACTCAAAAACCAGTGACAGCTTTGGGTGTTTACTTCGATTTAAAATGTCCCTAATTTCATAATCGTACATTGGGACAGATTGAAAATTGTACCGCTTGTAATATCTTTTATCATCAGCTTGGTGTGCAGTTGTACCTTTGCTCACTTCTACTATGTAAATTACATCTTCATCCGTAATTGAAACCGGATAGATTTTAAACTTCTCAATTCTAGGTCTGATTTTTTCATTGATAATTTGCTCAAGCCATTCTTTAGAAAACTCTTTTCTTTTTACTGTATCTAATTCCGAAGGAATGTGCTTTTGTTCATTATCTTCTTTTATTCCGTAAATGATGATTCCTCCGTCTGAATTTGCTAGGGCACTTATATCTTTTGAAATTTCTGTTGTTTTATTATTTTGTTTCTCCAGAGCTCCAGCGGATTTGTAATCTAAATTGAGACTTTCTTCTACCTTGTTTTCTATAAGCGATTTTAAATATTCTAAGTTATATTCCATTTTTACTAAAAAGTACTATGCTGATTAAAAATTTCGCCCAACGGACGGGGATTGCCGAAGTGGGGGAAATAGATATTCGTCCGCCCCGGCTAACTGAAGCTAAATTTATAAATAAAAGTTGATGATTTGCACATAGCTAAATTAATAACGTCAAGCTGGATATAAAGCCAAATTGAAAAACAAAAGTTGAAACACGGCTTCCGTCTGCCCCCATTTTGGCAAACCCCATGTTCCCAGCATGTGCTTTGGTAAACACGCTACTACAACCTTTTAAGTCCGTCAAACTTTTCAAATAATTCTGCTCCCGCAATCTTTTCAATTTCAGAAGTTATAATGCCAATTCTTAGATTGATAAAGTCAAGAAAACCATCCCCAACTTTGGTTGCCCATACAGGACTGTTATTGTCAATTGGAATCAAATATGATGTAAGCGCTTTTTTAAAATGTTTTAGGTCTTTGAAACGTGTCAAGTATGTTTTAGGCAATGAACTTCCAATAGATATATTTTTATAAGCGTCAAGAAAACAAATATTAGTAATGCAATTAATCCATTGGGCTTTGAGCCCATTAGCTTCCAACAATGCTTTTGGAAATATGTGATGCCTATGCTTTTTGTTTGCAGTTGATGTGATATTATCTAAAAGCATTGGTCTGCCATTGTCTAAATATAGTGGGTTTTTCCTTTTAAGCATTAAGTAATACGCAACTGTGACAGCACCGTTATCACGATAGTCCGACCTCATAAAATCATAAACATTTACTTTTTTATCAATGTTGTAGCGAACGCTTTTGCCGTTTGCTAATGACCTAAAAAACTTTACATCTTCTGGTATGTTTCTATTGAACTCGCTACCTGAATAGCGTTTGTTTAAACAAGTATGCCAAAACCATTTCCTCACTTGCTTTAATTGTAGCGGTGTCGCTTTTTTGCAGTTCAATGCGAAGAAGAACGACAACATTGAAAACATGTTTGAGATTGGAAGTTCTTTCAAGTTTTTGATTAAGAACTCAGAAGCTAAAAAATCTAAGCATAATTTATACCCATTTTCTATTTTTTTCCATTCATGAAGAAAGTCACTTTCCTTAGTGTTCTTTTTAAGGACTTCATTTAAAAACGGTTTGAAGCCCACACCACCAATTCTTTCAGCACCATAATACAAAGCGACAGTGTTCTGAATAGCATCGTCTGAAATTTCGCTAAACCCCCAATTCAAGCCACGTTTGGTATCTTCAACGTGGTCTCTCAAATGAACAGATGAAGCCAGCGCAAATAATTCATCTGCACGTTTTAATCGCATTCCTGCAGAGTTAACACGAATGAAAACTTCTCTTGCGTGTTCAAAGTCAAATCCCGTAAATTTTAAAATATTGAACTTGTAGTTGAGAAAATTAGTATAGCAATTTTCTACTTCCTTTGCCTGATACTTTTTCAATTTTTGTCGCTTAGCAAAAGCGGAAGGTTGTGTATTTAGCAAGTCAGTAAGGTTAACTAAACTTTTATCATGTTCAGTTAAACTCTTTCTAAAAATAAATCTGGTTTCACTTGTTTTATCTGTGTCGAAATAGAGGTCATTAAAATTAATTCTGGAGTTAACGTCTTTGCTTGGCTCAATTCCATTCATTACCCCATAAATGGTAGACAGTCTTTGTTGTCCGTCTATTATAACTTCTGCTACTGATGCCTTCTTATTGTATTGAGGAATTATTGTTTTTGTATTGGGTCGTATCTCAAATGCTTTGCTTGTTTTTGTTTCCCAAACTAACGCAATACCAATTGGGTAGTTTTTAAAAATACTGTCCATCAATTTACAGACACTATCCTTCTTCCACACATAGCTTCTTTGAATTTGAGGTATTGCGTAAATTTTCTCGTCAAATTTTGCTTTTAGCTTTCTAAGGTTAAATTCC
Source organism: Ferruginibacter sp. (assembly GCA_039921685.1). GTDB lineage: Bacteria > Bacteroidota > Bacteroidia > Chitinophagales > Chitinophagaceae > Ferruginibacter. The sequence goes on from JBDSBG010000126.1 coordinate 8,288, forward strand.
TCAATGTAGAAGTCACTCATAAATTTTGTTAGTCATTTTAGTTTGGTCTGTCCACCGTTGTTATGAAATTAGTACTGTGTCCCATAGCATTGCTGGTAACTCTGTAATTTACATAATAGTGCGAACATTCAAACCTTATTTGACATCTGATAGTCAAGGACATCAATGTTGCTTTTTTGAATTAAAAGTTGCGTCAATGCAAAAATTTATTTGAATCAAGAAGCAATCAGCTTTCGATATTTTATTTATTGAATGCTCCTTTCCATTCCGCATTCAAATATTAGGTTATAAGGTCTCTCTCGTGTTGGCTTGGCAAATAGCCAAAATTCACCCTCTATGAAAATGGCCACTTTTTTTCGATTAATAACTATATCTGGTTTACCAGGTTACTTGGTGGAATGACGCCTTTTACTTAATTCACAAATCTTAATACTTAGAACATTTACCAAAACTCTTTCATCCTAGGTGCTTTTCATTTTTATCTGAACATTTTACTAATAATCTCCCGATAGTTCCTGTTGCGGAAATAGTTAAAGGATTTAATGGACAATTCATGATTCATGATTCTTTCTTATTCCCTTTTATTAAAGCAAAAAAATAATTTGGACATAGGAGAGGGGTGGAAGAGTAAAAGGCAACTTATATTTTGGAAACAGAGGCATACTTTTCCAATGATTGCAAAAAGTATTTGATTACTTAACCGGAGAAACTAAGTTTATAAATTTTTTTCTTTATTTGATGTTTTCCCTTATTTCTCTACTCCACACAAATTCCCCTTTCTTATTGATGTATCCGTCGATTATTATTGAGCCTTTTCTTAGGGATGCCGGTGCTAACGGGCCATTAAAATCAGACGCGGCATTAAATTTCGCATTTAGAATAAAATTTCCTAACGTATCTATGTACCCATATTGTGTAAACCCATCCTGTGTCCATTGTACACAAGCGATTCCCTCTTTGTTAAAACCTGCTTTAACTGTATCATAAATTTTATTATCAATCACATTTATTCTTTGATTTTGATCTAAAACAAACCAGCTGTATTTTTTATTCCTTTTATACCAGAAATACTTACCCTTATTTATAATTACATCTTCAAAATACAATCTTTCACCTCCACGACTATCTTTTAGTATTTCTCCCGTTGAATCTACAATGAAAAAGCCGCCTGTTCCTAAGAGCCCTGCCCAGAAGCCATCAACCCCTGGTACATAAGAGCCAGAGAACTCACCGAAATAGGCAAATCCTGAGTTAATGGTATTAATTACGTTTCCATTTTGATTTAGTAGCACAGAAGTAAAAGAATAACCCAAACTATCTTTAACAGCAAAAGTTCCTATTAACCTATTATTTGACATCCTAGTTAAACTGTAATACTTGTCTGCTATGACCAATTTACCTGTAGAATCAATTAATCCAGTATGTGTATTTTCCCAATTGGAAGTATCATATGATGTTTGAACAAGAGCATAACCTCCTCTAAATTTAGAGGCATTGACGTAACTAGGTGTAAGTGCCACCTCACCCTTTTTGTTCATATATCCAAAACGCATTTGTTTATCATCATAAATTAAGGCAAGGCCATTTGAAAATGAGTATTCATTTAACATAAAACTGAACCATTGTTTCATGTGCAAGCCCCTGGCTTTTCGGTATGGATATAAATCAAGCGGATCAATTGTTAACTTGTATTTCGAATTAATCATTGTATCTCCTTTATCGTTTATGAAAACGTAGGATGCTTGAAACCAATCAATGCCATTTGCGACTATTGCAACACCATCCTGAAATGAGCCTACCTCTTTATATTTTGGTTGAATTACAACTTTGCCTGAAGAGTCGATAAATCCATAATACTTACCATCATAGATTTTATAAAGCGTGGGAGATTTCTTTCTATTGCATTGAAGAAAAAAAGTTGCAAAAGTCAGGAATAACATGAACTTTTTGAACTTGGAATTGCTAAAAAGGATTGTATTCATATTTAAAGCTTTACGAGGGCGCCGCCATTCAACTTCCATCACTGAGGCTCCGCGAAGGGCCCTAAGACTACAAGTGAAAGCAAACGCCCACGTAACGCAGACGTTTTGCTTTACAGTTCTTTTAGTCTTATCTGAAATTTCGCGGATTACAGTGATAGTAGAAATGTAAACAAAACGAATAATTATTTCTAAAGTTGGTTTATGTCATTGCTCGTTAATTTTATAACAGCTAATATACAACTCATTACTTTCCTATTAAATCATTTTAGTAAAATAGAAAATTCAAGTTTATATAGATACCCCCCACTCATACCGACCCACTCCCGAAAATCAGCCCCCGTTCCTTAGCCTTGGCCTTTCAATTATAAAGGCTTCCACTAATTAATCACTTTAAAATTTAAAAAAATGGTAAAGGTAAAAAACTACCATGTTCGCAACAGCGAAGATGGAACACAGTACATTTCTCTTGAACTGGAAGGAGATGTGGCTTTTGTACAGAGTCAACGCACGGGCAGATTCTATGCAACTACAAGACGTTGTTTTATGTATGCTGCCATGGATGAATCAACAGCTAAGGGGCTGATTGGTTCACAAATGCCAGGCACTATTGAAAGGGTATCAACTGATCCGTATGATTATGCCATTCCCGGAAGTGGCGAAGTAATACAGCTTTCGTATACCTATCAATATCGGCCGGAAGACACCGAAGATTCGATTGAAAATATTCAATCAAACCGTTTGAAATCATTGGCTTGATAAGAGCCATTTTCTTTTGGTATAAGGCAGGCCCGATAGGGCTTGCCTTTTTTCATCTTTAAAATTTAAAATTATGCAACTACAAAAAGCGTCTCGTAAAAAAGCCAAGATGAAACTGGCTTTACAGGGCCCAAGCGGATCAGGTAAAAGTATCGGTGCTTTACTAATTGCCTTCGGGCTATGCGGTGACTGGAATAGGATCGCAGTTATAGACACCGAAAATCATTCTGCAGAATTGTATTCAAATCTGGGAAGTTTCAATACAATCAGTATTGCTGCGCCATTTACGCCGGAAAAGTATATTCAGGCGATAGAATTATGTGAAAATGCCGGTATAGAAGTCATCATACTTGATTCATGCAGTCATGAATGGGATGGCTCTGGTGGTATTTTGGATATACATTCAAATATGACGGGCAATAGCTTTAGCAATTGGGGGAAACTTACCCATAGGCACAATGCTTTTGTTCAGGCCATGCTTCAAAGTGCAGCCCATATTATTGGAACTGTCCGCAGCAAGCAGGATTATGTGCTTAATGAAAAGAACGGTAAAATGGTGCCAGAAAAGGTTGGGCTTAAAGCTGTCCAGCGTGATGGCCTTGACTATGAATTTACAATTGTACTGGACATAGACAGTAAACATAATGCAATTGCAAGTAAGGATCGGACCTCTTTATTTATTAACAGACCGGAATTCAAGATCACAATAGAAACAGGTAAACAAATCAATGAGTGGTGTAATCAAGGTGACAATATAACAGATGTTATTATAAAATGTGTAACAGAAGAAGTTGTATCTGAAGAAGAGCTTAATATTCAAATCCGTGCTTGTAAATCAGTTCAAGAACTACTCGTATTGTATAACAAACATCCTTTCTACCAGGGAACACACCTAAGCCAGTTTACCGTAAGACGTAAGGAGTTATCACGTCCGGTTTTTGGCCATTCAATTCTTCACAATCTTAAAAATTCATCAAATGGAACTGATAAAAATGTTGCCTAAAGAAAATTCAAATAATTATTTAGAGATAATAAATCCTGAAAACGATGAAGGATTATCCTCTGGAGCAGCCTTCATCGAAGCAAATACTATTGAAAGTAGTTTTGAGGAGATCAAAAATCGTCATATAATACCGGTCTTCATAAAAGACAATGAGCCTTTGATTTCCCAAGCTGATTTCATACAGGCGGCAACCGAGATAGTGGCCGATGTTTACAATGGTGAAAAGATTTTAAGGCCCAATGTACGGCTATCTCACCCAATTAAGGGGAGAATACCGGAGGCAAAAGACAAGCCGGCTATTCAGCTGCAGGAGCATGAAAAAACCTTGTATTATGAACGCATGGCTTTCTTAATTGAGATAGCGTCGGTTTATGATGAAATCGATGGTTCGAGATTATCATTAACCGTAGGAGGAGTGAAAGCACTTAACACAGATAATCTCTATAACCGTAAAGGAGCTGATGAGCATTTTAAAATTTTCGTTGGTTTTCAGAATAAAGTTTGTACAAATCTATGCGTCTGGACAGACGGTTATATGAGTGATTTAAAAGTATCTAGTATCGGTCAATTGAAGGCCTGTATCCAATCTTTACTTGCAAATTATAATGCGCCATATCATTTGAATTTGATGCACCACCTTTCTGATTACAGTTTAACAGAGCAGCAATTTGCGCTCCTTATAGGACGATGCAGGATGTATCAACATTTGCCGAAGTCGGTGCAGGCCGATATATCTCCACTTTTTTTTGGAGATAATCAAATAAACACAGTTGTCAAGGATTATTACCGAGACCAATCGTTTTGTAAAAATGGAGATGGAAGCATTAATCTATGGCGATTGTACAATCTGTTCACCGGAGCAAACAAGTCTACTTACATAGACAACTTCCTGGATAAATCAGTAAATGCATATCATTTCGTTGAACAGCTAAAGTATGCCCTGAATAGCCAGCAGCAAAGTTGGTTTTTAAACTAGCAGGGCCAACAGTATGCAAAAAGTAAATTATAGATCTTTTGTAGATCCATACTCTATGATGGTTATAAATCAGAACGGCCATATACGGAAGCTTTACTGTCCATTCAGGGTGCTATGTATTAAGTCAATAGCAGGTATTCCTCGAAATACATGGTGTTATGTTGAGAAAGTTAATACTGATCCAAAAGAACTAATTCTTTATGGTATCAATGGTAAACAAGTACCCTACAATCACTTTCAGATATATATCATGTTTTAGAAGAAAAGCTTGTATTTGGCAGGAGTCATGCTGCATTTTGTTGCCGGTGCTTTTGAGAAGGTTTCTCTCCTAAACTAAAGAACCCCTGAAAACGAACCGGCTTTTTTATTCATCAATTTCTAGGGCAGCCCTTGGCTATCCTTTTACTTAAACTAGATGCTATGACAATTTTAGTTATTCTTATGCTATTATTATTGGCTTATACCCTAGGACTTATAATACGGGGATTTACCGCAAATGATGCCAATGAACTTACCTCAGGATGGACGAGCGTTATTGCCAATATAATTATTGGCTTCATTATATTATTAATATGGCGTTTACACTGAGCGGGTGTTACTACGGGATTTTCTGTCTCATTATTTCAATTGAATGATCATGAATGAAGGATTAGTTATGAAAACTCACCTTGTTTTATAGCTTAAATTACCTGTTTCTTTTACTAATCTGAAATACGTTTTTGCTTCATACTCCAATTATTTTTGCATCTATTGCAGGTTAGATAGTCAATTGATATATTAAGTACTTAATAGGCCATACAAACTTATGATGCGCTCAACAAGTCAAATGAGCATGACTGGCAATATTCCTTAAGTTCTAGAATATCAGCAATATCCGAATAAGTGAGGTTCGATAACTCGATGCTTGAGACTACCAAAACGGAATACGGAGTAGGGGAGGGGCAATTCTTTCCTTCTCCTTTTTTTTTAATAATTATCGAATAAAAATATTAAACAGCCGCCCAATAGTATTGGTATTGTAGTTTAGGTATTTATTTGTATTTTATGTCTCAAATATTGTATCTATTTCGAAATTGCTTTAACAGGATTGACATTACCAACAACTAATAAGGTAATATTAATCCAATAAGACTGTCTTTTTTCCTTTATAACAATTCGCTTTGAAATTAACTCTTTAATACTTCTCGAAAACATCCTTGCATCTAGGCCAACAAGCTCTGGATTCAATTTTATTTTTTGAAGATTAAATTCAAGATTTACGGATATATATACTAGAATTTTACACGCCCAGGCAGACAAACCGTTAAGAGTTTCTTTATTATGAAATACTTTTGTGAACGTTAAAGGAAAATATTCCCTCTTATAGGTAATTGATAGTTCTTCCGTTTTTGACAATCCTTCTGCATTAAAAGTTCGATTCCACTTCTTTACTAATTTGGACATCTCTCTTACATCGCCGATAAATGGATTGTTGTCGTGTATTGTAAATCCTCTATTGTATTGCATATTTAAAGTACCTATTTGTATATTATCTATAATATAAAAACACTGTTAGGTGACATTTTTGTATATTAAGTATCTCTGTAAACTGCATAAATACTGAATTCTCCTTCTATAGATTATTGAACGGCATAGGACTGCAAGGATAAGTTATGATTTTCGTAGCAGGGTATTTAAGGTGTCATCAGCTATTTCCGATTTAGTGCCTAATCTATTTCTAGAAAGCCACGTATCCAATTCAGTCCTTTTAAAATATATTTTTTTGCCGTTGGGGATGTAGTAGGGTATTTTTCGATCGGCAGTTAATTTGTAAAGAAAGGAGCTGCTAATGCTCATATATTGGCAACTTTCATTAAATGAAAGAATCTCCTTACCTAAGATATTGTTAGCCGTTAAAAGTTGAATAATTTCTTCTAGCCTCTTAAATATCATTTTTTCCATTGATTAAATTTTGATTACAATGCAAATTGAAAGAAAAAGAAAGTAAGAAGGAGTATTACAGTATTGTTGGAGTAAGAATCTTACGGTATTAGTTTAATTGAGCAAAACATTTATCTATAATTTCTCTTGTTGCCGAATCCGTACTTGTAGAGAAGGATTTTGATAAATTGTTTGCATTAAAAAGCTTGCTATTTTTCGAATAAAAAGATTGAGATTGTTCTATAGTAGACCACTTAAAATTTTTAATATATGAGGTCAGCTTGTTTAATATGTACGCAGCCGTGACTGTTTTACATGAAAAAATAATTTTCGCACCTTCGACTTTGACGTTGTTCGATTTAAGTACTATAATAAGATTTTGTAAATCGGAATGAATAAATTTTTCTGGAAGCTGTTCGTTTAAAGAAGTGAAAACTGCAAGCAATTGCTTTTCAGTAATCCTTGGCTTCAATCCAAAGGAGATTGTATGTTTAATTGCGTAGATTGATGAAGAGGCGTTATACAAATGTGAAAGGTATTCTTGTATTTCTTTAAGTGCTGCTTTAAGGGCAGTAGCCTCACCTGTGTTAATAAATTTTTGTTCTAGCTGGCTATTTAAATATTCCAACCGAAGACCAATTTCTTTAATGTTATTGCTTTTAGACAATTGAAATAAGTGAATAGCATCTTTTACCCTTTGAACTTCTAAGTTAAGCCTTGGAATAAAAAAATCTAAGATAAATTGTTCCGTAATTAATTCGCCTGGTACACCATACGGCATAGTTAATTCTAAATAGCTACGGGTTCGTAGTGACTCATCAAAACTCATTTCCCCTGCTTCTCCTGCATCATAATCAAAAAATTCATTGTTGAGTTTTTTCATTCGGTCGCCCTCAATTAAATCATTAAAAAACTTTAAAGGATTAGTTTTCTTTCCCATAACGAACAATTATAATTGCCATGGAGGTTTCTTGTTTGGCAAATAATATCTTTTAATTTCTTTTAATAGTTTTTATCCACAAATTATGTATGAAAATAGTATGCAAATAAAAAAGCACCTAGAGTTCTATACTACTAAGTGCTTGATTTCCTGCTCCCCCCGCTGGACTTGAACCAGCGACCCTCTGATTAACAGTCAGATGCTCTAACCAACTGAGCTAGGGAGGAATTTTAATAATTTTAAACTGAGTCCCGATAAATATCGGGATCTTGTTTTTCTATTACTCCTGCGTCGCCAATGAAAAACTACGACCAGGGAGGAATCTACCCCTTGCGGGGATGCAAAAATAGGGGTTTTTGTTTTTTAGGAGAAAAATAATCTAAACTATTTTAACCAACTAAAAAGGCCCTCTTTTTTAATGCCGAGAAATATGCCATGCTCACGGGTTTCGATTGGGTAGGTTTTTAAGTAATAACCCTCCCCGCTGGTATTACGGCCATTTTCCAAATTAAATTTATAACGATGGATAGGGCAGACAATATTTCCAAGACCATCAATATATCCATCTGCCAACCTCCCACTGGCGTGGGGGCATTTGGCAGCACAGGCTAATAACTGATCTTTGAAGCGGCTCAAACAGATCATTTTACCATTGACTTCCAATTCTGTTAGGCCGGTTGGCGGGAAGGTGAGTTCTTCTATGCTATCCGCAATTTTGAACCAGTCGTAAAGTTCTTGCATAGATAATTGATGTGGTGGATATGCTTATTAGGATATGATGTTGTAAAATTTTACAAAACAACTGTTTTTGATCATCAAATTTTCAAATCATCAATTTTCAAATCGACTCCTTCTTAATAAAAATACTCTGCTCTATAGGGATACCTGATCTGGTACATCTCTCTCACTTTATTTAATATAGTTTGTCGAAGCTTATCAAGGTTTGTTTTTTCTGTTGCAGATACAAATACACAATTGCCTTTTGTCTCTTCCTGCCAGCGTTCTTTGAGTTCAACTAAAATATTATTTTTTACATCTTCTTCCAGCCATTGATCAAAAGCCTCTTCGGCATACTTATCCATTTTATTAAAAATGGTAATGGTTGGCTTTTCGCCCGAACCAAGATCAGCAAGGGTCTTATTAACTACTGTCAGTTGCTCTTCATATTTTGAATGCGAAATATCCACTACGTGCAATAATATATCCGCTTCTCTTACTTCATCCAATGTGCTTTTAAAACTTTCTACAAGATGATGCGGGAGCTTACGAATAAAACCTACGGTATCACTCAATAAGAAAGGGGTTTGTTCAAAAACTACCTTGCGTGTGGTTGTATCGAGTGTGGCGAATAATTTATTTTCTGCAAATACATCACTCTTGCTCAGTAAATTCATGATGGTTGATTTACCGACATTCGTATAGCCAACCAGCGCCACCCTGATAAATTCGCCACGTTCTTTGCGTTGAGTGAAGGATTGTTTATCAATCTCGGCCAGGCGTTTACGCAACAGCGTTATCTTGTCTTTTACAATACGGCGATCCGTCTCTATTTCTGTTTCACCAGGGCCCCTTGTGCCAACACCGCCCCCCTGCCTTTCCAAATGCTTCCACATACCTTTTAGCCGGGGTAATATGTATTGATACTGTGCAAGCTCTACCTGGGTTTTCGCCTGAGCGGTTTGTGCACGGCTTGCAAAAATATCGAGGATCAGATCACTGCGATCAATCACTTTCGATTCAAGTATTTTTTCAATGTTGATGATCTGTGAGCCGGTGAGCTCATCATCAAAGATCACCATGTTGATATTTCCTTTGAGCTGGATATAGTTTTTTATTTCTTCAAGTTTACCTTTCCCGAGAAAAGTTTTGCTATCGGGATGCGCCAGTTTTTGCGTGTAGCGTTTGATGGTTTTTACACCTGCGGTTTCTGCCAGGAATTCAAGTTCATCCATGTATTCAATAACCTGCTGCTCGGTCTGTTCCTTTTGAACAAGGCCAACAAGAATGGCATTTTCTTCTTTTGTTATTGCTTTCTTTTTTTCTATCAAAATATTTCTTTTTTCTAAAGTGGTATTGTGTAATGACCCTGCAAAGATATTTTATTGGCTGAAAAAACTTTGTTTTATTATCTCAACCTTCATCACCTTAAATGTAAATTATGCTGGTACTCGTTTATATCAACAATCGAGGATGAATATATCGCCGGCGCAGTTGCCAGTAATTATTTGGATTTTATACCATTAGAAATTACGCTGCGTCTACCAAAGATTGTCAGGCTGAGCTTGTCGAAGCCGGGTTATTTATGAAAATCACCTTTGACAGGCTCAGGCTGACAGACAATTATTAAATTCAATTGATATTATGTCTTTAATTTTTCGGAAATTAAATCCGCAACCATCTGTGCAGGTTCCTATCTCTCTCACCCCGGTCAATAAAAAAAGCAGGTGAGTTGCACCTGCTTTATTAATATTTTCCTATTTAATATTTATTTCTGTGCATTTGCGGCATCTTCAGCGCCCTGCCACTTTTTTAATACCTCGCAACCTCGATATTCAGGATCAATTTTTATAAAATAGGTTTTGATATGTGCATCAAACCATTTGTCGAGTGCATCTTCCTTCTTTTCCTCTAAAGCTCTTTGTGCCACTTTATCGTAATCATCTTTCAGGTTTTCCCTATGCGGTTGAGAACGTGATTTTAGATAAACGATCCGGACACCCTGTTTTCCACGCTCATCTGTATATGCAGCCGGCTGTGAATAGCCGCCGATCTCCAGTTCTTTCAATACAGGTATCAGGTCCTTGTCAAGCTGGTCGATTGTTAAGAAATTTCCATTAGGGCCCTGTTTCATGCCCCCGGTGAACTTAGTCATATCATCATCACTGTAACGGGAAACCGCAGTCCCAAAATCAATGGAGCCTGCGATTAATTTTGCTCTTATTGAATCAAGTTTCTGGAATCCTGTTTTTATTTCGAACTGTGTAACCTGCGGTATTTTCAAAATATGCCTTATCACTGCATCATCTCCGGCACGGCTTTCCATTTTAATAATGTGGTAACCAAACCTTGACTTAAAAGGATTTGATACCTGGCCTTCTTTCAATGCAAATGCCTTCTGTAGCCATGTAGCATCAAGGTCTCTTTGCGTCCTGTTGATTTCATAACGGCCACCAGTAGCCTTACTTCCCGGATCCTCCGTGTTGAGGGTTGCGAGCGTACCGAAATCTTTTCCTGCTTCTGCTTGTTTTTTGTATTCATTCAACTGCTCAATACAATACTCCTCTGCTTCACGGCTCGCTTTGGGATACACAAGGATCTCCCCGATCTCCACTTCACTTTCGTATAAAGCAAGACTGTCTGCAGGGATCCTTTCAAAATACATTTTTACTTCGTTGGGAGTGATCTTTATATCTTCTACTATCTTACTTCGCATGGCAGCAGCAAGTTTGCGATCACGGAACCCTTCTTTAAAATCTTCTTTTAACTGGTACAAGGATTTTCCTGCCACTCTTTCCAATTCATCTTTAGATCCATACTGGCTGATGAAATACCTGATCTGGTTATCTATATCAGATTCTATTTCTTCGTCTGTTACTGGCAACGAATCTTTTTCAGCCTGCAACACAAGGGCCTTGATACCCATGCTTTGTTGAAGGGTAAGGCATTTAGCATCGGCAGGAACTTCTATTCCCTGGCGCTGCATATCGATCAGGCTGTTATCAATATCGCTCTTTAAAATTATTTTATCACCAACAACAGCGACAATCCTGTCTGCAACAAGTTTACCGGTTTGTGCCATAGAGGCTAAAAAAATGCAAGCGAGAAAAGCAGTTAGTAAAATTTTATTTTTCATCATGGTATTAAAATCAAATGCTCATTAAAGTTGTCAAAAATAAGCCTGTATTGGGTTTGTACTGGATACCAACCGTCATTTAACAAAAAATTGTACCCCAAAAAAAGGGGTTTAAAAGTGTAACTGTTTTATAAGTTTACACCCTTAAACCCAGTCATAAATATTACAAAGTCCTTTTAACTTCTACTTCTTCAAATGCTTCCACGATATCACCAACTTTGATATCATTATAGTTTCTTATCACCAATCCGCATTCCATGCTGGATGTAACTTCTTTGGCATCGTCACGGAAACGTTTAAGACTTGCAAGTTCCCCGGTAAATATTACAATACCATCTCTTACCAACCTGATACGATTGTTTCGTGCAATTTTTCCGTCAAGTACAAAACAGCCTGCAACAGTGGCCTTATCAAACCTGTATGTTTCCCTTATCTCAACATTACCAAGTATTTTTTCTTCAACGGCAGGTTCAAGCAAACCTTCCATTGCACTCTTGATCTCTTCAATTGCATTGTAGATGATCGAGTAAAGTTTGATCTGGATGGATTCACTTTCAGCAAGCTTGGCCGCTTTCATTGACGGGCGTACATTAAAACCAATGATGATCGCATCCGACGCATTTGCCAGGGTAACATCACTTTCCGTGATCGCACCCACCGCCTTATGAATAACTTTTACAACAATTTCTTCTGTACTTAATTTTTGGAGTGAATCACTCAATGCATCCACCGAACCATCCACGTCACCTTTGATGATCACATTCAGTTCCTTGAAGTTTCCTAAAGCAAGACGACGGCCGATCTCATCGAGCGTGATATGTTTTTTGGAACGAATACCCTGTTCACGAAGGATCTGTCCACGTTTATATGCTGTTGACCTTGCTTCACTTTCATCTTCATACACTTTGAAAGTTTCACCAGCCTGCGGTGCACCGCTTAGGCCAAGGATCAATACCGGAGTTGAAGGAGGAGCCGTTTCGATGCGTTGGTTCCGCTCGTTATACATCGCCTTTATCTTACCAAAGTATTGACCAGACACGATCATATCTCCTATATTCAGTGTTCCGTTTTGTACAAGTATAGTCGCCACATATCCGCGGCCTTTATCAAGCGATGCTTCAATGATGGTACCATTAGCCTGCTTATCCGGGTTTGCTTTTAGCTCAAGTATATCCGTTTCAAGCAATATTTTTTCAAGAAGAAGGTCAACATTGAGGCCTTTCTTTGCACTTATTTCCTGGCTCTGGAATTTACCACCCCAACTTTCAACCAGGATATTCATAACAGATAGCTGCTCTTTGATCTTTTCCGGGTTAGCACCATCTTTATCTATTTTATTTATTGCAAAAATCATTGGTACAGAAGCTGCCTGCGCATGCGAAATGGCTTCTTTTGTTTGTGGCATAACTGCATCATCTGCAGCAACTACGATTACCGCGATATCTGTAACCTTGGCACCACGTGCACGCATAGCCGTAAAAGCTTCGTGTCCCGGTGTATCAAGGAAGGTAATTGCTCTGCCATCTTTTAAAGTTACCTCGTATGCACCGATATGCTGTGTGATACCCCCGGCTTCACCTGCGATTACGTTTGTGTTGCGTATGTAATCCAGTAAAGAAGTTTTCCCATGATCTACGTGCCCCATGATTGTAACGATTGGCGCTCTTGGTTTCAAATGCTCTTCTGCATCTGCTTCTTCTTCTTCCTCCAGTTCTGCAGCATCGTCCACGCCTATAAATTCTACTTCAAAATTAAATTCACTTGCCACCAATTCAATAACGTCGGCCTCTAAACGCTGGTTGATGGAGACCATTATACCAAGGTTCATACATTTACTGATCACATCGGCAAAGCTTACTTCCATTAAACCGGCAAGTTCACTTACAGAAATATATTCAGTAACCTGTAACTTATTATTTTGCTGGCCATCTGCGCCCTGTTGCTCTGCCATTTCCTCTCTCTTGGCCTTACGATATTTTGCTTTAAGACTTTTTCCCCTGCCGCCGGAGCCTGCAAGTTTAGCCTGTGTTTGTTTTAATTTTTCCTGTATCTCTTTTGCGTCAATTACTTTATCCTCTCTGCGTACAGGGGTTCCCGTTGAAGGGCGCTGGAACCTGTTGCTGCCTCCCGCCTGTTGCTGGCCCGGGCGGTTTTGTCCACCCTGGGTCCTGTTATCAGGAATAGGCCTGTTGCCTCTTGGTTGGCCGTTTGGTTGCTGGCCCGTGTTACCCTGGCCATGTTGAGGAGCTGTGCCCGGCTTTTTTTGAATGGGTATTCGCTTACGTTTATGCCTTTCTGCTTCCGTTTCTTTTTTTGGCCTTGTATCATTATCAACAGGCAAGGTTATTTTGCCAAGTATTTTTGGCCCGGTTAATCTTTGAGCAAGAATATTTTCAATTACCGGGGGAGCAATTATTACAGGGCCTTCAACAGGTACTACTGCTTCCACGGGCAGCGTTGCCGGCGGTTCTACAGGAGTTTCTGTTTTAGCTTTTCCTTTTGTTTCCTTTGCAGGCACTATTTCCTTCGCCGCAGGGGCTTCCGGTTTTGAATCTTCTTTTTTCTTAGTAGATTTTTTAGGACGCGTAGAAGAATCTATTGAATCCAGGTCTATCTTATCCAATACTTTTGGCGCTTCAATTTCAGGCGCTTCGATGTTGGATATCGTTGCTGCTGGTTCCGCTTTTTCCTTTTCTTCCTTAACAGGAACCTCTTCTTTAACAACAACTTCTGGCTTGATAGCCACTTCTGCAACAGGTGCGATTTCAACTGGCTTTTCTTCTATCACAGGCGGAGCTGGTGCTGCTACCACTTCTGCCTTAGCTTTTTCTTCTTTCTTTTTTATTGAAAGATCTTCTTCATCCCTTTTCTTTTTCGGCTCATTAGCCCCCGCCCCTTTTGGCAGATCGATCTGCTCAGCTTTTTGTTTTGCAGCTTTGTCCTGTTGGAACTCTGACTGCAACACACGGTACATTTGTTCCGTAAGCTTCGTAGAGGGCTTCAGATCATCTGCACTAAAACTTTTGGACACAAGGAAGTCGATCAGGGTATTGGTACCTATATTAAATTCCTTGGCCGCAGCCATCAACCTTGGTGTATTTACTTCTGACATTCTGTGTTTTGATTGTCCCGCGGGACATGTTTCTTTTTTGTTATTAAATGATTGAATGTAAGATTTAAGATCTAAGATGTAAGATTTGAATACAGATCGCTATGATCGCACATCTTAAATCTTAGATACTACATCTTACATTTAGTTTTATTCTTTTTCAAATTCTTCTTTCAATATCCTTCTTACTTCTTCAATTGTTTCTTTTTCAAGATCTGTTCTGCGCTCAAGTTCTTCTGCAGTTAAGTCAAGTACCGACCGGGCTGTATCGCAACCTACTTTTTTCAAGGCTTCGATTACCCATGGTTCAATTTCATCTGAGAACTCTTCCAAATCGATATCGTAATCATCTTCCTCTCCTTCATTATCGCGGAACACATCTATTTCATATCCGGTTAATTCACATGCAAGTTTGATATTTACACCGCGACGGCCAATTGCCAATGAAACCTGGTCTGGTTTAAGGTACACATTTGCGTGCATCTTTTCCGTATCAAGATCTATTGTGGTGATTTTTGCAGGTGTAAGTGAACGTTGAATCAATAACTGCGTGTTAGCGGTCCAGTTAATAACGTCAATATTTTCGTTCTTCAACTCTCTTACAATCCCATGAATCCTGCTACCTTTCATTCCAACACAAGCTCCTACCGGGTCAATCCTGTCGTCATAACTTTCAACAGCGACTTTAGCCCTTTCACCCGGATCACGAACAATTTTCTTAACAACAATAAGGCCATCAAATATCTCCGGCACTTCAATCTCAAGTAATTTCTCCAGGAAGGATGGGCTGGTGCGTGATAATATAATTACAGCCTGGCTGTTCTTCAATTCTACCTTTTTTACAACTGCCCTGATCGTTTCTCCTTTTTTAAAATAATCAGTGGGTATTTGTTCTGATTTAGGCAATAACATTTCGTTACTGTCCTCATCCAGGATCAACACTTCTTTTTTCCATACCTGGTAAACCTCACCGGTAACTATTTCGCCCACACGATCTTCATATTTTTTTATGAGAATATTCTTTTTGAGGTCATTGATACGTGCCGCCAACGTTTGCTTTCCTGCGAGAATAGCCCTGCGGCCAAATTCTTTTTGAATATCAACTTCTTCATAAAGTTCTTCCCCAACACTATAATCGGGCTCGATCTTAATGGCATCTTTCAATTCTATCTCCGTAAGGGTATTATACAGATCATCATCATCAACAATCGTACGACGGCGAAAGATCTCAAGATCTCCCTTCTGATCATTTACGATCACGTCAAAATTTTCATCACTGCCGTATTTTTTCCGGATCAGCGTTTTAAAAACATCCTCCATAACTTTCATCAGGGTAGGACGATCGATGTTTTCTGCTTCCTTAAATTCCTGGAAAGAGTCTATTAAATTGATGCTTGCCATATTCTCTCCGGCCTCACTCCCGATTATCATCGGGGCCCCACCGGCAGGGTTTTTTGTGTTAATTAAAATTTTATAAGAACAGTTGTTTCTTTTATTTCTGAAAAGCTGATTGTTTCCTGTTTAACAATGGCTTTTTTATTTTTACCCTCTGTAAATTCAATGATGATTTCATTTTCATTTACTGTGATCAGCTTCCCGGTTTTTTTTGTTTCATCATTCAACGTCACTTCGATTTCCCTCCCGGTATTTTTAATATACTGCCTGTGCAATTTTAAAGGTTCGTCTATCCCCGGGCTAGATACTTCCAATGAAAAATCTCCTTCCGGATAAATACCCATCTCCTCCATTATCCTGTACAGGCTGCGGTTGATCTTGATACATTTTTCAATTCCCAACCCACTGTCCGCATCCAGGTAAATCTTGATATTATTTATGGGCTTTATCTTGATATCAACTAAAAAAATATCATCTGTAATAAGCGGCTGTAAAAGTTTTTGTACTATTTCTATTTGATTTTCCCGGCTCATGAATGCTTTATAAAAGAAGAAGGGAACTTCCGTTCCCTTCTTTCTGTTTCTTTTTTGCCCTGCAAATATAAGAAGTATGTAAGAAATAGCCAAATTGATAAGGATTTTATCTTACAAATTCCCCCAGATCGGCAACAGCCTAGCGTTTGAAACCCGGAAACGCCTCTACATATTCCTCCTGCTTTTCGCCGGCCTCGTTTCAGGCTGGTTTCATGCCCACATTTTGCCCTCCATCGACATTTTATTATTACCCGTACAGAATTGCGGGGTAAACTCGTAACAAAAATTAACAATAAGATGTTCCCTGGCTCTATAACTTTGCCTCATGAATATTTTTAAACTGGCCTTCGAGTTGTTTATTATTTACATGGTTTATAAATTAATCTTTGATTTTATCATACCTGTTTATCACACAACCAGGCAAATGAAGCAAAAAATGGCTGAGATGCATCAAAAGATGCATGACCAACAGCAACCGGCCCAACCCACCCAGGCAAATGTTGCAAAGCAGAACGATCTCCCAAAAAAATCTTTTGCAGACGATTATATCGAGTACGAGGAAGTAAAATAATTGACAAGGTTTAATAAGAATTGCCGGGAGAAGATCCGTTAATAGTAATGTAAGTCTTCAATCTTTTCACCCGGTAACAAAAGATGTGTTTTAAAACCAAGCTTTTCGGCAGCAATTATATTGCCTGCTGTATCATCGATAAATAAGGTATCTGCAGCAGTTATTCCTCCATCTTTCAGTGTAAATTCAAATATATCGGCATTGGGTTTCCTTAATCCTATCAAATGGGAGTACCAGGTTTTTATAAAATAAGGATCAAGCGAAGATTGTCCAATCTGCTCCTGTAATATATTATTAAATGCGGTTAGATGGATGGCATTGGTATTACTCAATAAATATAATTTGTAGTTTTTTTTCAGCTCATTTAGAAAATGGAGGCTATCTTCCCTGAAGTCAAGCAACATGCTATTCCAAGCTAATCTTAACTGTTCAGCTGTTGTACCTTCCTTACCAACTTTTAATAAAACATCATAAAAAGAAGCTTCGTCAATAATGCCTTGCTCTAATTTTTCAAACAGTTGGTCGGCCTTAAATTGAGAGAACATGTTTTCAAAATGGGGAAACCCAAGGGACTTAAAGGCATTTGTGCTTTTTGCAAAATCAAGGTTGATCAATACACCACCAAGATCGAAAATGATATTTTTTAACTGGCCCATTTTGAAAATAAAAGATGAAAATACAGCATTAAGTAACTGAATGAAAAATTTAATAAGATGGACTGGTTAAATCATTGTTATTGTGAGAATGAATGCAGCCGATAAAAAAGATTGATCCATTCCTAATGCCATATTTAATCAACAGTTATACCAATTAAATTAATGCTGCACCAGCAAAGATTGTCAGGCTTGACAGTCAAGTATTAATTCTAATTTTTATTACCGCTAGATACATCTGGATTACTTGATCCAATTTACTTTAACTGATTTAGTATCTTTTGAATTTGAACCGATCATGATTTCAAAATCACCAGCCTCCCAATCATATTTGAGATCACTGTTATAAAATTTAAGGTCTCCGGGTGTAATTCTGAATGCCACTGTTTTGGATTGGCCGGGATCAAGGTTTATTTTTTGAAAGCCTTTTAATTCTTTTACAGGCCTGCTAATAGAACCAACCAGGTCCCTTATATAAAGTTGCACCACTTCCTTCCCTGCCACCGAGCCACTATTGGTTACCGTTACTGAGGCTGTCAATGTTTGATTCCCTTTTAACGCCATGCTGCTTGTCTTAAGGTCACTGTATGTAAAATTCGTATAACTCAGGCCATAACCAAATGGATAAAGTGGGTCGTTAGACACATCTAAATAATTAGAACGGAATTTTTCGAACCATTTTCCCTCTTCCAATGGCCGGCCTGTATTTTTGTGTGCATAATAAATTGGCACCTGGCCAACATTTTGAGGGAAACTAGTAGTTAATTTCCCTGAAGGATTCACCTGCCCGAATACAACATCAGCAATGGCGCTGCCTGCTTCAGAGCCACCAAACCATACATTTAGGATAGCAGGAACATGATCGTTCTCCCATTTTAGCACCATGGGTCTCCCTGCGAAAAGGAGGAGTACAACGGGCTTACCCGTTTTTAACAAAGCATCCAGTAATACTCTTTGTGTTTCAGGGATACTTATGTCAGTCCGGCTGGAGGATTCACCGCTCATTTCTGATGATTCCCCCAATGCAGCAACGATCACATCAGATTGATTGGCGATTGCTAATGCCTCATTGATTAATTCTTCGGGGCTGCGTTTGTCCCTGTGTAGCGACCGGCCAAACATTGTTGCTCTTTCTTCGTATGCGCTGTCGGTTACAAGATTGGATCCTTTTGCATAGAGGATTTTTCCATTGGTTCCGATAGCATCTTCCAGGCCCTTCCTCACGGTAATGGCAGTTGCAAGGTCGGTAGAAACACTCCAGGTGCCGGGCATATTTTCTTTGGTATCTGCCAATGGACCAATCAAAGAAATTGTTCCGCTCTTTTTCAAGGGTAAAAGGTTGCCGTTGTTTTTTAACAATACAAAGCTTTCAGCCGCTATCATCCTTGCAGCATTTCGGTTAGCAGTTGTGAATATTTCTGTTTTAGCTCTTTGTTCATCACAATTTTTATAAGGGTTCGCAAATAAACCAAGTTTGTATTTTGCTTCCAGTATCAACCTGCATGCGTCATCAATTTGTTTTTGGCTAACCTTTCCCTGCTGTAAGGATTTTTTCAGCGTGGTTAAAAAACCTTCGCCTACCATATCCATATGAATCCCGGCATTCATAGCTAAAGCAGAAACCGTTTGCAGGTCGCCCATGCCATGTGCGGTCATTTCATTGATGCCGGTATAATCAGTAACGACAAATCCTTTGAATCCCCAGCGCTTCCTTAATACATCTGTCATTAAAAAGCGGCTACCCGTGGCCGGTATCCCATCTACTTCATTGAATGATGCCATCACACTTCCGGCACCTGCATCCACAGCTGCCTTGTACGGAGGAAGGTATTCGTTGAACATTCTTACCCTGCTCATATCTGTTGTATTATAATCCCGTCCCGCCTCTGCCGCACCATACATGGCGTAATGTTTTACACATGACAGGAGGCTGTTTGTTTTCATAAGGTCATCTCCCTGGTATCCTTTAACCATTGCTTTGGCAATAGCAGAACCAAGAAATGGATCTTCTCCGCTACCTTCTGAAATTCTGCCCCAACGAGGATCGCGGGCAATATCTACCATTGGGGAAAAAGTCCAGTTGATGCCATCAGCACTTGCTTCAGTTGCTGCGATCCTCGCAGATTGTTCGATCAGATCCATATTCCATGTACATGATAAAGCAAGTGGAATGGGAAATGTAGTTTGATAACCATGGATCACATCCATACCAAAAATCAAGGGGATTTTCAATCGTGTTTCTTCTACTGCAACCTTTTGCACCGCCCGGATCTTTGCAATGGATTTAATGTTGAATAGCCCGCCTACCGATCCTTCTTTTATTTTTTTCCCAATATCCGAATTGGATGCCTGGCCGGTGACAATATCACCAGAGCCAGGTAAATTCAATTGCCCGATTTTTTCTTCCACTGTCATTTTCTTCATCAGACCATCAATGAACATTTTCATCTTTGCATCTGTTGTTTGTGCACCTGCATCCAGCGAAACCAGCAATACAAGTATCGTAACCAACCGTTGTATCTTTTTCATGTTGTTGTTTTTATCTTTTACTTTTTTAATTCACGCCCAATGATCCTTTGCCAGATGGCATAACCTTTCTCATTCATGTGCAGGTTATCTTCAATGAACAGTTCTTTTTTAATTGTTCCGTCCTCGTTTATCATAGCTGTATATACATCAATGTAGTATGCTTTATTCTTATCCTGGTTGCCTAAAAACCTCCGGATCATTTTATTTGCTCTTATAACCTCCGGTTGAATTTTTAACCGGCTTGGGCTTGGTTTGATTGAAACAAAATCTATCTCTGCACGCGGCAAACTTTCCCTTAGCAGGTAATATAACTCTTTGAATCTTTTATAGACTGTATCTGCGGTAATATTTTCTGAAGAAGCCAGGTCATTTTCGCCTGCATAGATAACAACTTGTTTGGGCAAATACTTAATAATGATATCATCGGCATAACGAATCAGGTCGGAGAGTGTAGCTCCCCCAAATCCACGGTTAATGACCGGGTAGTTGGGGAAATCTTCCTTCATGTTTTTCCAAAGCCTGAAAGAAGAACTGCCCGTAAACACAATGGGGTTTTGATTTGGGAACGGATAATCAGTGGAGTCAGCTTTTTTAAATGCATTGATCTCTTCAATGAATGCCTGTCCATTGCAGACATTGGTTATGAATGACAATAAAATAATACCTGTTCCCAA
This sequence comes from Ferruginibacter sp., assembly GCA_039921685.1. Taxonomy (GTDB): domain Bacteria; phylum Bacteroidota; class Bacteroidia; order Chitinophagales; family Chitinophagaceae; genus Ferruginibacter. Next base: position 29,182 of record JBDSBG010000126.1, read on the forward strand.
TAAAAAATTCTTAAACATATCCTGGTTCTTTAACTTTTCTAAAATGATCTGGCGGCGCAATAGCAAATTGATGAATCATTGCACCATTTGTTTTATGTTGCTTTTAATTCTTGACCGCTGGTTAATCAACTTTCTTTACCTCCGTTTTTTGAGAAACCCCATTTTCGTTGATAGCTTCAATTGAAAAATAGTAAGTTTTCCTACTGTCCATTTCTTTGCACCAGTATTCATTGAAATCATGCACCATGATGCAGCTATATAATTTATCAGGCGCAGTTCCATAATAAATATTGTAAGCAAAGGCGTTGTCAACAGGCTGCCATTTTATATAGGCGCTGCGTTTGTCCTTATCCGTTCGTAATACAATGAATGTTTTTACCTCTGTTGGTTTTGTCCCATTTCCATTTCCGAAAACTCGCAAACCGCTAATAGCAAACTTTCCCGTTGGCATGTGTATGTTTTCCAACTTTATATATTTGGCCTGTATTGGTTTTTCCAATTCGATATAATCGTGTGGTACATCTGTCTTGTTGTTACTTTTGTCAACAAGTATGCTCCATTTTTTTTCATCTAATGAATAGTATAATTTGTATTGATGATAAGTAGTAGTTTGTTTACCCAAAAATTCCGCATCCTGGTCGGCATAATTAATTTGTACTGCGTTCACTGTTGAAATATTTCCGAGATCAGTTTGTATCCATTCTCCCTTACTGGCGGTTGCGGCGCTCCAATAGGTTTTGATACTTTCATCTACCGCGTTATTAGCATTAAAGTTGCCAAGGGTGGATGAAACTTGTACAGGCTTTTTATAGTTCAATAACATCCATCCTGTAAAGCCCCCCTCACCCCCCGAAGGGGGGAGTGCAGCTTTTACAATTTTATCCGTGGCTTTTGGATTTTCATAAACTTTGGAAGCACTTCCTCCGGAGGGGTTTGGGAGGGCAGGTAAATAATGCGGGTAGTCACCAAAAGCGGTGTTGCAATACATCAAATCTTCTTTATCGAAGCCAGCTGGCCAAATGCCGATCCTTCTTTCAAAAGTATTTTTAACGCATACAATGCTCGTTGAAACATGCCAATAGTTATTATAATTGTCCTTAAAAGTAGCGCCATGGCCGGCTCCTCTTGAAAAACCGCCAGGTTTATAACTGAATGGATCCGATTGCGGAGTGAAAGGCCCCAATGGACTCTCTCCAACAACAACACCATCGGCATAACCACTGAACTCAGTGCCAGGTGCACCGTATTGCAAATAATATTTACCGTTGTGTTTGGTCATCCATGCGCCTTCAATGAATGGATCCAGGAAAGTGTTATCCATATGCTCACCAAATCTTTGCCATCCATAACGTTCTGGTTCCAGCAAATACATTTCTTTTCTTGTTCCTATTGGTTGCAATGTTTTCCTGTTGAGTTCAATGCCATAAATAGGATAACGATTGCTGCTGCCATTGTACATGTAAATTTTTCCATCATCATCAGTAAAAAAAGAAGGGTCCCAGCCACCGATAGCAAATGAATCCACCAGGGGCTTCCAATCATTTCCTTTGGGATTGGTACTCATCCAGATGGTAAACTTATCTGTGTAGGTTGAACCAAAAACGATCATTGTATCCCCGAGGATACCCACAGCAGGCGCACACAATTCATCATAACCTTCGTTCCAGGGGCGAAGGAATTTTTTAGAAATGAAATTCCATTTCAGCATATCACTGCTCCACCAATACCCCCATTGGTTTGTGCTGAATAAATAATAATCTCCTTTATATGTTACAATAACGGGATCTGCAGTAGCCCGGTGCTTGCCCCATGCAGTAAAATTTGGGATTGGCGTGTAACCATAATCGATATTGATGGGATTACAATAGGTTTTTTGTTGGGCATACATGAAAATACTCCCGCACAAAAATATGGATATCAGTAAAAGTGGTTTGGCCATTCTTTTTGCTTTAGAATATTGATATAATTCCAATTAGAAATTAAAGCTGCGCCATCCAGAATTGTCAGGCTGAGCTTGTCGAAGCCGGGTTATAAGTATTAATTTCTCATTGGTATAAAACTTATAAACATTGCGGGCTCATTTGCCACAACATTATAAGATTTTTTTCAGGCAGTTTACGAAGTACAATTTATTTTTTTAAATACGGGCTTTCAAAATTTAGTTTTTTTAGGCCGGTTTGTATTTCGGGGCAACTCATAAATAGTTTCCAGAGTAAGCCAGTCCTGTAATTTTCCATCATTACAACCGCGGGGCCCTGGTCAATGGCAAGATATCTGGGTAAGTACCAGTTTTCCTTTTCGCTGAATGCATCATAGAAACCATAAGGCCCCCACAATTTATCTTTCAAATCATAATACCAATGTTTCATCGCTGCCATGGACTGAGTTGGTGTGTATGGGAATGAAGATAAAGCTGCCGTAGGGGAAATAACAGAAAGGTCATTTTCGTTTCCGGGAGCATGTGCAGCATAACCATCAATTGAATAGCTGGCAGTAAGGCCCCAATTATTGGCTCCATATCCCTTGTATTTTTTCGGGTTCGTTACACACCATGTATAATTGATCATGGATTGATTTACATTTTCTTTCCAGTAATCTGCATATTGGTCCTTTAAGCCATGAGGGTCTAATCCAAGAAAAGAATACTGTGACCAAAACAAAGGACCACCCATTACTGTACTCGCGCCGCCTTGCCTTTCTAACTGTAAAGTGTAGCCGTAGAAAGTATTGTTTGATTTTATTTTACCATTTTGTGCCCAACCTTCATGATATACTTCAACTGGCAGTGCATGGATTGGAGAGGAAGCGCCGAGTATGTACATAATCAGACATTCGTTATAGCCATGAACCGGGAAATTCATTTTCCATCCTTTACCAGGGCTCCAGTGCCAGTATAAAACATTTTTTCCGTTGCGAAACCAGTCAAACTCCACTTCTTTCCAAAGCTTATCAATTCTTTGGGCCAGTTTTTTTTCCGTCGAATCACCCTCCTGATAATATTGCCTTACACAAAGTAATCCCTGGATCATGTAAGAAGTTTCAACAAGGTCTGCAGCATCGTCATCCCGGCTAAACGGCCTTACTTTTCCGGTTTCACCATTCCACCAATGTGGCCAGGCACCATGAAAGCGGTCAGCCGTTTCTAAAAAATGCAGGATCTTTTCCAGCCTTGCTCTTCCCGCTGCTTTGCTGATAAAATTTCTTTCCATTCCAACAAGAATCGACATAACGCCAAAACCGGCACCGCCACTTGTTACCGTGTTTTTGTCATTTTGTTCATAAACATTATCTGTATGGAACCGCTCCCTTGCCATTCCGCTGGTTGGTTCCGCCGCATCCCAAAAGTATAGAAAGGTTTGTTTTTGTACAATATCAAGTAACTGGCTGTCTGATAAAGCAGGAGGGGGAGTTTCTTTTGTTGTCTTAGAAACAGGATTGTTTCCCCTGCAGCCTGCACTCAGGTATAAAACAACTATGAAAATGCCTGCATATTTTCTCATAAAAAACAATACTCATTTACAAATATGGAGCAGTGAATCCCAGTGCAAGCATTCCTGCTTTAATTTCAGGAGCACTTGTAAATAAATCCCATAACATATTACTACGATAATTCTCAATCATCACAATGATAGGGCCCTGGTCGATCGCAAGGGTTGAACTTGCAAACCATGGATCGCTCAATTTAAAGGCATCGTAAAACCCATATTGCCCCCATAATCTATCACCGAGTTTATAATAGAAAAACTTCAACGCAGCCATTGACTCCTGTGGCGTATATGGCATTGAAGATAAGGCTGCTGTTGGTGATATCACACCAGGATCATTATTCGGTTCATTGGCATTATAGCCCGTGGGAATATCGCTGGCAGTGAGTCCCCAGCAAACTGCGCTATATCCATTCCAGCGGCGGGGATTGAGCTTGCAGTATTCATAATTTATTTTCGTATGATTGCTGGTTTGCGTTTGATAGTTTGCGTAAACGTCACTTAAACCCGTCGGGTTAATGCCTAAAAATGAATAGTGCTCAAAGAATAGAGGGCCACCGTTAGCAGGGCCGAGTGGCAACTGATACGTGAAATAAGTATTGTTGTTTACCATTCCTCCATTGCGGGCCCATCCGTTGTCATAAACAATTTTTGGGATGGCATTGGTTTGGGATGAAGCTGCCATCACATAAGTTATCAATGCTTCATTCCATCCACCCACCTGAGCATTAATGGCGAAACCCAAATTAGGGCTCCAATGCCAATACAGGACATTTTCCCCATTTTTCCTAAACCAGTTCCATTCAACTGCATCCAATAGCTGGTTTATTTTTGTTCGTAACTCAATTTCAACGGGGTTGGTAGGGCTGTTAAAATATTGCCTGGCTGTGATAAGGCCTTCCATTAAATAGGAGGTTTCAACGAGGTCAGCACCATTGTCGTCGTTGCTGAATGGTATTGTGGCGCCTGTGGCACCATTGATCCAATGCGCATAGGCGCCATGGTAAGCAGTACAATTATTTTGGTAAAAATTAGTTATCAGTAAAACACGTGCCAGGCCTTCGGCTCTTGTTATAAAATTGCGTTTAACCGCAACAGGTATAGCCATGATGCCGAAGCCGGTTCCTCCCGTAGTTACCAGGTCTCCGGATGAATTTCTTTCCCTGGCCATACCAGATACAGGGTGGCCAAACTCCCAGAAGTATTTAAATGTTTGCCTTTGTACCATATCAAGTAAAACAGAATCCGTTACCTGCGGAAATTTATCAGTAGAATCTATCTGTGTGACAATATTAAAATTTCCCGCAGTTAAAAGCGCTGCCTGTTGTTGCGACTTCAGTCCGGTAAGGATAGAGACAGTGTATCTTGTTAATGGTAAAAGTGATGCATCCGGCTGGATGATCAGCAGGCTATCATTATTTGAAAAAGAAACCGAAAAGGGAATACCGTTTCCGCCAGCATTGGTGAGTGTGATGTTCGAATTGGTACTTGCCTGATCTATGGGCGCAGAAAATGAAAATGTTATTTCGGGGCTGAGAGATGTATGATAGAAGTTATTGCTTACAGGTAATGCATCGTCCAGTTTGGCAAGGGTGAGTGAAAAAGTTCCTGTTGGATTATCTATTGCATCATTTTGCTCTTTTTTGCAACCAAGCAGAAGGATCAGGAATATAAAAAGATAATTTTTCATCAGTAAACAATTTAAACTTTATTGCAAAATTAAGGCTGCTAAATAAGCAGCCTTAATTTTATTGTAATCATATTTATGAACCGATATTAACGTCCTGCTTTTTCAAGCTGGTATAAAGAGCTGATATCAGCATCGCTTAAAGAAGTTGTATAGAATCTTACTTCATCAATCTGGCCTCTGAACATATTATGCCATGGTTCAGTAGTTGATAAAGAGAATCCTGTAGAACTGTTCGGGAATCCACCCATAATTACCTGTGTAGGAGTGGGTGTATTCAAACTTCCTGTACCAACACCTGGTGCTGTTTCTCTGTGACGGAAAAGATTGTTTGAAACAAGTATGCCATCTGCGAAAAGGTCAATATTAGAATTAACCCCATCATAACGGAATACGTAATGAACCCATTTGTTAGCTCCAAGAACTGTTTTAAAATCTGTTCCCCTTACACCATAATCATTGATATTATCTCCGCGAACTGGCAATCCAGCCTGGTAAGTAGCGAATGCTCCTTTTAATACAAGTGTATCATTGTAAGTA
>JBDSBG010000127.1:0-8437 GCA_039921685.1 Ferruginibacter sp.
TGCTTGCATCCACAAAACTGCCAGATATTTCGTAAATGCCGTCAAGTGGATTCAATGTGAGACCGCATGTTAATGTTACCAGGGGAACAACCGCGGTGTTTCCCGTAGTTGTAACAATTACCGGGGCGGCAATCGCTGTTGTATTGTTATCAGAGATGGAAATTGTAATTGAAGGAACAGCATCACAATGAGCCAACAACGTTGAATAGCTTCCGTTTGTTACACTGGCGTAAGTGTAATGGTTGCCACTTTGAATAAATACGGTTCCACTTTGTAAAGGCAAACCGGAGCAATCATTGGCAATTCCTGTAACAGTTATGATATTTTCCTGAAACTGTTGTGAGGAAAGTGTAGCTGTAACCGTTAGTGAAGTATTTTCGGTAAACATGCCCAGGCCCTGGCTATATAAAGGAGTTGTGCAGGCATAAACATTCATGCCGGGAAAGATCTGCAATTGTAATTCATATCCGGCTGGTACCATTCCGGAAACATTACCAAGTTCATCAGTTATGCCATATGTAGTTGATGGCCAGCTGTTGTTCGGAGAGATGGTCAAAGACACACTGGTATTAACCAGGCTATGCCCGCTATTATCCTGTAAATGCAGGCTAAGATAGACGGCATTATTCGGAACATCCACATTCCAAAATGAAAAGTGGGTGGCTGAAAATTCATAATGATCACCCGATTTCACCGCGATCGCTTCTTTTTTCCACACGCCTTGCTCATCAAGGCTCCAGGTATCTATATTCGAGGGTGCTTTACCTACAATTGAATTGGGGATAGGTAATTTGACTGATGCAGGTTTGTTTGCAGCAAGTTGTAAAACTTCTCCTGATACTGACTCAATATCAACCGCAAGCATCCCGGCAGATTGTAAGCTATACAAATTGGTTCCATCCCGCCCCATAAAACTTCCTGGAACTTTTGAAGATATATCATCGCTGGTTGGGTCAATATAAGCAGCAAAAACATTTACCGTTCCATTATAAACTGCGCCCGAACTTTTTATGATCATCCCATTTGGTAGAAAATCAATTTTGGTTCCGTTGGAAAGTGTGATAATGCCTCCTGAAGTACCGTCGAAAGTCCCTGAGAGTATTCTTGGTATCAGTTTGATTGATACAAAATTCCGTGTTGGACTTGCGGAGAAACTCCTGTACCCTTTAAAATATCCAGCTTTCGAAACAATTACAGTTGAGACATACTTATCCAGCGTAGCATTGTTGATATTGAAAAATCCATCGGCATTGGATACAACGCTGATTCCTGCACACTCAACAACCGCAGATGCAACAGGGGCATTATTTTCATCAACTACCCGGCCACTCAAAGTCCCCTGTACGGGTGTTGATGCCGGAATAGGAAAAGAGCTGCCAGGAAAAACGTTGCTGTTGGCATCTGGATTTTTCTTGCAGGATACAAAGAGACTAAGAGTACAAAGGAGGTATAAACATCCATGAAGCAATTGTTTTGACATAATGCAGGATTTTGTAAACGAAAGCGTGTAAGAATATGAGTATTTCAATCATATAGACAATTAATGTTAATTATTGCTGCATGACAAAAGCATTTATTTCATACTAAAAAATAAGCTGGAAAACCTGAACCCAACCTGTTTTGAATTACCTTTGCATTTATTTACAAACATGAAAAAAACACATATTATAATCCTTGTGGGCATTGCGGCGTTGATTGTTGGACTCCTCACCTACGCAGTGGATTTTTCATCATATGAATCTATCCAATCTGCCAAAGGGAAAAAAGGAAAGTCTGTTACTTTAATTGCAAAACTTGACAAGAGCCAGGGCATCGTATATGATCCAATTCACAATCCAAACTACCTCTCCTTCTATGCGGTTGATAGCCTTGGTGGCAAAACAAAGGTTGTTTATCGTGATAACAAACCTACTGACCTTGAAAGAAGCGAGCGCATCGTGATGAAAGGAACGATGAAGGATGATCACTTTGAATGCAAAAGTATTTTATTGAAATGCCCAAGTAAATACAAAGATGACAAACGCCTGCTTGAAAAAAATATCAATGAACAAACAACACAAAATTATAAGGACGACAAGCAGTTGGAACCTGCACAAAGCAGCAGCAATTCCAACTATTAAATCTAAATTCCTCTGATGAAATTTGTAGGTGAACATTTACTTCCCGGTCAGCTAGGTCATTTTTTTATCATTCTCGGTTTCATTGCTTCTTTGCTTGCAACGATCTCATTTTTCAAAGGATCTAGGGAGACAGATCTTGTTGAAAAAAACAACTGGATCAAAGCCGGCCGCATTTTTTTCTTTATACAAATAGCCAGCGTCATTGCTATCTTTTCCATCATCTTTTTCATTTGCGCTAACCACTATTACGAATACATGTATGCTTACAAGCATACTTCCAAAGAGCTTGAACCAAAATATTTACTGGCCTGCATATGGGAAGGGCAGGAAGGAAGTTTTTTACTTTGGACCATCTGGCACAGTGTATTGGGTATTTTCATTATGTTCCGTACCAAAGAGTGGCAGGCACCGGTAATGACGGTTATTAGCTTCGCACAATTCTTCCTGCTGATGATGATTTTGGGAGTTTACATTTTCGATGCACGCATTGGTAACAGCCCTTTTACATTGACAAGAAATGAAATTGCAGGCCCGATATTCAACTCACCCGATTATCTTTCATTCTTAAAAGATGGAATGGGCCTGAATGTTTTGCTACGCAATTACTGGATGGTGATCCACCCTCCTATTTTGTTTTTAGGATTTGCATCAACGATCATTCCTTTTGGGTTTGCCTATGCAGGGATACAAACAAAGCGTTACGGCGATTGGGTAAAACCAGTACTTCCCTGGGCCTTGTTCAGTGCATGCGTGTTGGGTGTTGGTATTATGATGGGAGGAAAGTGGGCCTACGAGTCTTTGAACTTTGGCGGTTATTGGGCATGGGATCCTGTTGAGAATGCATCGCTGGTTCCATGGTTGATGTTAATTGCAGGTTTACATACAATGGTCATTTACAAAGCAACCGGGCATTCATTAAGGGCCAGTTATCTTTTTGTGATACTTTGTTTCGTATTTATATTATACTCGACTTTTTTAACCCGTACAGGGATTTTAGGCGACACTTCCGTTCACGCATTTACAGAAGCAGGCAATGTGATCAATTATATGATCGGTGGTTTTGTACTGGCATTTACGATCCCCATGCTTACCCTGTTTTTTAAACATTATAAAAAAATCCCCGCCATACACAAGGAAGAAGAAACGAGCTCACGTGAATTCTGGATGTTTATTGGTTCGCTGGTGTTCTTTTTAGCTGCCTTGTTTATTATTTCAATAACCTCCATACCGGCATATAATAAACTCATTGAACTATTCACTGACAGGAAAGGCACACTTGCAATGCCGGAAGACCCGGAATTTTTATACAACAAAGTAATGATCCTGGTGGTTTTTATCCTGGGATTGTTAAGTGCCATCACACAATATTTCAAATACAAAAGCTCTCCGCGTTCTTATGTGATTAAAAAGATAGCCGCACCAACTTTAATTGCAGCTTTGATCACCACATTGCTGGTGATAATTTACCCGCTAAATTTTTATAAACACGGCCCCGGTTTCCAGGGCGCTATTTATGCTGCTTTTTTTGCAACCATCTATTCTGTTGTTGCGAATGCAATGTATATCTGGTCGGGCCTCAACGGTAAATTGAAAACTGCAGGAGGTTCGGTTGCACATTTTGGTTTTGCTTTGATGCTAGTCGGAATGATAATATCGAGCAGTAATAAAGAAGTGATCAGCAGCAGTGTTGTAAATGGGATTAATATGCCAGCCGGATTCAATCCGATAACGAAAAAAGAAGATGATCCACGAGAAAATCTTACCCTGCTTCGTGATATACCTACAAGAATGGGGGAATATGAAGTGACCTACGAGCAAGATTCTTCGGGAGCGGAGAAAAATAAAAAGTTTTACAAGTTGCTATTTGAGAAAAAAGATGAAGCAACGAAGAGGAACGCTGAATCATTTCGCGTTGACCCGAGTGTATATCTTACAAAAGACAATAGCATCAGCAGCAATCCCAGTACAAAGTCATACCTAACAAAAGACATATTTACTTACATTACTTCCGCACCGGATAATGAAAAAAATGTAGATACCGGCCAATTTAAAATCACGGAGATGGGCGAAGGCGATACCGCCTACTATAGCAAAGGGATGATCATTTTACAAAGCGTGGTCAAAAATCCTGTTAATGAAAAATACAATTTCAAACCGACTGATGTTGCATTGATGGCGGACCTGAGGATCATTAGTAAAGACAGTATGCATTACCATGCGATGCCGTTGATCCAGGCAGATGAATTAGGTTTGATACAAACCGACGATACAGTTTATGCACAAAATCTTTTTGTAAAATTTGTAGGCGTGAGTGAAGGTAAAAAAATGAAACTGGGCATTAAGGAATCCGACAAAGCGATTGATTATATCACGGTTAAATCATACGTGTTTCCATACATAAACCTTGTATGGCTTGGGCTGATCATTATGGCAATTGGTATAGTAATGAGCATGATCAAAAGAGCAGGATATTCGCCCCTAAGGGCAGGCGTTACTTTTGTTTTTGTAGCAGCTGCACTCTTTTATATGTTTCTCTTAGCAAATTAGAATCGCAGTCTGCTTTGAGCTCTGCAATTCCTTTTTCCACCCTCCTGTTGGACGCATCTACCAGTGCCTGCTTCTTTGTATTGATCAAAGCCTCATTACTGTTGCATCCAGGAATAGCGGCACAATAACAAAGAGTGATGAGCCATTTCATTTTACATTGCCTGTTTTTATTATAGAATCTACTTTTAACGGAAGTTCGTAGATTAACACACTGTCGCAATGTTTTGTGATAGAAATATAAGCAGCATCTAACCTCTTTTCAGCGTCTTTGTTTAATTGTTGCTCAAATTTATCAAGGTTATCTTCTGGTTCAGCCAGATTACAGCTGAAAAGGAGAATAGATATAAAAATTAAGGTTACTTTAAACATTTTTGTGTATGAATCTTCAAACTTAATTATTTAAATTTACAGGAATGTTTTTCCGTCCACTGCATACAATAATAAAACAGCTGGTAGTTATTACCGGCCTTTTTTTATTGATACATAAAGATGCAAGTGCGCAACATGGAAAGTTTGATACATTGCAGCGGCAGGCAATTGTTTACGAAGGCGATACGATCGAATTAAAAACACTTACCCCCTACTATTGTTATTCACATCTTACGGATGCCCAGCGAAATGCAAAACAAGCTTACGATCGCCTGCGCAATGCAGTTTATGTAACTTATCCTTATGCAAGGCGGGCGGGCATAGTAATGAATGACATCAATGCCAAACTCGCTAATATTACCGGTGAGGCAGAACGGAAAAAATACATTCATTCCAGGGAAAAAGAGCTAAGAAAGGAATTTACAAAACCTCTTACTGACCTATCTATTTACCAGGGCAAAGTATTAATGAAACTAATCAACCGGGAAACAGGGAACAACTGCTACGAGATCATCAAAGAATACCAGGGTGGTGTAACGGCAAGGGTATATCAAACTGTTGCATTCTTTTTTAGCACAAATTTAAAACAGGCCTATAATGCGAAAACCGATGACCTTGTGATAGAGCGGTTCGTACTTGAAGTACAGCGGATGTATGGCTATACCGATATAAAAAAAGTACAGTCTCTTTGAAAGATCTTTCTTCCCGAGATTCTTTTCCACAATTCCCCATATTAGCATTTCATGTGAATTATTGAGAACCATTTTTGCTATTAATGACGTACATTGCAGCCAAAATTTTCATTCTTAAATATGAAGATAGAGGTACTGGCTTTTGGTGTGCATCCGGATGACGTAGAATTGAGTTGTGCGGGTGTTTTAATGATAGAAAAGAACAATGGAAAGACCACCGGCATTATTGATCTTACGGAAGGTGAATTGGGAACACGTGGCACGGCCGTTGCAAGAAAACAGGAAGCGGCAGATTCGGCCCGGATACTTGGAGTAGATATCCGCGAGAATTTAAAACTGGCAGACGGATTTTTTCAAAATGATAAAGAGTCGCAATTAAAAGTCATTGAAACTATCAGGAAATATCAACCTGAGATCATCATTTGTAACGCCCCGGAGGACAGGCATCCTGATCATGGCCGGAGTGCAGAGTTGGTTTCTGATGCGGCTTTTCTGTCGGGGCTCAAAAAGATCGAAACTTTGGTTCATGGCGTAAGCCAGGAAGCCTGGAGGCCTAAATATGTTTTGCATTTCATCCAGGACAGGTATTTAAAGCCGGATTTTGTTGTTGATATTAGTTCGGTGATAGAAAGAAAGATCGAGTCGATCAAGGCATTTAAGACACAGTTTCATAACCCGGAACTGGATGAACCTCAAACCTATATTTCCACACCCGACTTCCTCGACAGTGTGCTGTACAGGGGTAAGATGTTTGGAAAAATGATCGGGGTTAAACACGCAGAAGGATTCATTTCCAAAAAAACGATCGGCATCAGTAATTTTGATGCGATCATCAAACAAGACACATAAACTTAATAAAATATAATACCATGGCCACCCCAAAATTTCGGAACGTTGATGGCTCAACATTTCACCAGGAACTCAAGAGAAGAGTGAATAATTATTTTGTAGAAAACCAAAAACAAAGCACCGGAGATTTTTCATTGTATTTCAAGGCTGTATTGCTTTGGACTTTGTACATAGGTTTTTATATACACGTTGTGTTCTTTCCCCCTGTTGCATGGATCGCTATTATTGAATGCCTGATCATGGGTGGGTTGACGGCGGCGATCGGTTTCAATGTAATGCACGATGGCGGCCACGGAAGTTTTAGTCCTAGCAAAACCTGGAATAAAATTGCCGCATTTTCTGCTAACGCTTTGGGCGCCAGTGCAATCATGTGGAATAATAAACACAATATTGTACATCATACATACACAAATATAGATGGAGTAGATGACGACATCGAGATCAAACCATTGCTGCGCATGTGCCCTACTCAAAAGAAATACGTGATCCATCGCTTTCAGCATATTTATGTATGGATCCTGTATACTTTGTTGTTGCTGGTTTGGCTTTTTGTAAGCGATTATGTGAAATATTTTAAACAAAAAGTTGGTGATGTTGCTATTAAAAAAATGAGTGCTTATGATCATTTCGCCTTCTGGGCAGCAAAACTTGGGTATGCATTTATGATGATTGCCTTACCAATTTACCTCCTGGGGTTCACAGCCTGGCTGTTTGGCTTCTTAGTGATGGTTCTTTTTGCCGGGTTTGTCTTAAGTATTGTTTTTCAACTGGCACATACGGTAGAAGAAACGGCCTTCCCTGTGGCCGCGATTGAGACTAACAGGATCGAGAACGAATGGGCGATTCACCAAATTGAAACCACAGCAAATTTTGCTACCAAGAATAAAGTTATCTCCTGGTTGGTTGGTGGATTGAATTTCCAGATCGAACATCACTTATTTCCTAAGATCTCTCATATACATTATCCTGCCATCAGCAAGATCATCAAGAATACTTGTGACGAGTTCAACATTAAATATATCGAGTACAAGAAAATGAGGCATGCCATTGCTTCTCATTCAAGCTACCTTCGAAAAATGGGCCGGGCCTGATCTGATTTAAAAGTCAGTTATCAGTTCAAATGCTAATGATATAAAAACAAGCTGTGATTTTTTCACGGCTTTTTTGTTGCTGCTGCACGAATGATTTGTGGATGCCAAATCCTAAAGATAGTTAGCTGAATAGTTACAAAGCCCCTTTAACCAAAATAAATCAATATGGTTCAATTTCACTATTCCCATTCCCAATTCACTATTCACTATTCCCCATTCACCATTCACCATTCACCTCCCCTCACCTCTCATACTCCAACTCCACTTTAAATCCCATTAGTTCCCCTTTTTTCCAACGCTTCATTTCTTTCTTATAACGGTTACGGTTGCTCTTTGTAAGTGTTTCGGGATCCAGCTCGCCGAGATCAGGTTTGCCTGCATTAACCCAGGCGGTGTACCAAAAATTGGCAACATCCTGGATGGCATGGCGCAGTTGCTTTTCAACCATCCCATTCAATGCTTTGTGGTAGGCTTCTGCATATTCACTGCTCCTTGTAGCCAAACCGAATTTATTTTTTACTGTATCGCCGTTTGCATTTATTCTAAACATTTTCTCCGCAGGAAAAGCCGCCCTGAGATTTCGTTCGATCAACAATAAACTATCTGCAAGGCTGTTGGAATGTTTGATCAAATCCCAGGTTGCCGCCGCTACATCATTCAAATAAACTGCATTATCGATTTTATAATTATAGGCGTCACCAAAATATTCAGGAAGCTGGGCCTCAAAAAAACTATGAATTCCTTTTTGATTAGTAAGTTGCCCGTCATG
>JBDSBG010000128.1:0-13130 GCA_039921685.1 Ferruginibacter sp.
GGGATCAAACGGCGGAAAGCAGCGTCGGTGCAGGTACGCAGCCCGCCGGCTGTGGAGGCGAAAGCAACGAATTTGAAGTACTAACCAAAGCTAGTAATGGCTATGCGCTTATTCTACCTAATCCTACATTGAGTATTGAACATTGAATATTGAACATGATGGGCATTTTTTTAATATTCAATAACCAAAGTTCAATACATAATGTCCAATATGGGTGCTTTATGGGCAAAAAAAGGGGCTGAGATGGAAATCTCTGCCCGTATTAATCCAATATCCTATGAAAAACCATACTATAAACGGAGGAAAATGGTTTTTAGTTTGTTGGGATAAAAAAAAGTTGAAAAAAAGCTGTGCGCTTCAAGCTACAAGCATGACTTTTGAAGGGAAAGCCCATTAAATATTGGGGAATTTGAATTATACCAATTAAATTAATACTTGTCTGCCTTGAGCCTGCCTATTCTTTGGTGGCGCAGCTTTAATTAATTGGTATTATTTGTAGCGAGTCTTAATCCATGACCTACCAATCTGGTAGTTAAAAAAATCGTCATTAAAATACAGGAAATTGATAGATATTTATGCTGATTGATAGTATTTAATAACTCCTTGTCCAAAGGACCCGGCTTGCAGCTTACCGCTAATAGCTTGATGCTATCAGCTGTTCGTTATCATCTTAACCTGCACCGGGTTTGTTGGATCGCTGATATCATACAGCATAATACCATCGCTTACATAACATATCAACAGATCACCAAAAGGAATTACGTCTTTAAAATAAGCGCCGGTAATTGTTCTTATTTCAGCGGGATGCACCGGGTTACTTACATTAAAAACTTTTAAGCCTCCTGTGTTACAGCACACATACAATGTAGATTCTTTTAATCCCAATCCCTCGGGGCTGCTGATAGGAATGGTATTAATAAGTTGGGGTGAGAGTACATTTCTTATGTCATGAACATACAAGCCACTTATTGCCGGGCCGCAGTTCGAATTTCCTTTTAATGTTACAAATGCGATGGAATCATTTGCAACAACAGGATCACAACTTCTTGCATGCGTCGCTTCTCCTATTCTCACAGGGCTGGATGGCGTAGCTATAGAATAAATGAAGAGGCCGGTTGTTGTTCCAATAAATAATTTATCCCCGTATGGATAAATTGTTTCTACACTAAATCCAATATCCTGCATATAAGTCTGGACTGGGTTTGCCGGATCACCAATATCATAAGCATACAAACTATTATTGGTTACGGCATAAAGATAATCACCTGAAATAGTGAACCTGGCAAGGGATCCACCCTGGCCGGTAGTAGTGCCTGTATTTGCGGCAAGTGAATCACTGCTTCCACTGTCTTTTGAACAGGAATAAATCAAAATGATAAAGCCCAGGAAAATAATTATTTTAGAAAAAGAATATTTCATTTTGCAAGAATTTAGAGGTTAGTTTTTAAAGCAGCTTGTCCATATTGAATCTTTTACCCATCCAACAACCACGCTATCTGGATAATAACTAAAACATTGGTAATATCCCTGCTCAGCCGGTTCTGCCAGGTAGTAATTATTTAGTCCATCCTGGAAAGCATTGGTTATCCTGTGTACTTCTGTAATATTGGCAGGATTGGAAATATCTATCGTTACCAGGTCATTATAATTATTTACATACAGGTAATTATCCCTTATCGAAATCTGCGAACTTCCGTTTACAGTTATAAACCCAATGCGGTGTGCCTGCGAGGGAACACTATTATCAATTACATGGATACCCCTTCCCAATTCCAGCTGGTAAATCCTATCGCCTTTTGCATAAATATTTCCTGCTGCAGCTACCGGAAGCGCAGTATTCATATACGAGATTTTCTTTGCAGTGTCGAGGCCAAGATACACAGGTTTGTTACCGATAACATGTACATAAGAAGTGGTGGGCCTGGGACGGGGTTTTGTCCAGCATGATGAAATGGAAATTAAAACAATGGTGGAAAAAAGCAGTAGTCTCATATAGTCAAATTTATGTTTATAAGACTGCCAACTGGAATTATATGCTGCTTGGGGGAATAATAATTTCTATTGGGAAGTTGTGAGTGATGAGCTATGAGCCGTGCGCTTGATTTTGGCTGCGGAATTTATCTAAAAAATAGTTGTTTAGAGGAAAAACCGGTGGCCTCCACAATATCCGCAGACATCTAAGCCCTAAACAAACTCATGGCTCACAGCTCATCACTCACAGCTTAAAGCTGTACCCCAAATTTTTCCCCAAGCTGCCTAAGCTCCTCCTCTACACTCTCAGGAACACTGATCCCGTTTTGCAGGCGCTCTTTTACCATTTCTGCTTCCGGTTCACCTGGAATGATCACCCTGTCAAAACCATCAACCGTTTTTGCTTTTTTAAAACTTTGTATCCACCTGTCCATATCATCCTTAAACGCCGCTGCTGTTCTAAATGCATCAATTCTCATTGCGCCAAAAAAATGCCCGATGCCTTTGCCGGGCATTGAGTCGGGCATCGGCAGGTAGGCCGGGAAAGGTGGAACCCATGGCCCAAAGTTGGCACCACTCAATACGCCTGAAAAAATATCTACGATACTGCCAAGCATGTATCCCTTGTGACTGCCATGTTCCCGGTCGCCGCCAAGTGGTAATAAAGCGCCGCCTTCTTTTAATTCATGCGCATTGGTACTTGGCAATCCTTCCTTCGTTTGCACCCAACCGTTAGGTGCGGGCTTATTTTTTCTCTGCAGTATCTCCAGTTTTCCATTGGCAGCAGTAGTAGTTGCAAAATCAGCAACAAATGCGGCTTCTTTTCCTGCTGGAATGGCAACAGCAATCGGATTGGTGCCAAGCATCTTATCTTTTGAAAAAGTAGGTGCAACCAATGGTGAAGCATTTGTCATGGCAATACCGATCATATCATGTTGCAAAGCCATCATTGCATGATAGCCCGCAATACCAAAGTGATTGCTGTTTTGAACACTCACCCAGCCACTGCCTACGTTGCTGGCTTTATCAATTGCTGCCTGCATGGCTGCGGGTGCAACTACCAAACCCAGGCCACTATCGCCATCAACCACAGCGGTACTTGGCGTTTCGTGAATGATCTTAATATCAGGGTTAGCATTTACCCGCTTTGCTTCCCATAGACGCACATAACCAATCAGGCGGGCGATACCATGACTGTCAACGCCCCTTAGATCTGCACTAAGCAAAGATTGACTTGCTGTGTTTGCATGCATTGCACTACAACCTATTTTGAGGAAAATATTTTTGGAGAAGCTGAAAAGGCTTGTATAGGTAAATGTTTGGTCCATGAAGCGAAGATAATGAAGCGGTTTGTATGCTTAAAATTGAATAGATAGGTGCCTGGCAGCAAGAAGAATCTTTTGAGCCTATACTTAGTTGATGAGATAAAGGCCAACCAATGCTATTTGAACACATTCTTAATTCACATTTAGTAGATTAATTATGGACTAAACATGATGGATACTGGGATAAACGGATGACGAAGGATTTATCTTTTGTTCCAAAAAATTACAGATCAGTATTAAGCAGCTATCTGTATGCTGCGCCAGCAGCATTTATCCGCGGTTATCCGTTCAACCCGAGTTATCCGTGTATCTATCATCGTGGTTAATCCATTTGCTTATTCAAAAGACCTGTCCACACAGTTGATCCAGATAGGTACAAGGCTGCAAGAAGAATCTTTTGAGCTATACTTAGCTGATGAGATAATGGACAACCAATGCTGTGTAAACACATTCTTAATTCACATTTAGTGGATTCGTTATGACGAAACATGATGGATACACGTATAAAGACGAATTTATCTTTTGTTCCAAAAAATTACAGATCAGTATTAAGCAGCTATCTGTTTGCTGCGCCAGCAGCATTTATCCGCGGTTATCCGTTCAACCCGTGTCATCCGTGTATCTATCATCGTGGTTCCTGAAAGTTTTATTGTATTCACAGCGTTGTTGTTTAAGTATCTGATTATAATATCTTAGGGTTTTAAGCCTGCCAGATTATATTCAATACTTTTCAATGTAAATCTTCCGTACACAAATTCCCCGTCGGGATAATGCCATACCGTTTCTCCATAAGTGGGAACATTTCGTCCATCAATGAGCCTGTAATTTCTTACCGGTGTGGAAAAACTGTATTGCTTCATGTTGTTGATTTCATAGCGATCATCGGATATGAAATTGATCAACTGGCCCTGCTCATTAAAATAAAGCGTGGCAGTTATTTTATTTATTCCATTTGTAAAAGTTGCTTTGGCAGATAGACGATCAATGGCCGCCCATTCAATTCTTTTATCAATCAGCGAAGCAGGTGCCATCAGGCAGATATCATTAAATACGGTTACTGTCTCGGCTTTATCCATCTCCAGTCCCCGTTTATTTACCATGTTGAACAAGCCTAACAATTTGATCTG
Source organism: Ferruginibacter sp. (assembly GCA_039921685.1). GTDB lineage: Bacteria > Bacteroidota > Bacteroidia > Chitinophagales > Chitinophagaceae > Ferruginibacter. The sequence continues at coordinate 4,424 of JBDSBG010000128.1, forward strand.
CATACCCGCGGTTTCATATTGGTAGCAATGATAACCAGTAACAGGTACTGCGTACATTTTCGCTTTCATAAAAAACAGCCTCGCAGGATCATCGATGAAATTGTATTGCACGGAATTAAATTTAAAAAAATCTTTTCCCTTTTCCCTCATTTCGCCATCGAATACAATTCGCATGTTTTTTACTTTGGGTTTACTAACTGCTCCTGCATAACGAATATATCTTTGAACCGGCGCTGGCATCGAAGCAATATCAGCTTCTGTTAATAAATCATTTTTGGAAAGAGGATTTTGAGCGATATGCTTCTTTACATCTGCTTTAAATCCCATTTCAAAATGATCAAGTGCCAACGATACAAAGGCAACACAAGCAATCAAAATATTTATAATGGTTCCAAACCTGGCATCTTTCCAAACGGTTAGGAGGAGAATTTGTGAAATAACAACGGCAGCAATGGCGAAGTAGGGCCAACTCTCATTATTTAACAGGTAAAGCACAAAAGCAACGATAAATAAAATGGCAGTGTCTAGCCAAACCAAGCCTGCCGGTTTTGAAATGTATTTTGTTAGTTGAGTAAAGTTTCCATAAGCATATGCTTTAGCAAATCCCATCAGGTGAATGAGCCCATGAACCAGTATAATAAAGGAAAAGAAATATTTTAGCATCAGGGATTATTTTACGAGGTGAAAAGCCGGGGTGAAAGAGGCATGTATATTGGTATTCAACAATTACCTGTCCGATCATTCCGATCAATTGGCCTGTAACTGTTTTCCAATAGATACTAATTGGCATTTGCCCAATCATTCTCTGTAAAATTACTTTAGTATTATTTAGCCTGGCTGACTGTAGTCATGTGAAACAATGAGCCTGGTCATTTTCTTACAACGAATTCCTGATGGATGGAAACGCCTGGTTTATCGTTAACGGTAACGGATGACCGATTACTCAGAAATGGAATTCTGCACCATCCAAAGGCTATTCAAAAAAAGGAATCGAAAAAAAACTATGAACAGAACTCCAATCCGAAGAGTATGTTCATACGGCGCTTGCTAACGTGCAGGATTTGTAAAATTGAATTATTAGTTAAGGTTTGGGGATTTGTTCTTCCAACATTTTATTTTTCAATTTATCGTAATAAGTACAGGTCATTTGATTCGTGTCAACGGTCCATTTGTCAACCCCTGTTTCTGCGGAATGCCTGCAAAATGTTGGATAGTCGGTTTGCCCCCTTTGGTGGCTCTTCAAATAATGTTTGAATCTTTCTTTATCGCTTATGTTTGCAATACTTAATGCCGGATACCTGGCTTCAGAGCGAATTTGATAATTATTATCTCCGAAAAATATAGTATGACCGTCATTCACAAAGCTATCGTACTTTCTCACGCCTAATTTAATAAGCTCTTGCACATAGTTAGGGAAATCTGCACCGCTTTTTACTTTTGCATGAGCCTCTTTAATTTCTTTGAGTTCAAAATTCATTTGTGGGATTGTTTGTACGTGCAAATTTGAATATTTTATTTTGAAGTATGGCAACTGTTCATAGAATTATTGGCACTTAAAGCATTAGCACTGCCATGCGACGAATGATCCCCGGGCCAGGGTTTGAGCAGATCTTGATCTCAGCGCTTACCAATGACCAATTATATCTGGTCTTATTTAAAAAATCATTTCCTTAAATTTGCAAGCCAAACATAAATTAATTGAGATAAATCATGGGAAGAATATTTGAAGTAAGAAAGAGTTCAATGTTTGCCCGCTGGGATAAAATGGCTAAAAACTTTACCCGTATCGGTAAAGAAATTGCCATCGCTGTAAAAGCGGCAGGGCCTGACCCTGACAATAATCCTGCGCTGCGCCGTTGTTATTTAAATGCCAAAGGCGTTAACATGCCGAAAGACCGCGTGGAAGCTGCGATAAAAAGAGCGATGGGCAAAGACACCAGCAGTTACGAAGAGATCATTTATGAAGGCTATGCGCCACATGGCGTAGCATTGTTAGTAGAAACCGCTACTGATAATCCCACACGTACGGTGGCAAACGTACGCATGCACTTTACCAAAAGTGGTGGTGCGTTGGGCACAAGTGGAAGTGTTGCATTTACGTTTACCCGCATGGGTGAGTTTAAAATTAAAAACCAGGGGACAAACATTGAGGATCTTGAATTGGAATTAATAGACTTTGGCCTTGAAGAGATCGGTGAAGACAGTGAGGGCAATATTGTAATTCGCACGCCTTTTACAGAGTTTGGACATATGGCTAAAGCCCTGGAAGAAAAAAAGATAGAAGTTGTAACAGCAGAACTTACCAGGATACCGATGAATACCACCGAACTAAGCGAAGAAGACAGCCAGGATGTGCTGAAATTGGTTGATAAACTGGAACAGGATGAAGATGTTCAGAAAGTTTATCATAATTTGAAGTAACAGCTTTTACAATAGGAATGAACTCGTTGAATTTTGATCGGTACATCTCTTTCTTTTCAAAAAGTTGAGAAAAAAACTCAATGGTCAATTCAAATCTTGAAGGCTGCTATTTTATGATATAATTATCCCGGACTGGTTTTACCGCACCGGTAAACTGTACCGTTGTAAATGTTGATCGCCGGAGAAACGCATGATATAGGCGCCGGCACGCTCGGCAAATTTTTCTCCAAATACAATTCCTCCTGCGCCATTTGAGATGCTAATCCCTTCGAGGTTCCAGTCATCGCTGTCAATTGCATCACCAAAAGTTGTCTGGATGGTGAAATGCAAAATATCTGTTTTCCTTACTGCACGGTTTAATCCAAGATGAACAGTTTGCGAGCTTTTATCCACCCACCTTGCCGAATTGTTGACATTATTAAAATCCTGGAAACTTCCGTCCCTGTAATGTACCCTGATATTTACATTATCGTTATTTCCTCTAAGATCGTCCCCACCTGTCTTAAACTGCGCATATAGGTGCCTGATACTTCCTTCGGGTTCCCCTTCCGGGAAATTTGGAATACCTGCAGGTGCTGTGTGGTCGTTGTCATACCTTTCGTTTACAAAATAGGCCCTCCACGCAATGCCCGATTCCACTTCAAAATAACATTGTGCTGCCAGGTTTGGAACAATGGTAACCATAGTATTTCCCATGTTAGGATCATAAGCAAATATCTTATAGTCTTCAGGATGCCCTGTAAAATCCCCTTTATATCTTCCCAGTGCATAGCCTGTTGCAAGCATTACATGATCGCCGCCTGCGTTTCCATCAATACCATGAATGCCACCGGTAAACAGTCCAATGGGAACAGCTTTATTGGCATTGATATTATTTTTCAATTCCTCCAACCTTCCTCCGGCAAAGCCTTGTATCCCCCATCGAAAAATCTCTCCACCTCTTGTACCGTACGACACTTGCAGTTCTGACCATTTTTCATTCACGTTTGCCATTGAATGTTGTTGGCGTTGGAATATGTAAGATTGCAGTGCTGTACCATTGGCAGGTGGATACGATTGCGTTGGTATTGGCATATGGTAGCGAAAATAATCCAATGCTGTGTACACCATTCCGCCGCACAACCCGCTCCAGCGAATAAAATCTTCCCCATTAAATGTATTACCAAAATGAAACCCATTTCTCTCAGGAGCAAAGGTGCTGGTCCTTCTTCCGTCATGATCCATTTTGATCAATTGCCACTTTTGAAAATCTCCCCCATCTTTGGCAGCAGTAGCACTTACTACCATTCCATCTTTCAATTCGCTTCCCATCACTGAAACGTATTGCCCCGCTTTTGATTTAATGAAATAATTTCCATTATCGGCGTTTTCAAGTTGCCAAAGCTGATCGTCATTATTACTTTCTGGTTCAGATACAATGTAGTAATTGGCACGGCCTCCGATTTTCAGGAAGAGCCCGTTTGTAGATTTTAATTTAAAATAACCCCCGGGTTTCTGAACAAGAGTCCAACGTTGGTTATCCTGGTCCCAGGATGCATAACGCCAAACGATTGAAGACCGGCTCAGATCATTCTTTACAGTAAGGTAACGGTAATCCCTAACCGTACGAAGCAGGAAAGCTGCATTTTTAAAATACAATTGATCAGCAGTTGCTATTGAAGTACTTGCTGTGGCTGTAGCTGGCAGCAATACAACCCGCTCCTTGGGGCTGATTGGTTTTGGCTCTACGGAAATTTCTTTCGGCTGATCTTTTAGGACCGGTTTTCTTATTTGCGCATCCGCAAAACCAACAGTGAAAATGAATAACAGCAAAAAGATATTTTGTTTCATAATTATTTTTTTTAGAGAATAACAACAAGTTATCTTACCAGTACAAATGCGACCTAACAGTTTCAACAAGTGATTTTATATTTTGGTGACTTCTGCCGGTTGTAGCACACTGCACAGCTACTTGCTGTTAGATGTCCGATACTGAATTTGCTAATGATATGACCTGGATGCTATTTTCTTTCCAATACGATCGTCAAAGGCTTAAAAGCTGCCATTTCTATTTGAAATCCACATCCGCAGGTAGATTCTACCTCATCAAAATCATCCTGCTTATCAACATGCACGATTATCTCAAAATCACTCAGCGTAGGAGAGGTAACCGCGTAGCCTAAATTATTCCGGCTTAGTTTATAAGATCGTACATGACATGCTTTTGTCGAGTAAGGTTCAGTGGGACTCGCTGTAAAACTGAAATAACTGGCCAATGAACTGCTACCATTGGAAATACTTTTGATCGTCCAGCCCGCAGGCGCACTGTAGATCGTTTTCTTCCAGCTGCCTTTCACCATGGTTCTGTCGCCCCCACTTTCTTCCCCGGAAAGAGAGATGTTTGCTATAACAACACTTTCCTTGGCGGTTGTATGTTCCCCGTATGAGATATTGACTACAACACTCACTGCATGATCTTCAAAATTGTTATCGCCGGATGATCTTTCCCATGGGCAAAGATTTCTTAATGGCAGGGGAGTGACTCTGATTGTCTTCGTTTCTGATGAGATTGCCCGGGTAGCGGGCACATCAAGTTTCGTTCGAGGCACAGGCACAATGCCTGTACTTTTTTTTGCGCCGCCGGGCAGTTGTGCATCTGTATGACCTGCGAGGCTAATGCAAATTATAAATAGGAAATATTTTTTCATGTTAAGTTTTTTAAATTCTCTGATCAATATTTTCATACTCATCTCAGTTTATTCCATTGCAATCTTACTTATAACAGCGCTTGATTGATCTGCAACTAAGAATTCATCATTAGAATACACAACAAATCCTATGGAGTCTATTTGTAATTGAGCAAAAGCGCTTACAACAATGGAAGAACATATCATGAATAACAGGTGATGATTCATCAGTTGATAAATTTTCATCCAGGCCCATTGATGCTTTGTAAATAAACTGATTCAACCACACATACTTTTCCTCCGCAACTAGTCGGTTCGTTTGTACTTATCCTTCATAAATTCAAAATAAATAAAACCAAACCTTTGATACCAATCGGGCAAACCGTACTGCATTTCACAGCTGCCTACGCTTTGCAGTGCCCTTTGCAGGGAACCCATCATATCGGTATATTTAGCATCATAAGTATGCTTAAAACTATTAAACTGGCCAACGATTTCGCCCCTTGCACTTTGCCATGCGGCGCCGGTTACCGCATGAATACCACTCATGTTATCACCAAAAGCGATAGCGCTTTCATTAAAGTTCTTTGTGTTACTATAGATACAACTTAATCTCCCCAACTGGCGTCGGATGAAATTTAATTCACCCACAGCTCTTTCATAACATTCAGAGCAGGCCTGGTTGCCCGCACAGTTAGACGGCATCATTGCAGCGCCACTCGCAGCGAAATCGGGAGAACATTCATTGGGATCAAAATTCTGGACGGTGTTCCACTCATTTCTCCTGGCTTCCAGCCAATCCATATATTCCTGCAAATTCCCAATCGCCCCGTCAATTGCTTCCCTGTCGGAGCCCTCGTCAGCACGTTGTTGTTCATTTCCTTCGTGCTGAGCCTCATTTCCCCTGATAACAGGTTCGTTTTGATCAGGTTCCTGGCTCCTAACTGTAAGGCATAATAGCAGTATAGTTGTAAAAAGGAATGTTTTTTTCATTTCGTTATTTTTATTTTTTTAACCAATGCAACTGCAAAACAGCGTGGTTTACCTATTTCTTACTTTAAGCTTCATTAATAGAAATGAGATAATTAGAAGTGCTATTGCTGCTCCCACGACAAGAATGATATTTTTCTTAAACCAGCTTTCACCTTTGATATCACTGCTATTGGCTGTTTTAAAAACCGAGGGTATCTCTAAATTCATTTCCTTACCTGACCAAACCAGTAATACATATCTCACGGGTTTTTTGTTAGCAATCACCATTATACCAAAATCTCCTTCTGTTTTAAAATTACTCTTCCATATCCCTTTTCCTTTTATCTCTCCTGTCCGGTGCGCCTTGTGCCAGTTTTCTTTACATAAATTCACTTTAATGTTTGCATCGGGATCGGTTGTGTTAAGGCTGAAATAAGTGGGGGAATACATACTTAAACCTTTGATAAAGTAATACATCGTATCCAGCTCCTGTGTCAATGTATTTATGCTGATCCTTCCCTTTGCTTTTTCATCAGCTTCTTTCTTATAGTCCGTGAAAATTAATTCCACCGGCTGAACGGATTCGGTCAGGTTGAATGGCTGGGCTATCACATTTAGTTTAATCATGAACATTAAGACAAAAACAAACAGTATTGGGATCTTTCTTTCCATGTATTTTATTTTGATTTTAGTAAACATTTAGCGATATAAATTTCCTTAAATAACGATGACATTATTATTTCTTAATGCCAGTTATTTCATTTCGTGTCAGCAATTTATCTCCCATATAATATTCCATTTTGATGATCATGATATCTGGCGCATACCAGAAGATCATTTTATTCTTACCCATTTGTTTCTTCACGTTTTCCATAACCCTTTTGTCTTCAGCATCCATGCCCGGCATATCGAGATCCACAGATACCACAGACGATATCCTGTAGCATTCAAATGTGCCTGCAGCTGTTGTTATGCTTTCTTTTGCTTCCACTTTTCTCTCTTTGATGTGACTGGTGATTGTTCTTTCTCCGTAGGAACTTGTCGTTTTCATGCTGAAATTGGCATCAGCAATGGTATCGCCAACAGAGGGGTCATAAGGGAATGACAGGCCGGAGGTTTCGAGTTTACTTTTTTGTTTATCATTCGCCATAAAATTATTGAGATCGATATATATCTGCCCGCCATCGCACTTATAAACGCTTGTCATTGTTTTTTCATTTTTTCCATTTGCATCTGAATTCTTCACTTCCATTTCGGAGAAGAGAATACCAGCTTCAGTATAAACTTTTTTGATCGTTGTGGAATGTTTGCCCATTAGTTTTCCTTGACCATCGAAACTTTCTGACAACAACACCACTCCTTCTTTGAATACGAGCGTACTACCACATCCACCTTTCACCGGTGCCTTTGTTTGAACGGCCGAATTCTCTTCTGCAAGGGAATTTGCTTTTGCCATGCTTTCCGTTTTGGGCTGGCTGTTACATCCTATGGCCAGGAATATGAGTACTGCAAAAGATATTTTTCTCATCATAAAACAGTTTTTATTTTTCAGGAATTTTTTAATAGCATTACATTTTTGTTTCCATTGTAACCGCAAATCGAAAATCATTTCTAAACCAATTATCATTGTGCATTTTCCAATTGGAACTAACACCGGTTTCGAAAGTCCTGATCAGGATCCAATATTCTCCGTCACAAATTTCCCTTCTGTGATCTGTACTTTATTTCGATCCTTGTCTTCCAGCACACCTTCAAATGTGCCCGACAACATTTTTAGGTTGTATTTATCTTTAACACTGGTAATCTTAATATCCAGGTAATTATCACCTTTCAAACTACGTGTCCAATAAGTTTTTTCACCAATGGTAAAATTTACAGTGCCGTTACGATCTTTAGCCAGGTGATAGCTATCCTTACCTTCTTCATATACCATCTGCCACGAAATGCTTAATCCATCACCTCTTGCCATTAACATTGCCATGGGCACAGCCGATGTGGTCCAGCATTTTGTATGCCCCGGATCGGTTTGATACAATACACCATCCAGCTTAAATGACAATGAACCTTTGCCCTGGCTCATCTTCTCGGGAGCAAATTCTGAGCTACTGCCTGTATGGATTTTGTTCCTGGTTACAGTGCTATCATCTTTTTTAATTTGCGTGGATGCAGCTTCCTGCGATTGGCCGTTGCAGGAAGAAAAAATAATGGCAATTAACAACAGGTTAAAACAAATGGATGTTTTATTATTCATACTGTTTGATTTAATAAAACAAATGTATCGGTAGAATATGGGGAAAGAAACTACATAATCATGTAGTGAGTTTAAACGCCCGTGTGGGGATTATAGCAAAAATCAAATAAGTTTATCTTTCAAAGCCTTGAAAACTGCTTCTGTGGCAGAGTGAACATGTAGTTTGTCGTAGATCTTCTTAATATGAAAACGAACTCCATCGATACTCACATTTAGTTTGGCAGCGATCATTTTATAGCTATAGCCCGTAACAAGCAATTGGAGAATTTCAATTTCACGTTTTGATAAATAACTTTTTTCTTTCTCCTCTGTTTTTGCCTGTGGTACCATCAATAATACTTTCTTCGCCACAGACCCTGTCATGGGGGCGCCGCCCGACATCACATCCCTGATTGCA
>JBDSBG010000129.1:0-42976 GCA_039921685.1 Ferruginibacter sp.
ATGAAAAATCAAAAGACTAAGGATTGCACCTTATAACTAAAATGGTTTTCAAATAAAATGAAGAAAGCACTCCTGCATGGGGTGCTTTTTTTTGCACAACTCAAACTAAAAGCCAGGGGCAGGTCCATACAGAGTTTGTAGTTAAAAAAATAATTTGTTTTTAATTGTGCACAATCTAATTTTGCACAATTGAATTATGGATCAGTTACATCTTCAGAACCAACTTTGTTTTCCATTGTATGCATTGAGCAGGCAAATGACAGCCTTGTACAGGCCCTACCTGGACAAACTCGATCTTACCTATCCACAATACCTTGTCATGTTACTTTTGTGGGAGCACGAAAAATTATCTGTAAAAAAGATCGGTTGCGAATTGTGGCTCGACAGCGGCACATTAACTCCACTGCTCAAGCGCATGGAAGAAACTGGTTTGCTTACAAGAGATAGATGTGTGGAAGATGAGAGAGTGGTAAATGTTCATCTCAGTAAGGAAGGCCGGCAGTTGCAAAAAAAAGCCGTTGGTATTCCTGATCATATATTTTCGGAGTTATCCATTAGCCATGCACAGTTGAAATCGTTGAAGAAGGAACTTTCGGCACTGCTGAACAATCTGGAGAAAAAAGGAGGATAGTATAGGACTTATCACTTGAGAACTAAAAATTAATAAGGATAATACAGATTCATGAATCAGAATTGTAAGTACAAGAAATTAGGTTGGAAATTGTTACCATTTGCTGTTATAATTTTTTTATTCCCCCATGCTGTTTCAGCGCAAATCCAACAAGGGGACAGTTTACTAAAAGAAGTTACGCTTAAGAATGCAGTAGAATATGCGATCCGCCACCAGCCGGTAATACAGCAATCACTTTTAGATGAACAGATAACGGATTCAAGAATCAGAAGCCGGCTAGCCGATTGGTATCCCCAGGTAAATTTTAATTACAATGTGCAGCATAATTTTTTGCTGCAAAAAAGCCTTATAGCCGGAAATCTTGTTACCCTTGGACAGGATAATACCTCTGCGGGGCAGTTTACTGCGTCTCAATATATTTTTAACCGCGATCTTTTACTTGCAAAAAGAACGAAAACCGATGTAAGGCTCCAGGCAAGGCAGTCAACTGCAAGTGATAAAATAGAACTCGTAGTAGATGTGTCGAAAGCATTTTATGATATATTATCTACATCCCAGCAAATAAAAGTTGCTGCTGAAAACATCACGAGGATTGAACGAAGCCTGAAGGATGCCTACAACCAATATGCCGCCGGGGTGGCTGATAAAACAGATTATAAGCGTGCAACCATTACGCTTAATAACAGCAAAGCCACCCTGCGAAGCAATGAAGAATTGCTAAAAGCAAAAAAGGAATACCTGAAAGCGTTGATGAATTATCCCGAAAGCGATAGCCTGGATATTGTTTATGATACGTTACAGATGGAACAGGAGGTCGGCCTTGATACAACCCAGGTTCCTGATTATAAGTCCAGGATCGAGTACCAGATCCTGGAAACTCAAGCTAGATTGCTCCAGGCAAATGTTCAATATTATAAATGGGCTTACCTGCCTACCTTGTCAGTAAATGGCGCATATAACCTGAATTTTCAAAACAATGATTTTGGAAAGCTGTACAATACCAATTATCCCAATTCATTTGTAGCACTTACCCTGGGGTTTCCCATTTTCCAGGGCGGGAAAAGAAAAGCCAATATTTATGAAGCCCAACTGGAATTAAAAAGAAATGATTGGGGAATTACGGGCTTTAAAAACACGGTTAACTACGGCTATGCGCAGGCGTTAGCAACTTATAAAGGAAATCTTGCAAACTACTTTGCATTGAAAGAAAACGTTGCTTTGGCTAGAGAAGTATATGACGTTATCCAGCTGCAATACCGCTCCGGGATTAAAAGCTACCTCGAAGTGATCACTTCAGAAACAGATCTCAGAACAGCTCAAATAAATTATTATACCGCCATTTATCAACTACTGGCGAGCAAGTTAGATGTGCAGAAGGCTGCAGGGTTGATCAAGTATTAATAAAAGTATAACCGGAAAAAATTAAAATAGTTTTCTATGGCCTTAAAAAAAATCATTGCGTATCTGGGTTTTGCTTCAGTTGTTTTATTGGGCGCCTGTGAAAATAAAAAACCGGAGCCGCCAAAAACTCCACCACCTGTACCTGTTGTGCTTGATACAGTGAAAACAACAGATGCAGTTTATTATGATGAATACCCCGCAACAGTTACGGCTTTAAATCAAATCGATCTGCGTCCGCAGGTAAGTGGGTTTATCAGTGCGGTACATTTTAAAGATGGTGACCGGGTGAAGAAGGGGCAACTGCTTTATTCTATAGATGAACAGTTGTACGCTGCGAATTACCAACAGGCAGTTGCCAATTTGAAAGTGCAGGAAGCCAACCAGAATAAAGCCCAGAAAGATGCAAATCGTTATCATGAGCTTGATAAAAATGACGCAGTTGCAAAACAACTTGTTGACAATGCCGACGCAGCTTTGGAAGTTGCGAAAAAACAGGCAGATGCTTCGAGAGCAACTATACAAGCGGTTCAGACGAATGTACGTTATACAAAGATCTATGCTGCGTTTGATGCAGTGATTGGGATATCAGCGGTAAAAGTTGGAACTGCGGTTACTGCAGGCCAAACATTGTTGAACACGATTTCTTCTGACAAAGAGCTTGCAGTTGATTTTAATCTCGATCAAAAAGAAATATTTCGTTTCACCAAACTGATCAATGAAAAGAGGGATAATACCGATTCGACTTTCAGGCTGGCTTTCGGTGATGATATTTATCCTGAGCCTGGTAAGCTTTCATTGCTTGACAGAACCGTTAATCCGCAGACCGGTACCATTAAAGCAAGATTGATCTTTCCCAATAATAAGAATTTACTGATAGCAGGTATGAACGGAACGGTTAGGGTTAAAGCCAACGCCTCTGAAAAGTCAATCGTTATACCGTATAAAGCAGTTACCGAGCAACTCGGGGAATTCTTTGTGTATGTACCAGGCGATAGCAACAAAGTTTCTCAGCGGAAAATAGAACTGGGGAAACAAATGGGCACAAATGTTATCATCAAAGACGGGCTGAAGGAAGGGGAGGAAATAGTTGTGCAAGGTGTACAGAATTTAAAAGAAGGTTCCGTGATTACAACAAAGCCGCCGGCAGCAGCAGCGGGAACGAAACCTAAATAGAATAAGGAATAAGGAATAAGGAATAAGGAATAAGGAATAAGGAATAAGAAATAAGGAATAAGAAATAAGGAATAAGAAATAAGGAATAAGGAATAAGGAATAAGGTAAGAAATCTTTATAATGATAGCAGATACTTTTATAAAAAGGCCGGTGACGGCGATCGTAATTTCCATTGTCATAGTCTTAGTGGGAATTATTGCGATGACGGTATTACCGATCGCCCAGTACCCGGATATTACTCCACCCACCGTTACCATTACTGGCAATTTTACGGGAGCTGATGCTCAAACGGTTGAACAAACAACAACAACAGCCATAGAAACGCAGGTGAACGGTACACCGGGAATGACATATCTGTCCAGCAATAGTACAGGTAGCGGCCAAAGCAGTATCAATGTAAATTTTGAAATAGGAACGGATGTAAACATCGCTTCACTAGATGTGCAAAACAGGGTAAGTGTAGCCCAGCCTGGTTTGCCCGACGCTGTAAAGCGTTTAGGCCTTACCGTTCGTAAGCGTAATCCAAGTATCATGGTTGCACTTGCATTGTATTCTCCAAATGGAACACATGATGCCACTTTTGTTGGCAACTATGCAAATATATATTTGAAAGATGCTTTACAGCGTGTAAAAGGTGTTGGTGATATTGTGTCCCGTTCGGATGATTTTGGGATGCGAGTTTGGCTCAACCCCGAGAAACTCGCCAACCTGGGATTAACCCCTGCGGATATTGTGGCAGTGTTGTCGGAACAAAATCTGCAGGTGGCAGCAGGAACCATCGGGGGTAACCCCCAACCCAATACCCAAAGTTTTGAGTACAATGTGCTAACAAACAGCAGGCTTAACAGCAAAGAACAATTTGAAGATATTATTGTAAGAACGGTGCCGGCTACTGGTACACTTGTGTATTTAAAAGATGTGGCAAGGGTTGAACTTGGAAAATTTGATTATGGCACAAATGCATTTGTGAATGGAAAACCAGCCGCATTTGTTTTGATATACCAGGCCCCCGGCGCAAATGCTATTGAAACATTTGATGGTATAAATAAAGCATTGGCTGAAATAAAGAAAACCTTTCCCAAAGACATTGATTATGTAATGCCGCTTGAAACAGTAACAGTGGTAAAGGTGTCCATCGAAGAAGTACTTCATACATTGGTAGAAGCCTTGTTGCTGGTGGTCTTTGTGGTTTTTCTTTTTCTTCAAAACTGGAGAGCAACGTTAATACCAGTTCTTGCCATTCCTGTTTCCTTGATTGGTACATTTATATTTTTTATTCCTTTTGGCTTTACGATCAATACACTAACGCTGTTTGCATTCGTATTGGCAATAGGCATTGTGGTGGATGATGCCATCGTAGTGGTGGAAGCAGTTCAACATTATATTGACCATGAAAAAATATCTGCAAAGGAAGCCACTAAAAAGGCAATGAATGATATATCCGGCCCGGTGATAGCGATTGCTTTGATCCTTGCAGCGGTATTTGTTCCTGTTGGCTTTATTCCGGGAATTGTAGGGCGCCTGTACCAGCAGTTTGCTATTACCATAGCGGTCTCCGTTTTAATCTCTGCATTTGTAGCATTGTCTCTTACACCGGCACTCTGTTCAATTATGCTTAAACCATCAAAAGAAGAAGGTTCAAGAAAAAATGTCCTCGAAAAATTCTTTGCATGGTTCAATAAAGGATTTGGTAAAATGAATGCTGCATATACAAGAGGAGTTGGTAAATGGATAAGGGCAACGCCTCTTGTACTGGTCATGCTTGTTTGTTTATTTATTGGGCTTTTCTTTTTATTTAAAAACAAGCCATCTGGATTTATACCAACCGAGGATGAAGGAAGGCTATATGTAACTTATGAAATGCCGGAAGCAACTTCTACCACAAGGAGTAAAGCGATGCTGCTTGAAATCATGAAGAGAGTGAAAGAAATTCCCGGCGTTAAAACCGTTGGAGGCCTCGCAGGTTTGAATATTATTACCTTTTCAAACAAATCAAATGCCGGTACTATGTTCGTGTTGCTGAAACCCTGGGATGAACGAAAAGCTAAAGAATTACAATTGCAGAGTATCCTTGCAGCCATCCAGAAGAAAACAGCTGATATAAAAGAAGCCAGGATACTTGCCATCGGCCCGCCAGCCATTCCTGGCCTTGGGGCAACCGCTGGTTTTACATTTGAATTGCAACAAACTTCAAGCACGGATAATATCCAGCAGTTCGAAACTGTTGCCAGAAAATTCCTGGGTGTGCTGAATCAACGGCCCGAGATCGGGATGGCATATACTTTCTTTACATCTCATACACCAAGCTACCAGGTAAATGTTGACAGGGAAAAAGCAAAACAACTTGGCCTAAATATTTCCGAGGTTTACAGTACACTGTCCACATTATTGGGAAGTGCATATGTAAATGACTTTAATCTCTATGGCAGGAATTTCAGGGTGATGGCACAGGCAGATAGTACCTATCGTTCATCGATATCCGAACTTAGTAAATATTATGTGCGAAACAGCAGCGGTGGAATGATACCACTGGGATCACTGGTTACAACCAAAGTGACAGAGAACCCATACGTTATTTCTCATTACAATATTTACAGGTCAATAGAGATCAACGGGTCGCCCAAGCCTGGATTTAGTAGTGGACAGGCGATTGAAGCTTTGAAGGAAGTTGCCGCTGAAACCTTACCTGCAGGATACGGTTATGAATTTTCGGGCCTAAGCCGCGAGGAATTAAAAGCAGGCAATAGTTCTACAATGATCTTTGCGATCTCTATCATTTTTGTATTTCTATTCCTGGCAGCATTATATGAAAGCTGGTCGGTTCCATTTTCTGTGTTGTTTGCCGTGCCTATAGGCGCTTTTGGATCGATCCTTACCCTGATCCTTTTGCCAAAACTTACCAATAATATTTACGCCCAGATCGGGTTAATAACGTTGATCGGGCTTGCTGCAAAGAATGCGATATTGATCGTAGAGTTTGCAAAGGAAAGGGTAGACCGTGGGGTTGATATTATGGCCGCAACTTTACAGGCTGTTCAACTGCGTTTGCGCCCCATTGTTATGACATCACTTGCATTTATCCTCGGCGTATTACCCCTCGCATTTGCAACAGGTGCGGCTGCAGAATCAAGGAAAACAATTGGCTGGACCGTATTTGGTGGAATGTTATCTGCAACAACCCTGGCCATCTTTGTGGTGCCTGTATTATTTGTGTTGATCACAAAAATATCATATCGGAAAAAGCTTAAGCAACTTAGCAAAGAAAAGGAAGAAGAAGGAATGGTGGATCAGTCGATCACTGGGGGAAACCTGGGATAACAGGGTCGTCGGGTTGAAAACCATGGCCGCAGATAGTGAATCGCTGAATTATAATTGTGCGTTGAACTCATTATTAGCTGCTAACTGAATGATGAGCCCTGGCCTCACCTGGCGAACTTTAGGAATAAAAAATGATCGGCTGGAGTTTACAGCTGTCACTAAAAAATTCAATCATGAAAAAAAGAACATTAGGAATAAATGGCCCCGAAGTTTCGATGATCGGCCTTGGATGTATGGGCATGAGTGCTTTTTATGGAGGTAGGGATGATAAAGAATCAATTGCAACCCTGGACAGGGCAATTGAGCTTGGTATTAATTTCCTCGATACTGCAGAAATCTATGGCCCCCACATAAATGAAATATTGATCGGCAAAACAATTAAGGGAAAAAGAGATAAGGTTTTCCTTGCAACAAAATTTGGTATTTACTTTACTCCGGAAGGAAGAAAAATTGATGGAAGCCCCGCAGCAATCCGAAAATCTGTTGAAGGGAGCCTGAGAAATTTGCAGATAGATACGATTGATCTATACTACCAGCATCGCCCTGATCCGAATATTCCCGTAGAAGAATCTATTGGAACGATGGCCGATCTTATAAAAGAAGGGAAGATCCGTTATATAGGTATTTCGGAGGCTGCTCCTGATATCATCGAAAGGGCGCACTCGACCCACCCGGTAACAGCAGTTCAGAGCGAATATTCTTTATGGACAAGAGATATTGAGAGTAATGGGGTACTGGACACCGTTAGAAGGCTTGGGATAGGCCTGGTACCATATAGTCCTCTTGGCCGTGGGTTTTTATCAGGTGCCTTAAAAAACCCTGATGATTTTGAAGAAGATGATTTCAGGAAACATAACCCTCGTTTTAAAGGCGAGAATTTCTATAAAAATCTTCAGATCGTTGATAAATTGAATGAGTTCGCTGTGCAAAAAGGATACACCGCATCCCAAATCGCACTGTCATGGATACTGGCTAAAGGAAATGATATGATCCCTATTCCGGGAACAAAAAGAAGGAAGTACCTTGAGGAAAATGTAGTTGCTACTGATGTTAAGTTGAGCGCAGCGGAACTGTCAGAACTGGACGGAATATTTCCTCCGGGGATCGTGGCAGGAGCGAGATATTGAGTTCTAAAATGTTTCCTTATTATTTCCCCTGCTTCAAATATATGTTCAATATTCAACGCACAATATTCAATGATAAACGGGCAACAAATTGGAGCATTTTATTGAAGATTGAACACCTGCCTGCCGGTAGGCAAGGTTGAGCGTTGAGCATTGAATATTAAAATTGCAGACTTCAATTTCCGAATCAAAACCACAAACGTGGTTTGTAAATTGCCGAAAAAAAAGAGACGATCCTGGAAAGGATCGTCTGTGTTTACCAAAACCTACCAAAATAAAAACTACCTAATTTATTGTCTTGTTACATTTCCGTTTCCACTTACCTGCACATCCAACCCGGGATTGCCCCAGTACCTGATGTCTCCACTTCCATAGATCCTTGCTTTCAAATTCTCGGAACAAGCGATTTCAATATCCCCACTGCCATGAATAGTTGCACTTGTTATTTTTGACATTAAACCTGCTGCACGGATATCTCCGCTTCCAATCACATCGAATATCACATTGTCATATGAACTGTTGCTGATGTTTACATTACTGCTCCCGTTGATGCGTGCTTCCAGGCTATTCCCGTTCTGAAACCCATCGATCCATGCATCTCCATTCCCATTTGTGCTGATGCTATTGAGGACCGGCATTACAACATACAATTCAACATTGCTGTTCCTTACATTATTGTACCCGTCTTTGTATTTTATTATCAGCCTTCCGTTTTCCACGTATGTTTCTGTTATCTCAACTAAATTCCTGTAACCTTTTACTTCTGTTGAAACTGTTGTACCATAGGTAACATGGATTTTAATATCAGCATTACCCTGTACAGCGCTGAAAGGGGCGAAGCTTCTTTGCTGAGTTAATAAGCTTCCTTCACCCGTTATTGAATCCTTTCGGCATGAACTTATTAGGGTACAAGATGCAATTGTTACGATGGCTATTATTTTTTTCATGGCTATACTTTATTTTTTTAAAATCCTGTGAGGTGGCTCTCACTGTGTTACTATCCTAAAGAATATGATTAATGCTGGTGCTTTCTTTGTCTTTTTCGCCAGAGATAATAAGAAGTAAAGCAAAGAACTGGTCCATGATATTCCATATTTTCTTTTCCATGTTAGTTTGTTTTTATGGTTATTAGTTGTTTTTGAAATTGATTATCTAACATCAACATTCCCCGTCATCTCGATCACATTCATATCAGTGTCATCAGTATTGATTACATTTATGGCACCGGTATTTCTAATTGCTGCAAAACAGCCTCCTTTCATAAATACATTCAATTCCGGTGAATTGAGGTTGCCAAGAGACCGTACACTTGATTGTCCCTCAAGCGTGATATCCGACAAGGCAGCTACATCAATCGTTACGATCACTTTGTTTTTTAACGGGCCATTCTTACTGCTGATATAAAGGACTCCTTTTTTAACTTTCCATTCTATGCTGGCAATGTCTTTTTGGTTACCATCAAACTGGATATTGGTTGTAGCGTTTTCATAAAGTACAAGATCAATGTTATCTTCAACTACAATTTTGCTGAATGCCAAACCATAAGAGAATTTTTCAGAGCGATAACCTTTAAAATCTTTTGGGCTGGCGAATGCAGAAAGCCCCAGGCTGAATACGGTGATTAATACAATTAATTTTTTCATGACTTTTAATTTTTATGTTGCTGTGACAACGTTTTTTTAATTATTTATTTATTCCACAAAAATGGGTAACTTAAGACTTGTATACAATCGCATATCGGTGTGAAATAATTTCACGAAGCCGTAATAAAGTGTACGTATCCGGACACTTTATTTAGAAAACAACATGATTGTTTTCTTTATCATTCAAATTCACCGCTTATCAGCAGAAAGCCACAGTATACCGTGAAAACACCCCTCACATAAATATGTGTATTTGGAAGTTGAACTATTATTATGCAAAACCAATTCATAGCTTTGTAACCATTCGATGAGAATTATTTTTATTATAATCTTTTGTTTTTTTTCTACTGCTGCTCATTCCCAGCAAAGTGCTGCATTTACACATATAACAACGGAAGATGGCATTGGGCTCGCCAGCAATGTAGTGTATAGCCTCCACCAGGATAATAAGGGTTTTATATGGGTCGGAACTGCCAACGGCCTTCAGCGGTTTGATGGAAGCAAGTTTGTTAGTTTTAATATTGCTAAACCCGGCCATGAAGCTTTACCGCAAGCTGCGATATCGCAGATCATTCCTGCAGACAGCGGCCACCTGATGCTTGTGATGGCCAGTCTCAGGGAGTTTGGCATCTTTGATCCCTCTACCTTCAACTATAAAAAAATACCGCTCAATACTTCAAGGCCAGTTCCTGCGAGGGCACAGTTCTGGATGTGGAAGACATCCGGAGGAGAAATTTTTATCACCATTACAGGATATGGTATAATTGGGTATGATAAACAAAAACAGGCTTTCATTGATCGTGATCCCTTTCATTTACCCAGGGGCTGGTTGCCGGCCTGGGTCGGTGTGTATGAGGATACCGTTAAACAACAGTATTGGATAGCCGCAGATAGCGGTTTGTGTATTTATGATAAAACCAGCCAGCAGTTATGGCATGCAAAGAACAATCCTCGTAATTTACCTGCACTCAATAATAAGGTCCTGCAGGATCATGTTACAAGGACTTATATTGACCGGCAGAGGCGCCTCTGGGCGCTGGGCTGGTCATCCCGTGGCCAATATACATACTGTTTTGACAGTACAGGATCTAAATTGCTTGACAATGACACAACCGGGCTTCACACCGGCCCGGTCGGGTATACGGAATTCGCTCATTTTTATGAGCCGGTTAAATCAGGTTTATGGATTTATGGTACCGGCGTTTTATTTAACTGGGATAAAAATCTGCAACGCTTTTATTTTAATAAGAGCAATATGCACAATGACGATCTGGGTATTAACTATGAATCTGTATTGCAATTAATGGAAGACAAGGATGGAAGTTTATGGTTAGCTACCGACAGGGGTCTGTACTTCACACCACTTGGCAGTGATACAGCCGCTGTTGCAAATCTCATTTTCAGTAGTACTAAAAAAAGTACAAGCATCACCGATATTTTAGAAATGCCCAATGGTGATTTTTGGTTTGCATCATGGGGTGAGGGTGTGAAGTCGGTAGATAAATTTTTCCGTCCCGTGCGAAATGATGTATATAAACAACCTTTTCCCAGGGATTGGCAAGATGAAGCAAAAGCTGTAACAAATTTGACCTGGGCGCTATGCAGGGAATCCTCTACAGGTAATATATGGATAGGATGCAATGACGGCTACCTGATGATCCATGACCCCATAAAAAAATCGACGCAATATTTGCAGCCTGAAGCATGTAATCACAGATCGATCCGATTTATTACTGAGGACCGGGCTGGAAAGATCTGGTTAGCCACACAGGGAGGCAGGTTAATAAGCTACAGCAACGGTAACTACGAAGTGATACAGGATATTGGAACCATCATCTATAAAATTTTTGTTGACAGGCAAGGCTGGATATGGCTGGCCACACATGAAAAAGGCTTGTACGCAATCGACCCGTTTACCCAAAAAATAATACAACATTATACAACGGAAGACAAGGGCACTCACGTTTACAGCAACACTGCCAATGACATTGAGCAATTAAATGATAGCATTATTATTTATGGAGCAGGCGTACTGAATTTCATTAATAAAAGAACGAAGTCAGTACGTTTGTTGAAATATGAAGATGGACTGCCGTCAAATAATGTTATCCGGCTGCGCATGGATAAATCAGGTTTTCTGTGGATCATTACAACGAGTGGTTTGTGCCGGTACAATCCAAACAATAACCGGATTACGCCTTATGGCCGCAAAGATGGCGTGTTGCTGGCGGAGCAAACTAACGTGGCAGACTATACGTGTAGCAGTGGAGAAATTCTTTTCGGTGGAAGCAATGCGGTGATCATGTTCAATCCATCGGTATTTTCCAATACCCAACCGCCACCTGATGTTTCTATAACGGATTTCCAGCTGTTTAATAAATACATTCCTGTTGATTCGCTGTTTCGTTCGCCGGTGGTAAAACTCCAGCATAGCCAAAATTCGTTCACTATTTATTTTGCTTCTCTTAGTTATATGCAAAGAGATAAGCTCACTTACTACTATAAAATGGAAGGACTCGACAAAGATTGGATAAAGGCTGATCGGGGATATCTTGTAAATTATTCACTGCTACCACCCGGGAAATATACTTTTAAAATTTATTGTGAGAATCTTGAAGGGATGCGTTCACTGAACACAACAGAAATGCATATCAGCATCAAACCTCCTTTCTGGCGCACCTGGTGGTTTAGAACGAGCATATTGTTCATGATGGCCCTGGTAATTTATGACCTCCATAATGCAAGGGTTAAGCGTTTGTTGGCCGTAGAAAAATTAAGGAACAAAGTGGCGAGAGACCTGCACGATGACATGGGTAGCACGTTAAGTACGATCAATATCCTCACGGCGATGGCAAAGACAAAAATGAATACAGACGTTGTGAAAACAACAGAGTATCTCGGGAAGATCAGCGACAACAGCCAACGTATGATGGAGGCAATGGATGATATCGTGTGGAGCATTAAACCGTCCAATGACAATATGAATAAAGTCATGGCACGCATGCGGGAATTTGCAACTAATGTATTGGAAGCAAAAGAGATCGACCTTGAATTTACGGTAGATGACAAAGTGTATGATGGGAAACTTAACATGGAAGCAAGAAAAGATTTCTTCCTTATATTCAAAGAAGCAGTGAACAATGCAGCCAAGTATTCCAAAGCAAGCAAAGTGATCGTTCATATTTCGGCTCCCTTTAAAAACCTGCTGCTCTCCGTAAAAGATGATGGTGTTGGTTTCGATGCGGTAAAAGCAGACTCAGGTAACGGCCTCGGTAACATGCAAAAACGGGCAGAAGCAATGAGGGGATCGGTTAAGTTTGAATCCGTGGCCGGACAGGGAACAAATGTCATTCTTAAAATACCAATTGGATAAGTATATGATTTGAACAAGTTGTTTTGGATTTTGAACCGAAACAACAAAGGGCAAATGATACAGCTCCTAAACCTTTTCTCAATGAATCGTTTTATCAGTCAGAAATTTCGGTTTTATTCTTTTGTCTGCATTGCATTGCTGATGTTTGTGCATGGCTACAATCTTAAAGAAACTTACTTAACGCCATCGAGCCTGGTGTCTGAACCAATTACGTTCGCAGGTTACCTTGAATATTTTGTATCAAACGGACTTCTTCGTTTTCGTATACCCATGCTGTTTATGATCTCGGGTTATATTTATGCATTACAGGATTATAAACCTTATGCTGAAAGGATTAAAGGCCGTTTCATTTCCTTGATGATCCCTTTTTTTATTTGGAGCGCTATTGGCCTTGCCATAACTTTTTGGTGGCAGCAATATCCAATTACAGCACCAGCCGTGCAAAATGCAAAAGTTGATCAACTGGGCGATAACAGGCCATATGCAGAGCTCGGCTGGCTTGAAGTTATTTACCGCTGGATCTTCACGCCACCCTCATATCAATTATGGTTTATAAGAAATCTTTTTGTATATAATTTACTGTATCCTGTATTCAGGTGGATCGTTAGAAAGTATCCAGTACCATGGTTTGGACTCATGTTTATCTTAATGCTATTCTTATTCCAGTTCTTTGTTATTGATGCACAGGGAATGTTCTTTTTTACTTTCGGTATCTGGTTAAATAAAACCAATTTCCCGATCGATAGGAAACCGGCCTGGTTCAGCAGTTATTTGTACTGGCTCATTTTTCTCGGGCTGATCTTTATTAAAACCTTTATGGCATTTGAATTTGAAACTCATACCCCTGTAACTTACTGGGCGATGATGACAATCCATTTCCTGGCTGCTATTGCAGGTGTGATAGCAGTTTGGTATAGTGGCGACCGGATCGTACGCTGGTTCATGAACAGGAAATGGTTTGTGTGGGCGGCTTCATTCTCGTTTGTCATTTTCGGGCTACATGTGCCATTGCTTAATTATGTAATGAGCCTCGCCCACATGTATGGACACAACATTCCTAATTACCGGCTGGTAAGTTTTATATTAATTCCTACGTTTATTTTGCTCTTTTGTATCGCTATAGGTGCATTGGTAAGAGCGCTGCTTCCAAAGTTTTATGGTATTGCAACAGGAGGAAGAGGCATTTAGGTAAATCCATGTAAGTCTGGTAAGGAATACCATGATGTCAAAATGCTCTGCGAAAAAGTTAACATGTTTATGTGGTTGATTAAGGAATTAAACCTGCTTACTTTTACTGCTGCATGATTTAAATGCATAACCTCGATAAACACAATTCCAGATAAAATGATAAAGCTCCTATTATACGAAGACAACCCACAACTACGCGAGGGCCTTACCATGCTAATCAGCGGTTCAGAGGGTTTTGAAGTTTTGTCTGCATTCAAAAATTGCGACAATGTGGTGCAGGAAGTGGAAGCTTTTAACCCGGATGTGATTTTAATGGACATTGACATGCCGGGTGTAAACGGACTTGAGGGGTTGAAGAGAATAAGGGAAGTAAATGGAAGCGTAAAGATCCTGATGCTCACGGTTTTTGATGATAACAAGAATGTTTTCCAGGCAATCAGCAATGGCGCCAATGGATATATTTTAAAGAAGACCCCGCCGGCGCGCCTGCTTGAATATATTTCAGAGGCCCAAACTGGTGGCGCACCCATGACGGCTTCCGTTGCCACCCAGGTTTTGAAAATGTTCTCTTCCATGAACAATGAAAAAGGAGAGGATTACAATTTGTCCGAACGGGAAAAACAGGTTTTACAATTATTGGTTGAAGGGTATAGTTATAAGATGATTGCCAGCGAGATGTTCATCGCCATTGATACAGTGAGGAGCCATATCAAAAAAATCTATGAAAAATTACATGTGAACAGTAAGAGTGAAGCTGTGGCAAAGGCCTTTAAGGATAAGATTGTTTAGAATGAGTGAATTCAGGTGGCTCCGAAAAGGGGTTTGAGCTGCGAATTGAGCATATTTTCACATGTTTATGTGGTAAGAAATTTTTTAAAAATAATTAGCTTCGGTTATGAAAAAGTTTACCAAATTACTCCTGCTCCTCGCAATTTCGATGTCAGTGAATTCTTCACCGGTTTGTAACTCAACCTGTCCCTTAAAAGCACTTGGGGAAAAATTAAAGGAAGCTAAAATTGATCAGGATTCGATCAATGCAAACGATTGGATCTTGAATACACGTTTTAAGTATTAATTAAAGTCAATTAAAGGTTGGTTCCTGCCATTCCAATCACTGGCTGTATTTCCATATTATTTCTTCCTGAGCATTTTGTATATTTTAATTGCACTCATTAGCAAGATAATAAAGAGCAATAAACCCACTACTCCCCATACTATACTGATACTTTGTTTTACAGAAGCAAGCATCACGATCGCTACTAAAAAAATCGTTGCCACTTCGTTCCAAATGCGAAGTTGTTGTGAGCTAAAACGAAATATTCCTTTCGATTGTTCCGAGTAAATTTTCTGCAGGGTAAAATGATAGGCATACAAACCCGCGACAAATGCTAGTTTTATCCATAACCACTCCGGGATGCTGCCATACAAATAGGCCATCCATCCGCCAAATATAATTGTAAGTATAGCAGACGGCCATGTGATGCCAAGCCACAATCTCTTGATCATGATACAAAATTGTTTTTGCAGAATGGATCTTTCAGGTTCACCCTTTTCCTGTGCCTCCGTATTATAAATAAATAATCTTGGAATGTAAAACATACCGCTGAACCAGGTGACGATGAAGATGATGTGGAGAGCTTTGATGTAGAGGTACATTGGGGGAGGTGGTGAATGGTGAATGGTGAATAGTGAATAGTGAATTGTGAATTGTGAATTGTGAATATGAAGTGTTTAAAAGTAACGAACTTTTATTATTGTTGTAGCTGTGCTTTTATTGCATTAATTAATCCAGTTAAGAGTTTAAAGCATTTTGTCATGGTAACTGATAAATTATCTTTTGGAAAGCTTTTAATAATTCAGTTTATCTGCGATGTCAAATGCCGCATCGATCTCGATCAACGAGCCTCTGGAAATCTCAAAATATCTCTTTCTTTCCGCAGGTGATCGGCGGGAACTGCCTTCTGCAATATTTAAATGAACTGAAAGCGCTGCTCTTCTGATTTGAGATATCATTCCAAATTTTTCTTCCACGGGGAGATAATTCGAAAAACGATAGCATTCTGCTACAAATTCCTGGGATGCGCTGTATACTTCCAGCTTTTGATGATTAAGGGATAGAAACATAACGTATGATTAGAAACCACAAAATACAAGATTGCCGTTGAATATTGAATGGTGAATACCGGAAATATGTGGGTTATTTTCTCATAAAAACCTGCCGTAATAACTTTGTTTTATCTCTAAAAAAGCTCACCAACAATAGCTTGTGGTTTTCGAAAAAACTCTGCATTTTCACCATTCACCATTCACCATTCACAACCGGAACGATTCCCGATTCCCGATTCCCGATTGTCGTAAGTTCCTTCAACGTCCCCACCCACAATGGTTCAACATTCAGGCACGGTATCATCTCATAGGTTTCTCCTCCCGCTTCCATAAAACTTTCCTTGCCACGGATGGCAATTTCTTCAAGTGTTTCCAGGCAGTCACTTACAAAGGCCGGGCAGATAATGAGTAATTTTTTTATACCTTCTTTCGGCATTTGTTCAAGGCGAACATCGGTAAATGGTTCAAGCCATCCCTTTCCCAATCGTGATTGAAATGATATGCTGAATTTATTTGTTGGGATACCAAGTTTTTCAGTTACCAGTTTTGTGGTTGCAAAACATTGATGGCGGTAACAAAAATCATGAGCAGGGGAGGCTACCTCGCAACAATTTCCAGATTTCAAACAATGAGCGCCGGTAATATCGGATTTGCGGATATGCCTTTGCGGTATACCATGATAGCTGAATAAAATATGATCATATTCTTTATTGATGAAAGGCCGCATTCTTTCGGCCAGGGCGTTTATGTAATCTGAATTATTATAATAAGGCTTTACAAATTCCAGGGAAAAAGAATAATTATTCTTTTTATGGATGGCTTTCGCATGTTCAACTGCCGTTTCATAAGATGACATCGCATAATGGGGGTATAGAGGAACGGCAATAACCTCCTGTAATCCCGGCTGGCGTTTTACTAAATTATCAAATCCATCTTTGGGCGTGGGATTACCATAACGCATGGCAATTTCTACGGGAATATCTACCTGCTCTTGCAAAGCATGCTGTAATTGACGTGTAATTTCCACAAGTGGTGATCCCTGGTCGGTCCATATTATTTTATATGCTTCCGCCGACTTTGGTGCACGTGTAGGAACAATGATCCCTTTAATAAGTAAGAGCCTGGCGATGTAGGGTATATCTATCACCCTTTCATCCATTAAAAATTCGTTGAGGTATTTTTTTACATCTTTCGTGGCGGTACTGTCAGGCGAGCCAAGGTTCATCAAAAGTATACCACGTTTTATTTCACTCATATTTGCAAATGTACTCACTGATGATTTTTTTTAAGAAAATTAATTTGCATTGCGCTCCAAAAAGTTAAGGTTGAGCAGTTCATTCTACTAAATCGCTGATTCAACATAAGAAATGACAGTCTAATGACAGTATGATTAGATAACACGGCCACCCGGGGTTATTTTTGCAGCGCAGGAAAATCACTGATTCATATATCGAGATGCATTGTCAACTAACCACAAATATTGCTGAATTTTTTGTAGTAGGGATCAACTATAAAAAAACAGATGCATCCATTCGTGGCCAGTTTGCAATAAATAACGATCAATACGAGCAGATCATTTCCTGCGCTCCCGCTTTTGGTATTAAAGAATTCTTTGTTTTATCTACCTGTAACCGTACAGAAATATATGGCTTTGCAGAAAGTCCGAACGAACTTTCTTCAGCGTTATGTATGCAGACAGAAGGATCACTGGAATCATTTAAGCAAATGTCATACATAAAATCAGGGGCGACAGCAATCGAACATCTGTTCAATGTTGCTGCAGGCATTGATTCCCAGATCCTGGGGGATTATGAAATCATCGGGCAGATCAAACAATCAGCAAAATTTTCAAAGCAAAGAAATTGTGTTGGTGCTTATCTTGAAAGAATGATCAATGACGTATTAAGGGCTTCAAAAAAGATAAGAACTAATACAGCTTTGAGTGGTGGAACTGTTTCTGTTTCTTTTGCTGCAGTTCAATATATCAAAGCCAGGCTCAAAGAAACGGGCAATAAAAAAATATTACTTCTTGGAACAGGCAAGATCGGTACGAATACCTGTAAAAATCTTGCTGATTATTTACCAGGTGCATCTGTTACATTGATCAACCGAAGTGTTGAGAAAGCGCAGGAGCTTGCTGCTGAATTTAATTTTCAATATGATGTGATTGCCAATATGGAGGCTTGTATTCATGAGGCCGGCATCATCCTGGTGGCTACAAATGCCAACGAGCCATTAATATTACCCAATCATTTTTTAAAAGATGATAAAAAACTGGTCATTGATCTTTCTGTTCCCTGTAATGTTTCCGAAGAAGTAAGAAAGCTTTACCATGTTGAATTGATCAATGTAGATGAACTGAGTAAGATAAAGGATGAAACCTTGCTGAAACGTTCTGCAGAAATACCGAAAGTGAAAATGATCATTGCCGGGCATATGGAAGAATTCCTGGATTGGCACGAGATGCGCCGGCACGTACCAGTGCTAAAGCATGTTAAGAATAAATTACTCACCATTCATTCTCATAGTATCTTTGTTACTTCAATCGTTGAACCCGTTTCTTGTAATGACCGCAGGGCAGAAGATAAGATTCAGAAAGTGATCAACGGAATGGCGGTAAAAATGCGCTCTCAAAACCAGCCTGGTTGTCATTATATTGAAGCAATCAACGATTTTATCTCAACCGCTTCGAATCAATAGAATGAACCCCGATATAAGAATAGGAACAAGGGAAAGTGAGCTTGCAGTCTGGCAGGCTACACTTGTAAAAAACATGCTGGCCGAGAACGGCTACTCCTCCACGTTAGTTTTCATAAAAAGTGATGGTGATGTTGATCTTAAAACACCGCTTTATGAAATGGGTGTGCAGGGAATTTTTACAAAGAGCCTTGACATAGCTTTGCTTAATAATGCGATTGACATTGCCGTTCATTCGATGAAGGATGTTCCAACACAGTTGCCTGCGGGGATTGTTCAGGGGGCGGTGTTGAGGCGGGGAAATTACAAAGATTTGTTTGTCGGCAATCAGGAATTGGGAATCGGCGATCGGGAAAGCACTGCAAATCTTTTAGATTCTTTATTATTAAAAGAATTTGAATTGTCGACTGCCGATGGCCGATTCACGTTAGCTACCAGTAGCATCCGCCGCAAAGCCCAACTCCTCCATCGTTACCCCAATGCCATTGTAGAAAATTTAAGAGGCAATGTAAACAGCCGGTTGAAAAAATTAGCAGCAAGTAATTGGGACGGGGCTATTTTTGCCGCAGCAGGTTTGGAAAGAATAAATCTTCGTCCACATAATGCGGTTGAACTGGATTGGATGTTGCCGGCACCGGCCCAGGGAGCGATTATGGTTGTATGCAGGGAGACAGATGAAAAAGTTATCAGAGCTGTTGCAACCTTAAACGATGAGGCAACGGCGTTGTGTACAAAAATTGAACGGGAATTTTTAAGAGAACTGCTGGGTGGATGTTCAACACCAATAAGTGCGCTTGCACAGTTGGAAAACGACGAAATTCATTTTAGGGGAAATATACTTTCTATCGACGGTAAAGAAAAGGCCGAAGTTGAAGGAAAGGTAGGCAGGCTGACGCCGGAGGGATTTGGTAAAAAAATGGCAATTGAACTATTAAATAATGGGGGCGGCCCAATTGCCGATTCGATCAGGAATGCGAAATAATATACAGATATTATGTACACGTTCTTTGGATGAACAACTCATTGAAGAAGCAGCTAATAAAGGCATTGATATTGACGTATTGTGTTTTATTGATACAGAACCAATTGAGTCAGTTGAAGTGCAGCAGGAAGTAGAGGTTGTTTTGAACGCATCGGCGACGGTAGTATTTACAAGCATGAATGCAGTAGAAGCAGTGCAGGAAACTGTTATTGATGAACAGCCGGCATGGATGATCTATTGCATTGGTAATACAACGCAGCAACTTGTAAAGAAATATTTTCCTTTCTCTGAAATTATGGGTACAGCGGATAGTGCAGTTGCATTGGCAGAATTGATTGTAAGCGATCCAGAGGTAAAAGAAGTGGTTTTCTTCTGCGGCGATATACGCCGGGAGGAATTGCCGAACCATTTACGAGAGCACGGCATTGAAGTTAACGAGATCGTCGTTTATCAAACAATCGCCTTACAACATAAAATAGAAAAAGAATATCTCGGCATTTTATTTTTTAGTCCAAGCGCCGTAGAAAGTTTCTTTACAAAAAATAAAATCAAAACAACAACAATCTTATTTGCGATTGGTTCCACCACTGCATCAGCAATAAAAAAATTTACAGGTAATAAAATACTCGTTGCAGAACAACCCGGAAAGGAATACCTGGTTGCGAAGATGATTGAATATTTTACATAACGGGGGGCAATCGGGAATCGGGAATAACAGTTGCGTCGGATCCAAAGCCCGTCAGCGATTAGATTGGATAGGTGAATAGGTGAATAGTGAATAGTGAATAGGGAATAGTGAATAGTGAATAGTGAAGAGGGAAATGATTCAACCTTAAAGTTATTAAATAATAGCTCAGAGCCCACAGCTCACAGCTCACAGCTCACAGCTCATGGCTCACAGCTCAAGGCTAAAAGCTGATTTCCGAAATCTGACATCAAAAAAATAGTAACGAATGCTAAAAAACGACTTACTTCTTAAAGCCCTTAGAGGCGAACAAACGGAACGTGTGCCAGTATGGATGATGCGCCAGGCAGGAAGGTATCTGCCCGATTATATGAAGCTGAAAGCAAAGTATGATTTCTTTACTCGTGTGCAAACACCTGAACTTGCAACGGCCATCACGCTGCAGCCAATCGACCAGGTGGGTGTTGATGCCGCAATTATTTTTTCAGATATACTTGTAATCCCCCAGGCAATGGGAATGGAAGTATTGATGGAAGAAGGAAAGGGGCCCTCATTGCCAACGGTAATTCAAAACCAGGCAAATGTAGATGCATTGATCACAGATAACGTTGATGAAAGTTTGAAATATGTGATGGACGCTTTAGCATTGACAAAAAAGGAATTGAATGGACGTGTGCCATTAATCGGTTTTGCCGGTGCACCATGGACATTGCTTTGTTATATGGTTGAGGGGAAAGGAAGCAAGACCTGGGACAAGGCAAAGCAATTCGCCTACACGCAGCCGGTAGTTGCGCATAGCCTCTTGCAAAAGATCACCGACATTACCATAAAATATTTGAAGGCACAGGTACAGGCAGGCGCCGATGTGGTGCAGGTTTTTGATAGCTGGGCTGGTTCATTAAGCCCGGCAGATTTTCAAACTTTTGCGCAACCATATTTGGTACAGATCGCCAGCGCCCTAAAAGAAGATGCACCGGTAATTCTATTTCCAAAAGGAACCTGGCATGCATTGGCTGACTTAAGTAAGTCAGGTGCTTCAGGAATTGGTATCGATTGGTGCATCGCACCTGAAAAGGCAAGGGCATTTACAAATAACAGTATTACATTGCAAGGCAATTTTGATCCTGCAAAATTACTGGCTCCGATTCCCGAAATAAAAAAAGCAGTGAAAGAAATGATCGATGCTTTTGGTACGCAGCGATACATAGCAAACCTCGGACATGGCATCATGCCCAACGTTCCGGTTGATCATGCAAAGGCATTTGTGGATGCAGTAAAGGAGTATGGAGGGAATGGGGAATAACCCTGTCGGCGGTTGCAAACCCCGACAGCGGTTAAAAATCACAGGATCAAACTCTATTGACAATGCTGGTTTATAAAATGAATAAAATTCAAGTGAACGTCTGTTAAAGAACGGGAATCTAAAGGCAATTTTTTTAGTTGATATCATACCAAAGCAATCCAATATCCAATAATTAAATTACAATAACTACAAGCACTTCATGTCCATAATAGAAACAACCGAATTTCGCCAGCGATGGATTGAGTACATCCATCATTTACAGGATACGATTTGCAATGCCCTTGAAGCCGAGGATGGTAAAGCGAAATTTGTGCAGGATGAATGGCAACGTGCAGAAGGAGGTGGTGGCAAGACAAGAGTGATCAGCAACGGTGATGTATTTGAGAAAGGCGGTGTAAATACATCCGTTGTTCATGGTGAAGTGACCGATATGATGCGGCAGCAGTTAAAGATTGAAGGAGTTAAATGGTTTGCCTGCGGGCTAAGTTTGGTGATGCACCCGGACAATCCATTTGTGCCCACAACGCACGCAAACTGGCGTTATTTTGAATTGTATGATTCAAAAGATAATGTAATCGATTGCTGGTTTGGGGGCGGTGCAGACCTTACTCCCTATTATTTGTTTGAAGAAGATGCAGTTCATTTTCATCGGACATTAAAAAATGCAAACGATCCTTTTGGAATAACACTTTATCCCCGCTATAAAAAATCCTGTGATACTTATTTTGCCAATCATCACCGGCAGGAAGAAATGCGGGGCATTGGTGGAATATTTTATGATCATCTTCGACCTGATGAGGTTTTTGATAGAGAAAATTTATTTAAGTTTCAACAATCCAATGGGAACTGTTTTGTGGAAGCATATTTACCAATCGTGCAGAAGCGGAAGGATTTTGTTTATAGTGAACAAAACAAATACTGGCAGGAGATTCGTCGTGGCAGGTACGTTGAGTTTAATCTTTTGCATGATCGCGGTACTATCTTTGGCTTAAAAACAAACGGACGTACGGAAAGTATTTTGATGAGTCTTCCTCCAACAGTTCGTTTTGACTATAATTATCAACCAGCAGCCGGGAGCGAGGAAGAAAAATTATTGAATGTATGTTTGCATCCCAAAGACTGGTTGGGCATTGAAGCAAGTGTAGAAGAACAGGATGAATGGGCAAGACGTTCTAATACGTGTTAATTTAGTCAATGCTAAAGCCAGGAAAGACGAAGCAGGATAGCGCTTCTGGTCCTTAGCTGTTTAAAAATAATGTTTATGATCTTACAAAGAAGAAACAGGATATTAAGAACCACCCCTGCAATAAGAAGCATGGTAGCAGAAACAATTTTAACTCCTGCAGATTTTATTGCCCCATTGTTTATTGATGAAGGAGAAAATTTTCTTACTGAGATTTCCTCTATGCCAAATTACTTTCGCAGGAGTATTGATCTTACCGTTACCGAAGTAAAAGAGCTCTGGTCACTTGGAATAAGATCTGTGCTCCTTTTTATAAAATGCAAAGATGAATTGAAAGACAATACCGGCAAAGAAGCCTGGAATAAAAACGGCTTGATGCAACGCAGCATTAAAGCGATCAAGGATGCCGTTCCGGAAATGTACGTGATGACTGATGTAGCATTGGATCCTTATTCTTCCTATGGGCATGATGGTATTGTAGAAGATGGCGAAATTGTAAACGACCCCACAGTAGAAGCACTCGTAAAAATGAGTATTAGTCATGCAGCGGCCGGGGCCGATATGGTTGCTCCAAGCGATATGATGGATGGCCGCATCGGAGCGATACGAGAGGGGCTAGAACAAAACAATTTTACAAAAACAGGCATCATGGCATACAGTGCAAAATATGCATCATGCTTTTATGGGCCTTTCAGGGATGCGCTGGACAGTGCGCCTGGATTTGGTGATAAAAAAACTTACCAAATGGATTATGCGAACCGCATTGAAGCAATTAAAGAAGCAATGATGGATGTAGAAGAAGGTGCCGATATTGTAATGGTGAAACCCGGTCTTCCTTATCTCGATATTGTACGTGAAGTCAAAAACGCAGTGG
This sequence comes from Ferruginibacter sp., assembly GCA_039921685.1. Classification (GTDB taxonomy): domain Bacteria; phylum Bacteroidota; class Bacteroidia; order Chitinophagales; family Chitinophagaceae; genus Ferruginibacter. The sequence goes on from JBDSBG010000129.1 coordinate 23,682, forward strand.
ATGTTCCCGTTAGTGTCTATAATATCAGCGGTGAATATTCTATGATAAAAGCAGCGGCACAACGCGGCTGGATTGATGAAAACAAAGCAATACTGGAAACATTGACTTCTATTAAGAGGGCAGGAGGGGATCTGATCGCAACATATTTTGCTAAAGATGCTGCGAGGTTATTGAGAATGTGAATGGTGAATAGTGAAAGGTGAATAGTGAATGGTGAATAGTGAATTGTGAATGGTGAAATCTTTGAAGTCTTTTCTTTTCAATGAAGACATTAATTATTAAAAATTATAAGTGCATCTTGATTAAATATAATCTTAACAATCTTAAATAACGGTCAAAAGTAGAATGGCCTTCAACTTTTTACAATTGACCATTCGCCAATCACTATATGAATACCTCAAAGAGTAAAAAACTATTCACAAGAGCACAACGCACCATCCCCGGTGGTGTAAATTCTCCAGTACGGGCATTTAAAAGTGTTGGCGGCACACCGCTATTTATTAAAAAGGCCAAAGGTGCTTATTTGTACGATGTCAATGGAAATGAGTACATTGATTATATCGCTTCATGGGGGCCAATGATCCTCGGGCATGCACACAAGCCTGTTATAAAAGCCATTCGTAAATATGCAGAATACTCTACTTCTTATGGTGCACCAACGAAGCTGGAAATTGAAATGGCCGAACTGATCGTCAGCATGGTTCCCAATGTAGATTTAATAAGAATGGTTAGCAGCGGTACGGAAGCCTGTATGAGTGCAGTTCGTTTGGCGCGAGGGTATACAGGGAAGAATAAGATTATAAAATTTGACGGGAACTATCATGGGCATGCAGATTCATTTTTGGTGAAAGCAGGAAGCGGTGTAGCAACGCTCAATATCCAAACCGTGCCCGGTGTTACTGCAGGCGTAAGTAATGATACACTAACGGCAGCTTATAACGATTTGGAGGCAGTCAAAAGATTGGTGACAGAAAATAAAGATGAGATCGCAGCTATTATTATTGAACCGGTTGCTGGTAACATGGGTTGTATCCTGCCTGCACCTGGATTTTTGGAAGGCTTGCGAATTATTTGTGACCAGGAAAATATTGTGCTCATTTTTGATGAGGTGATGACAGGATTTCGATTGTCGGCAGGGGGTGCACAACAAACTTTGGGCATCAAAGCAGACCTTGTTACTTATGGCAAAGTGATTGGCGCAGGTATGCCCGTTGGTGCATTTGCGGGTAAGAGAGAAATCATGGAACATATTGCACCGGTTGGAAATGTTTACCAGGCCGGGACATTGAGTGGCAATCCAATTGCAATGATTGCAGGTTATACTTTATTGGAGGAATTAAAACGCAACCCAGCCATTTATAATGAACTGGAACAAAAAACAATTTATCTGCGTGATGGATTTAAAAAACTGTTGGATGCTTCCGGAAAAAAGTATGTTATCAATCAACTTGGTTCGATGATCAGCCTTCACTTTAGTGAACAACCGGTTACAGACTTTGCCAGTGCTGCAAAAGCTGATATTCCCATGTTCAATAAACTATTTCATTATATGCTTGATCATGGTGTTTATCTTCCACCATCTGCATATGAAAGCTGGTTTTTGAACAATGCATTGAGTTATGATGATTTGGATAAGACTGTAAAAGTATTAAAGCAATTCCTGGAAGAAAATCCTTAAGGATTTCACGCAAAGACGGCAAAGAAAAATACAAAAGGCGCAAAGAATTTCATATCTCTTTGCGCCTTTGCGATTCTTTGCTGCCCTTGTGTAAAATAAAAAAAGCTGAATATAGATTTTCAATACAAGTGAGCCTCCTGTCTTCCGAACTGGGACACCCAAAATCGCATAAACCTTCTACAATCGAATATTTGCACTCAAGAAGAAATATTTATTAGGCCGTTTTAATGATCCACAGCGCCTATTACTACCTCGGGTGTCCCAATTGGAAGACAGGAAGACGGCAAAGAAAAATACAAAAGGCTCTAAGAATTTATTAACTCTTTGCGCCTTTGCGATTCTTTGCTGCCCTTGCGTGAAATAAAAAAAGCTGAGTAAAGATTTTCAGTACAAGTGAGTGACACAACGATGTTGAGTGAATTTATTCAGCCAGGACAGCAAAACTCTCTTTTATCTTTCCTGTAAGATCTGTCTCCATCATCCTGCAGGCAATATTGATCATGTTCTTAAATGCATTTGAATGAGAGATACCATGGCCAATTATAACGGGTTTGGCTACCCCAAGAACAGGAACCCCGCCATAAACTTCGAAATTGAAACGATCCAAATGTTCATCGTGTATGTTGCGGCGTTTTGTTATGTCGTAAATACTTTCTGCAAGTTTTAAAATAACATTGCCGGTAAATCCGTCACAAACCATTACATCGGCTTTGTCGATAAGGATATCACGGCCTTCTATATTTCCAACGAAATTAATGAGACTGTTTTCTTTCAGCAATGGATAGGTTGCCTGGGTCATCAGGTTTCCCTTGCCTTCTTCTTCACCCAGGTTTACAAGGGCCACTTTGGGTTTGTCTATCTTTAAAATATATTCTGAGAATAGGGAACCTAAAACAGCAAACTGGTTTAGGTTTTCTGGTTTGCAGTCTGCATTCAAACCCACATCCACCAACAAGCCCAATGAGCCATCTTCCCTTGGCATGTAGCCGCCAATGGTAGGCCGAAGTACACCTTCGATTGCCTTTATGCTGAACAAGGCGCCTACCATCATTGCACCCGTATTACCTGCGCTGATAAATGCGTCTGTTTTTCCTGTAGCTAACAATTGGAAACCAACGGCGATGGAAGACTGCTTTTTTTCTTTTAAAGCCCTGGTGGGATGTTCGTGCATTTCTATCACCTCCGGCGCATGTACAATACTGTACGTTGAAGGGTTCATGCTATTGCCGTCGAGGTGCAATTTGATTTGAGCTTCATCTCCAATCAACACAAGATGTACATCCTGTTTGTTATAGGCCATAAACGCAGATGCGCCTTTTACAGCTTCAAGTGGAGCGAAATCACCTCCCATCATATCAAGGCCAATTGTGATCATCAAAAGAAATTTAAAAATTAAAAATTCCAAAACCTTGAATGAAGTTACTCATTCCCTGATTTTGGAATTAAAATCTTTTAACAAAAATGATTATGCTTTGAGTGGGGCTTTTTCAGCTACAACTTTTCCTTTATAGTATAGTTTCCCTTCGCTTACATGTGCACGATGGCGTACATGAATTTCGCCAGTAGTGGAGTCTGTGCTTAAAGTAGTCTCTGTTGCTTTATAATGCGTCCTTCTTTTTGCACTGCGTTGTTGCGAATGGCGCCTTTTTGGATTTGGCATGACTTATTAATTTTTAATTTTTAATGCTTGATTGTTATGAGCTCTAGTTGTCTTTAAATTTTTCTAATCCTTTCCAAAGCGCATTGGCATTGTGTTCCACCTGCCTTGCTTCCATCGCTTTCAATTTTTCCAGTACTTCGTTGTTGCATTGAGGTCCACCCATTTGTTCGTTACTACACATCCTTTGCATCGGCACGCTCAACACCACGAATTCATAGATCCAGTCGCTTACATTAAGATGGCTTTCTGTTCTTGAAATATAAAATACATCAGGATCTTCTTCCTGTGCATTCATTTCTTCGGGATTGTCAACCAGCTTTACAAGCATTTTAAACTCATCCCAAAGATCCATTCTTAACGGGTTACCGCATCGGTCGCAGGTTACTACTGCTTTACCTCCAACCTCAAACTTTAAAAGCATGAAGCCAGTATTTTTCTCTAATGACAACTTAACATTCGCAGTTGCATTTGAAAAATCTTCGGCACCTTTTTCTATAAAGAACTTACTGTCAACGTCATAATTAAACTCATGAACTCCTGGCTTCAGTCCCACAAAAGCAATCTCGAAAGCCCGTCTGTTAGCCATTGCGTTCAGTTTAAAGGAGTGCAAAAGTAATGTAAAATTATGAATTATGGATTATGAAGGGAGCCTTTTTTCCCAAAAGCAGGCGATTCAAGTTGCATTAACTAATTTTAAAGCTATGAAGCTTGAAAAGAAAGCTGTAATTGCTGGCTGCCTGATCATTGTATGCCTGCTGATACATTATTATTCGGGGGACGATCTTAGGGTGGAAAAGGGATACAGCAGCCATTTTTCACCGTGGTTTTCCGGAATTTTACGGTTTTGCCTGGGCTGGATACCGGTTAGCATTGGTGATTTTTTATATGGGTTGCTTGTGGGTTGGATTTTATGGGAATCTGTTAAGTTTATTGGCCGCTTTGCGAGGAAGGGGAAAGTGCCCTCCCGTAAAAGATACCTTTTGGCTACATCTGTCCATTTAATTCTTTTTTGTTGCAGCATTTATATTGTTTTTAATATTTTCTGGGGAATTAATTATAACCGCAAGGGCATTGCCTGGCAACTTGGATTAAAGATGGAAAAATACAATAAGCAAGACCTGGAAGAGATTAACTGTGTTTTGATCGATAAAATCAATGAATCAAAAAAGGGATTGGTCGAAACGGGATTACCCTATCCCTCAAACCAGGCCTTGTATGAAATGGTATCCCAGGCATATCAAAATGCTTCAGGTAAATACGCTTTTTTGCAATACCATCCTGCATCCATAAAAACTTCTATGTGGGGCTGGTTGGGAAACTATACAGGTTTTACTGGCTATTATAACCCATTTACAGGTGAGGCTCAATTGAACACGACCGTCCCGAAATTTTTACATCCTTTTATTGCCTGTCATGAAACAGCTCACCAGCTTGGCTATGCGAAAGAGATGGAAGCAAATTTCGTAGGATACCTTGCAGCAAGTTTATCTAACAATCAACTATTTCATTATTCAGTTTACCTCGATCTTTTTGTATACGCCAACAGGAATTTATCGCTCGTTGACTCTACAAGTGCAAAATTATACCGAAAAGACCTTGATCCTGCTGTAAAAGCCGATCTTAAGGAATGGGTTGAATTCAACCGGAAACATCATAGCCCGGTAGAACCAGTTATAAGATGGATTTATGGAAAGTATTTGGAAAGTAACAGTCAGCCACAGGGGCTGTTGAGTTATGATGAAGTAACTACTTTTATTATCTCCTACTATAAAAAGTTCAAAAAAATATAGTTTACGAATTTTCCGTTGTTACACCGGTTTTACAATGAGACGGCTTCAAACTCCTGGAAACCCCACAGCCTGGAGCCTAATATAAGTTTGGCAGGATTTAGGTAATGGTTACATTGAACAATCTTACCTGGTTCTTTGTTAATTGGCGATATATGAAATCTTATTTGAAACTTATTATTTCCCTGGGCATTCCATTGCTCGTTGGGGCAATAAGCGGGTATTTTACAGCTGGCTCTGTGAATGGCTGGTTTACAACGATACAAAAGCCGTCTTTTAATCCACCGAATTGGATATTCGCACCTGTTTGGACTACCCTATACATTTTGATGGGTCTTGCTTTTTATATTGTCTGGAAAGCGAATGTTGAAACTAAACTTAAAAAAATTGCAATCCTCTTTTATTCAATACAGCTAGTCCTGAATTTTTTATGGTCGTTTATTTTCTTCGGCTGTCAGCAGCCGGGATGGGCACTTGCTGATATTATACTCCTTCTTGCTATGATCCTGCTTACCACTTTGTGGTTTGAAAGGATTTCGGTTTCGGCAGCATGGTTAATGGCCCCATATATATGTTGGGTAAGTTTTGCTACAGTTTTAAATTATCATATCTGGAAGTTGAATTAGATCCTTACTATTACGGTTGCATGCTTGAGTCAGGATATTTGATCTGCTACCTGATTGCAGAAACAAATTCATTCACTTCTTTAAAGTAATCGGGTGGAGCATCTAACCATCCGTAATGACCTGATCTTTCCAATAAAACGACTCTTGAGTTTTTTAAGACCTCGTGCGCTTTTAAAGCCGTTCTTTCTTTCACAACATCTTCCTTTCCCTGAATGATCAGTACAGGCTTTTTAAAGTCAGCCAGTTTTTTGCTGCAATCAAATTTTATTTTACGCAAGTCACTCCAGATAAGCTCATTTATCAGTGTATTGCCTTGTGTAAGCCGTTCGGCAATGGTGGCGGTATTTTTTTTATTTACGACGTAAGCGGGAGCAAGGGCCATCCCTCTCTTTAATCGTGTTGCATGTGTTGTATCACCGTCGCTGATCTTTGTTGTCCAAAAATTTACTTCTTTGTATTCTGTTGCAGTTAATCTTGAATTGATACTTTCCTGCACATAAGTTAATAAATCGAGGTCAATTCCACCTGAAGAAGAAAGAATCATTGCATCAATGCGCTTCGGGTATTCGGCAGCGTAATAGGAGGCGAGCATGCCGCCAAATGAATGGCCAAGCACGATCCAGCTTTTTATGTTCAAATGTTTTCTTAATGCTTCAATATCCTCTGCCATTAGTTTCATGGTAATGGTGGAAGAATCTATTTTATCTAATGTAGATTGCCCCGTTCCCCGCTGGTCGTAAATGATGGTTTGATTGTTAAAAGACAATCTCTGCGCAAGTTCCGCAAAACCATTGCTATTCATCCCCGGGCCACCATTGATGATGAGGATTGGTTTACCGGTGCCGAATACACGATAATATATTTTTGCATCGCCGTTGTTAGTAGTTCCTTCCGTTTGTGCAGAAACGTTGAGAAAAGCAATTATTAGGAACAAAACGTAGGTTAGCCTTATCATGATTTTTTTGTTTTACCAAAAGAAGGGAATTTATTGGAGGGATGAATGCCGTTTGTAAAATAAAATGCTATAATGAAAATTAGTTTCGATTTAACCGCTGTCGGGGTTTGCAACCGCCGACAGGGTTAGTGCAACTGCCTACAATTTATCACCGCTCATAAGCCTGGTTAAAAACTATTCTTCCACATCATACTTTCGACTGGCTTGTTTGGTTGGCCACTGTATTTTGCATTCTTCTTTTGGTTGTATTTAACCAGTATCTCGCCGTCAACAGGAAAATAAATGAGCTGGCCTATCGGCATACCTTTATATACCCTCACAGGTTGCTTTACAGAAATCTCAAGGGTCCAGTTGCCACAAAAACCTACATCGCCTTTTCCAGCGGTAGCGTGAATGTCGATACCCAGCCGGCCGGTAGAAGATTTGCCTTCAAGGAAAGGGACGTGGGCATGTGTTTCCGTGTACTCTTCGGTAACGCCGAGATAAAACATATGCGGTAATAGCAAGATCCCATCATCAGGTATTTCAAAATGTTTGATGGTATTGTGTTTTTTTGCATCAAGTTCAGCATGTTCGTATGTGGCGAGGTGTTTACCCAAATGAACATCATAACTATTGCTGCCGAGGCAATCCCGGGTATAGGGTTCAATTTTAATGGTTCCTTTTTCTATTTCTTCCAGTATTCGTTGGTCACTTAAGATCATTTCTAAATTGGTTATCGTTAATTTGTAAAAGTAAAATTTTCAACCATCAATTAGCTGTTATCGCCTGGCCTATGCCTTTGGTTTATCAACAAAATATCAACGAGTCCACAAAATTAGCCGTTTGGCATATTGCTGAAGCAGAAGATTTTTTTTTGAAGAAAGTCCCGCTGCAAAAAGAGATCACACATCCCCATAAAAGATTGCAGCATCTTGCCGGTCGCTATTTGCTTACAGAACTATTTGACGACTTTCCATTGGAGCTGATCGAGGTTGCTGATACGAAAAAACCATTTCTTCCAAATGAAGCCTATCATTTTTCAATTTCACATTGTGGGGATTATGCTGCAGTAATCGTGAGTTCGGTGAACAGGGTAGGGACGGACATAGAAGTTGTCTCTGAAAAAGCTGGGAGGATCAGAGATAAATTTTTGACTTCGGATGAAATGGAGCTTATTGAAGAAATATTCAATACACAACGCTTGATGTTCAATGTTCAATCAATATTCTATGTTCAACTGATCACGCTCTGTTGGAGCATTAAGGAAGCAATGTTCAAATGGTATGGATTGGGTAAAGTTGATTTTAAAGAGCATTTGATCATTGATCAAATAGAAGTTAGTTCAAATGAATTTGTTGCCCATTGTATTTTCAAAAAAGGATCCGCCCAAAAAATTTTTGTAAATGGATTGTTGTTTAATGCGAATATCCTCACGTGGATCGTCACTTAATCCTTCCTTATTAGTTATTTCTTATTTCTTACCCCTTATTTCCACCGTCCATTCACTTCCGCTATAAACATGATGGACACCCGAAAAACTTCCCTGGTTCAACGCAAATGAAACCTGTAATAAACTATTGAGATAGGCGAGTGGTTTTCCTTTTGCAACAGCACCAAAAGTTGCTGTATAAGGCATATCTGCTTCGTAAGCCTTTATCTTATTGTGATAAATAGTTACGTGCAGCATATCTCCAATCTTTAGCCCGAGCTGGCCAAAAAGATCATCAGGAATATTCGTCCATAAATTTCCGTATTGAACGTCTAGTATCGAAATCGTTCCTTTTATTTTTTTATTTTCAAGAACAGCTTTTTGGTATTCAATACTTACAACATTGTTGGGCAATAAGGGCCCAACCTGTTCAAAGCCTATCGCACCTGAAGCAAGCCTTGCAGCAGTGTATGCATACACATCTCTTCCATGAAACGTATATGATTTTTCAGAACCGGTTCGGCGATTAACCTTCTCATCAATTTCTCTTACTTCAGCAATGCCTTCTGATTTTGCAATCAATGTAAGCGTACCATTATCGGGGGTCACGATAAAATGTCCCGCATTGGTTTTCAAAACAACCGATTTACGGCTGGTTCCCACACCGGGATCAACAACAGAAACAATCACCGTACCTGCAGGCCAGTAAGGTACAGTTTGTTCAAGGCGATAGGCAGCTTCCCAAATATTATATGCAGGAATTTCATGTGTAAGGTCAAATAATTTGAGGCCTGTATCCACACCCATTGCAACTCCTTTCATGGCGGAAACGGCTCCATCCTTCAACCCGAAATCAGACTGAAAAACAACGATCTTGTTTTGAGAAAAAGAAGATGTCGTTATCAATAAAAAGAAAGCGAGATGTAAAAAATAACAATAGTATGTTTTCATGTTTGATGGTTGATGATCCCGAAATTACAAAAGGTTTAAGAAGTATGAACCTCTTAAACCTTTTGAACATTAAACTTATGAAGTTTCTAACTGCGTTTAGAAATTAATGGAGATCTTTCCAAACAACCTTCTGCCATTGAATCCCATTTGTACAGAATCCCATGCTCCACCTGATTCGTTGTCGGGACTGTATTGTTTTGCCTGTTGGTTTAAACCAAGATTAGGATGAACATTGAAAATATTATCCGCACCAATAAATACCGTTAGTTGCTTTGCCAGTTTGTATGATACAAATGCATCTGTGGTTATTTTAGCATTGTAATTAAATACTTCTGGTACCAGTGTTCCATCAATATCAGAAGGCACCTGCGGATTGATCCCTGAATAGTTAGGATTCTGATCCGTAGCGTCTCCAAAACCCATTAGCACAATTTTGCCAAAATAATTGATATGCGTGCCTATTCCGAATTTCTTGCGGCCGTATTCAAGGCTGAAACTTGCTTTTTGTTTTGGTGCAGATGCTTTAAGGAATGCTACTTCCCTGTCGCTATAAAAAGTCTTACGATCCAATTCATTCGTGTTCAACGGCGCAGGTACGTGAATGGCATCCAACTTCAGATCCTGGATATTACCTGCAAGTAATGCAGTGATCCTGTTTTTGCCCCAGGTCTTCGTATAGTCCACAACGATATCCAGGCCATAATTGGTTGTGTTAACTGCATTCACAAAAAACTGAACGGTAGAAATTGAAGGGTCAATTCCAGGAACAACAGTAGAAGGGAATAAGCCCGATAATACAACCCTGTCTTTTATTTTAACCATGTAACCATCAGCAGTAATTGTTAATCCCTTCATTGGCTTCCATGAAAAACCAACGCTTGCATTTAAAGATTTTTCTTCTTTAAGATCCTGGATACCTGCAGCCCTTGCTTCGCTGGTACCGTTGCGGATAATACGTGATTGTACAAGTTCGCCATTTACAAAAGAAGTAAGTGTATTGCTGAAATTTATTTGTTGTAATGATGGAGCCCTGAAACCAGTGCTTACAGATCCACGGAAGTTAAAGTTAGAAAGGATCTTATATCGTGTTGCAAATTTATAAGTGGCTACAGAACCGAAATCTGTATAATTTTCGAAACGTACAGCTCCGTCAACCAACCATTTGTTGGTGACATTAAGTTCTGCATCCACATATAAACCAATGTTGCTGCGATCTTTTATTGTACCATCTGATACCGGTTCAAATCCAGGGAAACCCTGTGATCCGGCTGCGGGGGTCAGGTAACCGCCAACAGCTGCATAATAAAAAGAATCCTTGTTATAGCTATCGTATGAAGCTCTTTCGCCACCATAGATCGAATATCTTTCATACCTGTATTCAGCACCAAATCCAAGATTCAGGCCGTTGGCAATATTTGCAAATGACCTGCTGATATCAAGGGTAGCGGTGTTCTGTATAAAATCGAAACCACCATCATCAAAATGCGTTTGTGGTGCTGTTCCGTTAACCATGATCATGGAAGCATTGAAAGTTTTATCACCATAATAATGAAAATCATTTTTGCCGATCACATTCCCCAGATCCAGGTTCCAGCCATGGTATTTGCTTTTGATACCTGCAGCAAAGGATAGATCCTGTATATGCGTTTGTATATGAGGGTTATAATAGATTTCCCCTTCTTTTGTCTTATGCATGATCTCGGGATCGAAGATAAGATTGCCATCTGTATCAACAGGGAAACGCTCCGGATTCCTGCTCAGGTTTCTCGTGTACGCATAAGCGTCAGCTGCTTTATAATTATAACCTCCAAAAGAATAAAAAGTGGTGCTGCCGCTTTTACAGGTTGGAATTTCCATGTTAAACATCGCTCCACCTGTTTTTATTGAAGCATCCCCAAAAGCCCTGCGGCTTTCATTTAAGAAGGGGACTGAATTCCTATCGGTCTTCCAGTTGGCTGTATCAGCCTGCCTGAAGGTTTTTGCCTGTGTAAGAAAGCTCAATGTATAATTGAAAAAACCGCCTCTTTTACCAATACGAAAACCATGATTCAAAGATGCCGTGAAGGTGCCTCCGTCAATGGGGTGACTGTAATAATAAGGGTTAGCATTTTTTTCGTGGTAAATAGAATTGTTTTTGTCATCATAGTAACCGCTCCATCCACCGTTAATGGTTAAATGATTTACATCTCTTTTCAAGATGATATCTATTACGCCGGCGATCGCATCAGAACCATATTGTGCAGAAGCACCATCACGTAAAATTTCCAACCTGTCAACCGCAGCCTGCGGAAATGAATTCAGATCAGTTCCTGAAGCGCCTCTGCCTCTTGTTCCAAATAATGCAACAAACGCTGTTGTGTGGCGTCTCTTGCCATTTATTAAAACAAGCGTTTGATCAGGGCCAAGGCCTCTTAATGTTCCAAGGTCAACGTGATCGGCACCATCGGCGCCCGTTTGTTTATTATAATTGAAAGATGGAGCCGCCATGTTCAGAACAGAAGTAAGATCCGTTTTGGCAGTTGGCAAACCAACCTGGTTTATCTTAATAACGTCAACGGGTACTGCAGTTTCTGTTTTTGCTCTTGGAGCACCTCTTGTACCGAGCACCACCACATCGCCAAGATCAACTGAAGTAGCATCCAGGCTAACAAAAACATCCGTGCCGGCACCAAGTGTGATCAGTTTTGCAGCGTATCCAATGCTGGTTATTTCCAGTACATCTTTTTCTTTTGCTTCTATTTTTAAAATACCATCGCTATTTGAAGTGGCACCTTTCCGCGTGGCTTTCACTGTTGCTGATGCATTGGCTACAGGGTTTCCCGTTTTTGAATCGGTTACTTTAACGGTGTAGGTTTGTTGCGCAAAGAGCAGGCTGCTGCTGATTAGCATGCCCAATAATAGTAGCGTTTTTCTCATAATATGCTTGTTTGGTTAAGTTAAAGTTCTAAAATAATGGGCGAAATTAAGGAAAAAAAGCTACAAGCGGCAGGGGAGAGGCTACAAGTCATTTGCTGTTTGCTACACATCAACGCATCAGAATTCAGTTGCCGACGGGACAACAGAAGGTTATGCCTGCAATCTAATTTCAAGTCCCGTCATGACATGATATGTTCATACATCTATACCAACTGAATGGCGAGTCCCTTCGGCACATGATGGGTATATACATCGATACAACCGGATTCTCAAGTAACGTAGGGATATTATATGGTAATACAGCCAAAATGTTGAGTCCCGTCGTGAGATGGTATGGTTATAAAGTAGGACAACCGGCATATCAAGCTCCGTTGGGAGATGATATTAATTTTCGTCAACAACGCTGGAATGTCGTGTCCCGTAGGGACATGATATGGGTATACAGCAACATACCCGAAAACTCAAGTCCCGTAGGGACGAGATATCTGTACTTCAAACGTTTGCCGAAAAACGATTTACAGAGAAAACTACACCAGCATGACAGCTTTCAAACTTAAAGCGCTCTCAGTTCATAACTGCTTTCCCATTGTATCCTGGTTTAAAATTGTACGCACAGTGTGATACAATTCCGGGTAATTGTTCTTTAACTGGATGGGTTTCTCAAAGAAGATCTCAACCGTTTCTGCCCAGAATTCCTGAAAATTTGTCATTGCATAATTTGAATAAAGATCGTTACCTGGTTCTGCTTCTTTTCTAAAAACTTTATCGCCGGTTGACTCAAATACTAAATATTCTTCTTTAAACTTAGGGTCCTCACATTCCTCGCAATGAAAGTTTTGAAAATAATAAGCATGGGCCATTTCATGCAACCCAACATTTTGTCCATCGTCGGGGATTTCAAAGCCGTTCAAAAAATATTTCCAGGAAATATTAATACAATCCCCGGATACATTGCCTTCCAGGAATCTTATGCTGTGGTCAATTCGTACAAAAGCTTCCGGGTAGATATGAATAAAAGGAAAGCCAGGGAGTAAATAATTTTCTAAACCAAAACTTAATTGAATAGCAGAAGCACTGATTAGAACCGGCATTTCTTTGAAGCCACTGCTATCATGAATATAAAATGTTTTTTTTGCAATGAAGAACTGTAGCCTTTTAATGAATCTTTCTTTTTCAAAAGGATTAAGCCTGGAAAAAAAGGTAGCTCTTTTATTTAATATCCTTGCCAGTTCGGCATTCGTAAAATTCAGTTCATTTCCTTTATAACACAGGCATGGGTCGGCAACAGTTATTGATGCGCCACGATTGGATGCAGGATATCTCTCATCCTCGTCAGAAGGATAATCATCGTTGCTTCCTGAGCCAATCTCTGTATAGGTGTGGTCGTTGGGATTCAGTTTTTTTACAAGTAACCAAAGCACACCTAAAATGATTAACGTAAGGGGAAATGCATAACCGGAGTATCGTTCACTTTTTTCTTTAAACGTTTCAGCAGCGTCGTTAGTCAGGGAATGATTTGTTGTTGTAGCCAGTGCAGAATCAATGGAAGATTGAAGCATATATTCAGTTCTGCTGTCATTGAGCCATATGGTATCCTGCGGCATGGAGCAATCAGTTTTCTAAAAGGTTGCCGGGCTCACTGTCTCCATCAAGTAAAGGAATATCACCAATTGAAGCACCGGCGATTCCCTTCACCGAGCCATACATTCCACTTGTACTCATTAATACTTTTTCCAATTGCTTTTCTCTTTCCTTCCATATCTTTTCCATTTGAATTCTCTCTTTTGCAATGCCCTGCTTCATCGACATAAATCCTTCAACGATTGCTTCTACTTGCCCTTTAAATTCATTGCCTGTTAAATAATTATACAGCAGTTGCATTTTATCGCCTTTATTTTCTTCTCTTTTCTGGATCTCGTATATTTTGATAATACCATCTCTTATCAAACGGGCAACACTGCTCACTTCGTTGAAGCTGCAAAGCCAGATGCCATCTCTTTCACCAAAGCGATCCATGTCTTTTGGAAATACCTGGGTAACAAGAATTGCCACGTCAGCACCACTGCTACGCATATCCGCTTTTAATTTGTCCACCCAGTGATTGCTCCATGCTTTTGTGCGTTTACTTTCATAAATGATTTTGCCGCATTCTTTGCCTGCATTGTTACGTACCACTTGTATGCAATCGGCACCTTCCACTCCTTTGCCTACTTCTTCTAACCGGTCAAAAGGGAAAATTTCTTTCAAGATTTCTTCCAGTAATAATTCCTGCCCTTCTCCCTGGCGCTGCATTGAGCCCTGCTCAGCCCGCCTTCTCATTTCTTCTGCAAGTTTTTTTTGTTCATCCAGTTGCATTTGCATTTCTTTTAATTTCAACTGGTATGCCGTTTCCTTTTGTAAGTTTTTTTCTGTCTCCAGGGTTCGTACCTGTTCAGTAATCGCCGTTCTTTCCTGCTGTAATTTTTTTTGCAGGGTGAGTTCAAGTTCAGCCTCTTTGTTAATTAACAGCTGTTCTTTTTGAAGAAAAACCAATTCTTTTTTCCTTGCTTCCTTTAATTTTTCTTCTTTATCTGCTTCGCTTTGCTGTAACAATTTGAACCGGTTCTCAAAGTCGGATGAAATACTTTTCCTTAGTTGTTCCTGGATCTCTGTTTCTAATTTTTGTCTTTCCTGCTGTAGTTTTTGGGAAAAAATTTCGTTTTCTTTTTTCTTTTTTTCTTCGAATTGCAATTGGTCAGCTTCCAGTTTTTTCTTTTCATCTTCAACTTTACTTAAAGACTTTTGCAGTTTATCCTGGAATTCCTGTTTGTATCGTAGTTCAATATCTGCCGCCAGTACATTTTCCACATCAAATACATGCCCGCAGTTTGGACACTTTATGTCGTTTGCCATTTAGGTTTTTTGGCAAATTAATTAATAAAAACGAGATACGGGGTGGGGGATGCGGGATCAGGGATGCGAGATGCGGGATTGGAGTTGCGGGATACGGGATGTGATATCGGAGATACCAAATACGGGATGTAGGATCGTAAGAGAAAGCTATGATCCTGCATCCCGTATCCCGTATCCCGTATCCCGTATCCAGTATCCAGCATCCAGTATCCCTCATCTCGCATCCCGCATCCAGCATCCAGCATCCAGTATCCCTTATCCCGCATCCAGTATCCCTTATCCCGCATCCCTTATCCCCCATCATGGCTGCTCCACCATCCGCACAGAAAATTTATTTTCTATTTTACCATCTCCATATTTATCCCAGAAGGTAACTGCAACGTCATAATCTTCATCCCGGTTCATTGGCTTGCCAGTGGATATTGTGCACCTGAGGCATTTCGCTTTTTCTTTCGTGAATATATCTTCTCCTTTAAAAAGGTCGGGTTCAGATAAAATGCTTTTTCCTTGCTTATCAGTGATCACAAGCTTGCAACCTGCCGAAACCCTTCCATCTTTTTCAGTCAGTCCTTTCACATCATCATTGATCAAAACAAAATTATCACCCAGCGGAATATCAGTATGATCCAATACTTCATTGTTCATCAGCAACAAACTATTTCCCGGTTCTAGATTTTCATAAGAAGTAACCATTCCTGTGTTACCATCCTTATGAATCCTGGTGAGGAAATGTGCTTTGCAACCTGCCAGGTAAAATACCAACATTGTAAAGATGGCGACACTGGCATATTTCAAGGCGGGAAATAAATTCGCTTTTCTTTGTAACAGGATCAGATCGATGATCTCGATAACAACAAGCACTGCAGAGACCGCAATGGCAGAGAGAGAACCAATTAAAACAGTTTTAAATAATGCAACCAGGTCGTCATTGAGTGAAATAGGTGTGTTATAAAAAAGTATTCTTAAAAATAGATACAGGGTTAGCGTAGCTGCATTAACAATAATTAATAGTGACTTCAGGATCTTTACGTGATCTTTTGTTGTTAGTTTCCGGGAAAATAAAATCTTGTGCATAAAAAATGATGTTGTTTATTATGATGTAAAAAAACAGCATATTTTTTTTCATTTATTTATGCAACTAATATGTGGCATGTATGGAAAAACCAACGGCGGGAGCAAAACAAATTGTTGAGTAGAAGGCCAGTCATCCGATTAATCCTTTGTCGGTTGCAAATACTTCGCCGGGTTAACCCCTTCGGCCGTAGTTAAACCCTGTCGGCGGTTGCAAACCCCGACAGCGGTTGATTCGTATAATGAAAGTATTAAGATTTTAATATTTAAGTAGTTTTCTAATTGGTATTACTTGGTTGCTAATACAAAATAAAAAAAGCGATAAACAATTTATATCCTGTTTATCGCTTGTGCGGCAAAGGAGATTCGAACTCCCACACCCTTTCGGGCGCTACCACCTCAAAGTAGTGCGTCTACCAATTTCGCCATCGCCGCATTTTTGAGAGAACGCAAATTTAGGGGATAAATAAATAACATGCAGTTGATAAGACTAATAAAGTTGACCGGGTGGAAATTATCAACCAATAAATTACTTCTTCAAAACAATCCGAAATGTTGTGCCCTTTCCCGGTTCACTGTTCTTTACAAACAATTCACCTTTGTGGTATTGTTCAATAATGCGTTTGCTAAGGGAAAGCCCAAGGCCCCAGCCACGTTTTTTTGTTGTAAAACCGGGCTTAAAAACATTCGGAATATTTTTTTTGCTGATACCTTTACCTGTATCAGTTACATCAATGATAAGCTGCGCAGCTTCATTTTTCAGAATAACTTGTATGCTGCCGTGCCCGTCCATGGCATCGAGAGCATTCTTTAATAAATTTTCTACCACCCAATCAAAAAGCGGCGCATTGATCATTGCAATGATTTCGCCACCCGAAGCGTTTTTTACATTAAAATTTACTTTATCCGGCGACCTTCTTTTTATGTAAGCAACCATATTGTTGACCTGAAGCAAAATATCATGTTCCTCTAATTGTGGCGTGCTGCCTATTTTTCCAAACCGGTCGCTTACCAGTTTTAAACGTTCCACATCCTTGCTCATTTCAATCGCTATCTTTTCGTTGCCATGGGTATCTTTCAACATTTCGACCCAGCCCTGAAGTGAAGAAAGCGGCGTGCCTAACTGGTGGGCTGTTTCCTTGGCCATACCTGCCCATACCTGGTTTTGGGTGCTTTTATTCCTTGTGCTGATGGTGATTAATGTAACAATGATGAAAAGCGATGCCACCAGTAACTGTATCAGGGGGAAATACCTGATTTGTTTAAGTAATGATGATTCCCCATAATAAACCCGATTATTTTGTGATGGGTTCGCGGGATTTTTCCAAACAATAGGTTCATACGTTTTTTTTAATTCGGCAAGTTTGTCACGCAGGTAATTTTTTTCTGAAAGTATCCTCGAGGAATCTAAATTATAATGATCAAGGATGCTATCGTTTTCTGTTACCGTGATCATCGGAATGTCCCTGCTGTTCTCTGTGAGGATCTTACTCGCAAGTGTTACCGAAGTAATGCCTGGATCATTTATATCATTCACTGCCTGTACCCATTGTTCTATCTTCTGTTTTTCATCTGCAGCGATTTTCTTCGATAAAAAATTTGAATAGAAGATCGTTACAGTAACAATTGCAATTGCTGCGATTGCCAGGGTAGTGCGCCAGTTGAAGAATTGAGGAAACATTCGTAAAAATAAGAAATCGGAAAGAGAAAAAAGAAATGAGTTAAGTTTGTGTTTGTCACAAGTCAAATGAGTAATCGCAAAGAGTTAAAAAAGTTAAGTGCCTGAAAATTCCGCAAGAACTCCTTTTCCCTGTGAACCAAAAAAGCTGCTTCAAAAAAAATCATTGCCCATCAATAATATGACGGATCTAAAAATACTTCCTTCTGTTGCGATCGTGATTTTGAATTGGAATGGAAAAGCTTTCCTTGAAAAGTTTCTTCCTTCTGTACTGAATACGGCATATGAAAATAAACGTGTGATTGTTGCAGACAATGCTTCAACAGATGATTCAATTGTTTTCCTCACTAAGAATTTCCCCGACATCGAGATCATTAACAACGAATCAAATTATGGATTTGCAAAAGGATATAATCTTGCATTGAAACAGGTAGAAGCCGATTATTATGTTTTGCTGAACAGTGATGTGGAGGTAACCAGGGATTGGGTAAAACCAATTATCGCATTGATGGAAACCGATCACCTGATCGCCGCCTGCCAGCCAAAGATCCTGGCATTTCATAATAAAACATTGTTTGAATATGCCGGCGCAAGTGGGGGCTGGATGGATAACTTCGGCTATCCTTTCATGAGAGGAAGGGTTTTTGATACCTGTGAAAAAGATCAGGGGCAATATAATGATGCCCGGCCTTGTTTTTGGGCAAGTGGTGCGGCGCTGTTTATAAGGTCAAATTTGTATCATTCAATGGGAGGATTCGATGAACACTTTTTTGCACACCAGGAGGAAATTGATCTTTGCTGGCGCTTGCAGTTATCGGGATATAAAATATTTGTTGAACCTGCATCTGTGGTTTATCATGTTGGTGGTGGAACTTTACCAAAGGGTAACAGCCGGAAAACGTTTCTCAATTTCAGGAACAACCTGATCATGATCTATAAAAACCTTTCCTGGCAAACAGCTTTATGGAAAGTTCCAGTTCGAATGCTGCTTGATGCAGTGGCAGGATGGAAGGGGTTATTGAGTGGCGATGTTGGATACTTCATGGCAATTTTAAAAGCCCACCTTCATTTTCAGAGATGGCTACTTTTCGGTAAACCTCCAGTTAAAGTCAAAAGGATAAATACAAATGTTGCAGGATGGTACCAAGGTTGTATCGTGTGGGATTATTTTATCAAAAGGAAAAAGACCTTTTTAGAAATTATTAGCAGCAAATAATTATTTTTAACGAGAACGCCTTATTTTTGCTCCGAAAATTATATAATATGCAGCAGGAAACGCTAGAGAATCAAGGTAAAGATTTTGCTCACAACTGGGTGTCTTCTTCCCGTTTTATCTGGTTTTGCCAGGTTTTTTTAATTGTTGCTTTTGTATTAGGCGGCTGTTACAGTATGTATGCTCATCGTTACAAAGGCCATCCAAAGGTAGAAGTGCCAGAGAATACATTGTACAATCCGAAATACAAATAAAAGTTTATTTTTTTCAGGCAACAACCCTTATTTTTGCAATCCCAAAAAAGGGAATTAGTTCTTTTAAAAGTTTAATAGGTTTAATACGTATAAAAAGTTCCATAGGTTTAATAACCTCTTAAACTTTTTAACCCTTTGAAACCTTTTGAACGTTTCCGCGGAAGTAGCTCATTTGGTAGAGCACGACCTTGCCAAGGTCGGGG